>JBOHIC010000240.1:0-5028 GCA_050725835.1 Novosphingobium sp.
CCTTCCCCGCGCGCCAGCACGAGCAGGCGAGCCGCGCGGTCGCCCGGCTCCACCGGCTCGATCCGGCGCGCACGCTGTTCGTCGAGCAGAACCCCGCGGCGATCGCCGCGGGGGCGTTCCACAACGATGTCGTCGCGGTGGCCAACGAGCGGGTGCTGTTCACGCACGAGTTGGCCTTCGCCGATCCCGAGGGCACCTATGTCGCGATCCGCGCGGCGCTGCCCGAAGCCGAGTTCGTCGTGGTCCCTGCCGCGGCGGTTAGCTTGGCCGACGCGATCCAGTCCTACCTGTTCAACGCCCAGCTCCTCACCCTCGCCGGTGGCGAGCAGGCGCTGGTGATCCCTACCGAAGCCTGGGAGCATCCCCGGGTCCGCGCCTGGCTGGACGGCATGCTCGCCAGCAACGGCCCGATCCGCCGCGTGCTCCCGGTCGACGTGCGCCAGTCGATGGCCAACGGCGGCGGCCCGGCTTGCCTGCGGCTGCGGGTGGTGGCGGACCCGAGCACGGTCGATCCGCGGTTCATGCTCGACGAGGCCAAGGCCGGGCGGATCGAAGCGGTGATCGCGGCGCATTGGCCGGAGACGATTGCACCCAGCGAAGTCGGCTCACCCGAACTTGCGAAGCGCGTGATCGCTGCGCGCGCGGCACTGCTCGCCGCGCTGGAGCTGTCCGAGCTCGCCTGACGGTTCCGAATTGGCACAAATGAATGGTTACCGAGCTTGCAAGGGGAACCTGCGGGGGCGAGACAGCATTCATCGACTCATGTCATCGGGATCGCACATGCTTCGCAAATTCGGCCGCCTGTTCGTCATCAAGAACGGAATCGAGGCCTACCTGATCATCTACGCGCTCGCGCTCGGCGCGACCGAGCGGGGCAAGGCCTATCTCGTCCAGTTTCCCGGCTGGGGCGGCGAGCTGCTGTTCCTCGCCTGCTGCACCGCGGTGCTGATGGCCGGGGTGAAGATCCTCGACTGCCTCAAGCACGAGAAGCTGGCGCGGGAGGCCTAACGGCTGAGCCGCGGTCTGCCTCGACCGCGAACGCGAACCTACCCTGCTTCGTCATCCTGAACTTGTTTCAGGACCCATTTCGCATCCCACCCCAGTTCGATGTGGCAATCGGCCTAGCGGCCAGGTCGCGTCACGCCGGCGCGGTCGGGACACGCGGCACGATGGGTCCTGAAACAAGTTCAGGATGACGGTGGAAGGGGCCGGGATGACGTTTCGGGAAAGTGGGGCGTTTCTGTTGCAAGGTACGCCCCGGACCCCGTTCTTGGCATTGTAACGTCAGGGCGTTAGCCCCTAGAATTACGCAGCAAGAGCAAGTGCTTCGTTGTCGTTGGCACTTGTGAGTTTTGAGCCTTTAACGGGTTACTCAGCCCGGGCAAAAACAGCGCTTTTCAACACACGTCGATCCTGGTTCGGCCCCGTCATTACCCCTGCGACAACAGGAGAGGTGGTGGAGCCGCCGGGTACTGCCCCCGGGTCCGCTGCGCCTATTGCACGCCGCAGTTTATCGCCATAGCCGGGCGAACCCGGCGAGGGCCTATATAGGCCTTCGCGGATTAATGTGAAGTGAGCGCAAAAAGGGGGTTCGCGCAGAGTCCGCAAAGATCGCAAAGGCGGCTGCGCCGCAGGCACCTAGACTCGCTTCGCGTGCTTTGCGGGCTTTGCGCGAACCGTCCTACTTGTTTTTCAGCGCATCCCTGATCTCCGCCAGCAGCTCGACCTCGCTCGGCCCGGCGGCGGCGGAAGGGGACATCGCCTTGTTGGCCTGACGCACGATCAGGAAGATCACGAAGGCGAGGATTGCGAAGTTGATCGCCGCGGTGACGAAGGCCCCCAGCCCGAGCACGGTCGCCCCCGCCGCCTTGGCCGCGGCATAGGTCGCGCCTTCGGGCACGGCACCGGCCAGCACGACGTACTTGTTGGTGAAATCGGTCCCGCCCGTCACGAGGCTGATCAGTGGCATGATCACGTCGTCGGTCAGCGAGGAAACAATCTTACCGAAGGCCGCGCCGATGATCACGCCGACCGCGAGATCGAGCACGTTGCCGCGCTGGATGAACGTCTTGAATTCTCCGAACATGCCTGGTCCCTCCCGTGGCCGCTTGGCCAAGACTGCCAGCGCCGGCCCGGCGTGGCAACTATCGCGCGAGGTGCTTGAAGTGAGCAATACACTCGCTATCTTCAGCGCCATCAGCCGGTCGCCGACCGCGCCCAATTCGAGAGGGAACTGCCGATGTCCGTTTCGCGCTTCGCCAATCCGCTGCGGATGGCTTTCGCCGCCGTCGCCGCGCTCGGCCTCGCCGCCTGCGGGATCAACAGCGTGCCGACCGCCGAGGAGAACGCCAAGGCCAAGTGGGCCGACGTCGAGAGCGCCTACCAGCGCCGCGCCGATCTCGTCCCCAACCTCGTCGCCACCGCCAAGGGCGCGGCGGCTTCGGAAACCCAGATCCTGACCAATGTTACCCAGGCCCGCGCCGCGGCGACCTCGATCAACATCACTACCGACGATCTTTCCGATCCGGCGACTTTCGAGAAGTTCCAGAACGCGCAGAACCAGCTGACTCAGGCGCTCGGCCAGCTTCGCACCGTGGTCGAGAACTATCCGCAGCTGCAGAGCCAGGCGCGCTTCGCCGATCTGATGGCCCAGCTCGAGGGCACCGAGAACCGCATCAACGTCGCCCGCACCCGCTACAACGAGGCGGTCCAGGCCTATAACACCACGATCCGAACCTTCCCCGACGCAATCGGCGCCAAGCTGATCCACGGGGCCAAGCCGATGGTCGGATTCAAGGCCGCACCGGGCGCCGACGCCGCGCCGAGCGTCAACTTCGACGCAGCCCCCGCCCCGGCCCCCGCGGTCAACGACAACCAGCCCGCCCCCGCCTCGTCCGCCGCGGCGAACTGAGCGCAAAGCGAAAGGTGCGGGCGATGCGCCTGCTTCTGACCTGGCTGCTGGCGATCCTGACTTTCGCCGGATCGCCGGCGCTGGCCAAGCTGCCCGAGCGGCCGGCGGGACCGGTCTACGACGGCGCGAGCATCATTCCCGATGCCGATGAAGCCGCGCTCGATGCCAAGCTGCGGGCTTACAACCAGGCGACCGGGCGGGCGGTGCTGGTCGTCACCGTATCCTCGCTCGATGGTGAGGAGATCGAGACGTACGGCAGCAACCTCGGCCAGGCCTGGGGGGTCGGCGGCAAGGACACCGATCAGGGCGTGATCCTGCTGGTCGCCCCGGCCGACCGCAAGCTCAGGATCGAGGTCGGCTACGGGCTCGAAGAGTTCATGCCCGATGCGCTCGCCTCGCGCATTGTCCGCGACACGATCGTTCCGCGCTTCAAGGCCGACGATTATCCGGGCGGGATCGCGCAAGGGGTCGATGCGATCGTCGCCCAGCTCGACCGCGATCCGGCAGAGGCGAAGGCCATCGCCGAAGCCGCCGCAGCCGCGCGGAGCAGCGACCGCGGGGTCGAAGGAATCAGGTTCGGCAGCGTCATCTTCTGGATCGTGACGCTGGTGTTCTTCATCTCGCTGTTCGGTCGCCGTGGGCGCGGCGGCGGAGTGCGCCGCAGCGGGATCGATCCGGGGATCGTACTGTGGGGGCTGAGCGAGGTCCTGCACCACTCGAGCCGCGGCGGAGGGGGCGGCGGTGGCTTCGATTTCGGCGGCGGTAGCAGCGGCGGGGGCGGCAGCTTCGGCGGCTTCGGCGGCGGCGGCTTCGGCGGCGGCGGGGCATCGGGGAGCTGGTGATGGCCAAGGCAACCATGCTCAGCGAAGCCGATGCGGCGCGGGTTTCCGCGGCTGTGGCCGCGGCCGAGGCGGGTTCGGCGGGCGAGATCGTGACGATCCTCACCGACCGTTCGGACGGCTACACCGACGTGGCGCTGGCCTGGGCGGCGCTCGCCGCCATCGCTGCGCTCACCGCGCTGTCGCTGTTTCCCGAGTTCTATCTGGCGAAATACGACTGGCTGACCGGCGGCTGGGCGACCGAATGGACCCCCCGCGCGATCTTCGCGCTCGCCGCCAGCGCCGTCTCGCTCAAGTTCCTCGGTACGCTGCTGATCCAGCTGTGGCCGCCGCTCAAGTTCTTCCTAATCCCCGGCCCGGTGAGATCGGCGCGGGTGCGGGCGCGCGCGGTGACCTGCTTCAAGGTCGGGGCCGAGCGCCGCACCCACGGCCGCACCGGGGTGCTGATCTACCTCAGCCTCAAGGAGCATCGCGCCGAGATCGTCGCCGACGAGGCGATTGCTTCCAAAGTAGCGCCCGAGACCTGGGGTGCGGCGATGGCGGCGATGCTCACCGAAATCCGCGCCGGACGGCTCGCCGACGGGATGATCGCCGCGGTCGAGCGCGTCGGCGCGGTTTTAACCGAACACTTCCCCCGCGCCGAAAACGACGTCAACGAGCTGCCCGACCGGCTGATCGAGGTTTAGCCCGGCCCCATTTACCGTCCGTCCTGAGCTCGTCGAAGGACTGCCCTTGTCCTTGACGGCAGGCGTTGCCGCGCGAAGAAGAGGACGATGCTTCGACAAGCTCAGCAAGGTCGGGATTTGGGGCTGTCGGGTGACTGACGAGCCCGAGCAGATCGTCTGGCAGGGCAAGTTCATCGCCGCCAAGACCAGGGGCAAGTGGGAATACGTCAGCCGCACCCGCGGGGTTCACGCCGCGGTGATCCTGGCGATCGACGACGGCCATGTCATCCTCGTCGAGCAGTTCCGCGTGCCGCTCGAGCGCAGCTGCCTGGAGCTGCCGGCCGGACTGGTCGGCGATCATGGCGCGGAAGAGACCGAGATTGCCGCCGCGCGCGAGCTCGAGGAAGAGACCGGCTACCGTGCCGGGCGGATCGAGGTGCTCGGCGAGTTCTGGTCCTCGCCGGGGATGGTCAGCGAGAGTTTCGTCCTGCTCCGCGCCTCCGATCTCACCAAAGTAAGCGACGGCGGCGGGGTGGACGGCGAGGACATCGCCGTGCATCGTGTGCCCTTGGATGGGATCGCCGGGTTCATCGAGGAGCGTCGCAAGCTGGGC
>JBOHIC010000241.1:0-5741 GCA_050725835.1 Novosphingobium sp.
CCGAGCCGCTCGGCCAGTGCCGCAAATCTCGGATCATTGCGGGCTTGCGCAAACGGCGGCTCGAACAGGAAATAGAGCAACTTGCCGCTGTGGGGTTGAAGGTATTGCGCCGGAAACATGCGGCGGAAGGCAGCGATTTCCGGTCCGGTCCACAGCAGCGGTTCGAGATAGCCGAAAGCTCGGTCGAGATCGCCTGTCGCAGCGGCGAAGACCGCGGCCTCCTCGATCTGGTTCATGGTCTTCGCCGCTGCATCGAACATTGCAAAGACGCGCGCGTGATCGGCTTCGGACCCGCTTCGCAGCGCCTGCACCTGCGCGGACCAAAGTTGGAAGGCTTCGGGCCGCAGCTCGTCGGGTAGCCCTTCGTCCTCGTCGAGCATCTCCTGGGCGAGCTGGGTGCGCCCGGAAAAAGTCAGCATGGCGATCCGCGAACGCCAGATCGATTGGTGGCGCGGCCACAAGGCGGAAAGCTTCTCGAACAAGCTGTCCGCTTCCTCGAGCCGACCCACGGCCCACAATTTGCGGCCCTGCGCGCTGCCCGACCGGGCCGTGAGGCGCGCGCCTTCGACGAGCGGCATGCTGACCGTCAGCGATTCGGCGATCCGGCCGGTTTCGTAAAGGAAGATCGACCGGGTGGATCGCGCGGTCTCATGTTTGGCGAAACGCGTAAAACCCTCGCTGCTGATCTTCTCGTAGGCTGGGTAGCCGGCGTACCAATGACCCCGTCCGAGTTTCTCGACCACCGCACCGTCGAGGTTGCCCGAATCGATCTCGAGCGCACGGCGGGCGGCGGCCAGCGCGCGGTCGAGCACCCAGACGCTGCGCGGCAACCGGCTGAAAACCCCCTGACGGCGATAAGCGACCGCCAGCTTGCCCCAGCCTTCGGCGCGATCGGGAAAGCGCCGGCAAAGATCCTGCAGTAGTCCGACCGCCGCCGCATCCTGCTGTTCGGAGCCATATCCGAGTGCGGTCTGCGCCTGCCGGATCGCCTCGACAAAGTCGTCCGGAGCGCCCTGCCGTGGGCGGACGAAAATCGCTGCGCCGCCGATCGCAGCTGCAGCGGCAATCCCGCCGACGACTGCGGTCCGCCGATCGAGCCTCAAGCGCCGGTCGGGCGTCGCCGCGTTTGGATCCGCCGCGCCGTTTTCGTCGCCCTCGTAGCGTAAACGGTAGCCGACGCGGGTGACGGTCTCGACCCGGAACACACCGAGCGCCAGACCCGCACCGAGGCTGCGCAAGCGTGAAAGCACCCGGTTGACCGCGTCCTCGCCGACCATCCGGCCTTCCCAGCACGCCTCGATCAGATCGTCCTTGGACAGCACCGCGCCGTGCGCCCGGGCCAGCGCGACGAGAACCTGCATCACCCGCGGTTCGATGATCTCGCGCTGGTCGCCGCGCGCGACTTCGCGGGTCGATGGGCGCACCGATAGGGGGCCGATGGCGAAATCGGGTTCGTGCGCCAGATCGATACGCCCAATCATACCGCCCATCCCCGCCGGCGTTTCGACCCGCTGTGTTGTAGGTCATTTCGACCTGTCGGCAATTGGCGGTTTTCGCCACCTTGCATCGCAGCACAATCGTTGCTAGGCGCGCCCCCGTCTCGGGGGCAGCAGCGCGTTTTCGCGTGGCTTTCGCCCCGTCAACGCACCCGATGTAAGGAAGCGACGCGCGTGGAGAATTCCGCCGGCATTACGGCCAGCTTGCAGGGGCGCTACGCCTCGGCGCTCTACGATCTGGCCAGCGAGCAGGGCTTCGTAAGCGCGGTCGAGGGCGACCTCGACACGCTCGCCGCGGCGCTGGCCGAAAGCGCCGATCTCGCCGCGCTGATTCGCAACCCGCAGGTCGCGCGCGAGGCAGCCGGCAAGGCGGTCGAAGGCGTCGCCGAGCTGCTCGGCCTGTCGCCGCTGACCCGCAATTTCCTCGGCGTGCTTGCCCACAACCGCCGGCTGTCGAAATTGCCCGAAACGATCCGCGCTTTCGCCGCCATCGCCGCCACCGCGCGCGGCGAGGTCACCGCCGAAGTGACCAGCGCGCACCCGCTGAGCGACGCCCAGCTCGCCGCGCTGGCGGACAAGCTCAAGGCGCGCGAAGGCAAGGAAGTGAAGCTCAAGGCGAGCGTCGATCCCGACATCCTCGGGGGCCTGGTGGTTCGCATCGGCAGCCGCCAGATCGACAGCTCGATCCGCACCCGTCTCAATACCCTCGCGCAAGCGATGAAAGGCTGAAGGCTAGAACAATGGATATCCGCGCCGCTGAAATCTCCAAGGTCATCAAGGACCAGATCGCCAACTTCGGCACCGAGGCCCAGGTCTCGGAAGTCGGCTCGGTGCTCTCGGTGGGCGACGGCATCGCCCGCATTCACGGGCTCGACCAGGTCCAGGCCGGCGAGATGGTCGAATTCGCCAACGGGGTGAAGGGCATGGCGCTCAACCTCGAAGCCGATAACGTCGGCGTGGTGATCTTCGGCTCGGACGCCGAGATCAAGGAAGGCGACGTGGTCAAGCGCACCGGCACGATCGTCGACGTGCCGGTCGGCAAGGGCCTGCTCGGCCGCGTGGTCGACGGGCTCGGCAACCCGATCGACGGCAAGGGGCCGATCAAGGCCGATAAGCGCATGCGCGTGGAAGTGAAGGCGCCGGGGATCATCCCGCGCAAGTCGGTGCACGAGCCGGTCCAGACCGGGCTCAAGGCGATCGACGCGCTGGTCCCGATCGGCCGCGGTCAGCGCGAGCTGATCATCGGCGACCGCCAGACCGGCAAGACCGCCGTCGCGATCGACACCTTCATCAACCAGAAGGCGGCCAATTCGGGCAAGGACGAGAGCAAGAAGCTCTACTGCATCTACGTCGCGGTCGGCCAGAAGCGCTCGACCGTCGCGCAGATCGTCCGCCAGCTCGAAGAGAACGGTGCGATGGAATACACCATCGTGGTCGCCGCGACCGCTTCGGAGCCCGCCCCGCTGCAGTACCTCGCGCCCTACACCGGGGTGACCATGGGCGAATTCTTCCGCGACAACGGCATGCACGCCGTGATCGTCTACGACGACCTTTCCAAGCAGGCGGTCGCCTACCGCCAGATGTCGCTGCTGCTGCGCCGCCCGCCGGGCCGCGAAGCCTATCCGGGCGACGTGTTCTATCTCCATAGCCGCCTGCTCGAGCGCGCCGCCAAGATGAACGACGATTTCGGCGCCGGCTCGCTCACCGCGCTGCCGATCATCGAAACCCAGGCGGGCGACGTCTCGGCCTATATCCCGACCAATGTGATCTCGATCACCGATGGGCAGATCTTCCTCGAGACCGGGCTGTTCTATCAGGGCATCCGCCCCGCGATCAACGTCGGCCTCTCGGTCAGCCGAGTCGGCGGCGCGGCGCAGACCAAGGCGATGAAGAAGGTCGCCGGCTCGATCAAGCTCGAGCTCGCGCAGTACCGCGAAATGGCCGCCTTCGCCCAGTTCGGCTCGGACCTCGACGCCTCGACCCAGAAGCTGCTCAACCGCGGCGCGCGGCTGACCGAGCTGCTCAAGCAGGCGCAGTTCAGCCCGCTCGGGTTCGAGGAGCAGACCGCGGTGATCTTCGCCGGGACCAACGGCTACCTCGACGGCATCCCGACCGACCGCGTCGGCGCTTACGAGGCCGAGCTGCTCAGCCATCTGCGCGCCGAGCACGCCGACCTGCTGGGCGAAATCCGCGACAGCAAGGACCTCGGCGATGGCCCCAAAGCCAAGCTGGTCGCCGCGCTCGACGCCTTCGGCAAGACCTTCGCCTGATCGTCGCGATGATCTCCTTGCCCCTTCTTCTGGCCTGGGCCGGTCTGGCGCTCGCGGCGACAATCTCGCCGGGACCGGACACCTTGCTGGTGCTCGGACATTCGGCGCGCGGCGGTCGGCGCGCGGGCTTGCTCGCAGTAGCCGGGGTCATCACCGGCGGGCTGTGGTATATCCTGCTTTGCGGCTTCGGCGCTCTCAGCGTGTTGACGTCATCGCCGACGCTGTTCGCAATCGTCAAATTTGCTGGGGCAGCCTATCTTGCCTGGCTTGGTTTCGGTCTGTTGCGCGGGGCGCTCAGGCCGTCAGCGGGCGAGAAGACGCAGCAGATTTCGCTCGCCGATCATCCGTTCCGCCAAGGTTTGCTGACCAATGCGCTGAACCCGAAACTCGCGCTGTTCTACCTTGCCGTGTTGCCGCAATTCACCGGCAACAGCGCGCAGGCCCCGCTGATCGGTATGGCCTTGATCGCGATCCATTTTGCGATGGGCGCGATATGGCTCTCGGCGCTCGCGATTGCGACCGGACGAGCGCGACACTGGGTGGGCGGCACCGGGGCCAAACGCTGGCTCGAAGGCGCGCTCGGGGCAGGATTCATCGCGCTCGGCGGCAAGCTTGCGCTGACGCGGAGTTGAGGAACCTATGGCTAGCCTGAAAGAACTCAAAGGGCGGATCGCCTCGGTCAAGTCGACCCAGAAGATCACCAAGGCCAAGCAGATGGTCGCCGCCGCCAAGCTGCGCCGGGCGCAGGCCGCGGCCGAGGCGGCGCGTCCCTACGCGGGCCGCCTCGCCGCGGTGATGGCCAGCCTGGCCAGCAAGGTCGCGGGCCAGGACGGCGCGCCCAGGCTGTTCTCGGGCACTGGCAAGGACCAGGTCCACCTGCTGGTGGTCGCCAATTCGGACAAGGGGCTGGCGGGCGCGTTCAATTCGAACATCGTCCGCGCCGCGCTGGCCAAGGCCGCCGAGCTCGACGCCGCGGGCAAGACCGTGCTGTTCTACACCGTCGGCCGCAAGGGCCGTGCGCCGATCAATCGCGCCTGGCCCAAGGCCGGCCTGTCCGCGTTCGACACCACCGCGGTGCGCGAGCCGGGCTACGCCGAAGCCGAAGCGATCGTCGCCGAGCTGGTCGGGCTGTACGAAGCTGGCAAGTTCGACGTCGCGCACCTGTTCTACTCGAAGTTCAAGTCGGCGCTGGTCCAGGAGCCGACCGAGCAGCAGATCATCCCCGTCCCCGCGCCCGAAGCGGCCAAGGACGCCGGTCTCGCCGCAGTCGAATACGAGCCCGACGAGGCCGAAATCCTCGCCGCGCTGCTCCCGCGCTACCTCAAGACCCAGGTGTTCGGCGCGCTGCTTGAGAACATGGCCTCCGAACAGGGCGCCTCGATGACCGCGATGGACAACGCCACGCGCAACGCCGGCGACCTGATCAACAAGCTGACCATCCAGTACAACCGCAGCCGTCAGGCCGCGATAACGACTGAGCTAATCGAAATTATCGCGGGCGCTGAGGCGCTCTAAGACATCCAAGGCAAGGAACGAGAAATGGCCACCGCCACCAAGACCAAGACCGCCAAGGCCGCCAACACCGCCGGCGGCAAGATCAGCCAGGTGATCGGCGCCGTCGTCGACGTGACCTTCGACGGCGAGCTTCCGGCGATCCTGAGCGCGCTCGAAACCGACAACGGCGGCAATCGCCTCGTGCTCGAAGTCGCACAGCACCTCGGCGAGAACACCGTGCGCACCATCGCGATGGACTCGACCGACGGCCTCACCCGCGGCCAGAGCGTCACCGCCACCGGCGCGCAGATCTCGGTGCCGGTGGGCCCGATGACGCTCGGCCGGATCGTCAACGTGATCGGCGAGCCGATCGACGAGCGCGGGCCGGTGGGCGCGGCCAAGTCCAACCCGATCCACGCCAAGGCCCCCGAATTCGTCGACCAGTCGACCGAAGCGGCGGTGCTGGTGACGGGCATCAAGG
>JBOHIC010000242.1:0-4032 GCA_050725835.1 Novosphingobium sp.
GCAGCGCACTCTTCGTCCGGATGCGCACCGATTGTGCCGAGATCTGGGCCGCGCTTGCCGACGAGCGTGTTTTCAGCGGCAGAATCGCCTTGCGCAGACCCGTGAGCGTGCTGGTCTGGCGGCAGGATTTGCAGCCGCGGTTCCGGACCCTCGCCCCTGCCGAGGCGCGCGCGCTAACGCTGGCGATGCGGCGGGCTTCGTTTGCCGAAATCTGCGCCGCGGCGAAGGTTGCCAACCCGGCCCAAGCGGTCGGTGCGATGCTCGGGCGGTGGATCGTCGATGGGCTGATCGCGGATGTCGCGCCCGCGTGAACTTCACTTGGCGTTCAGCCGGACGCTGGCTATAGGCAGCGCCATGCTCAACCGTTCCCCCGCCAAGCTCGCCCTTCTCGCCACTGCCGCCGCCGCGATGGCGCTCACCGCCGGTTGCGCCGGACGCGGCAAGGCGCGCGATACCGCCTATGTCGCGCGCGATGTCGATACGCTCTACGCCGCCGCCAAGGACAAGCTCGATTCCGGCGACACCAAGGTCGCCGCCGCGCTGTTCGACGAGGTCGAGCGTCAGCACCCCTATTCGCCGTGGGCGCGGCGCGCACAGCTGATGAGCTCGTTCAGCTATTACGTCGCGCGGGATTACAACAAGTCGGTCCAGGCCGCGCAGCGGTTCCTCTCGATCCACCCGGGCAACAAGGACGCGCCCTACGCCTATTATCTGATCGGGCTGTGCTATTACGAACAGATCAGCGACGTCACCCGCGACCAGAAGGTGACCCAGCAGGCACTTACCGCGCTCAACGAGGTGGTCCGCCGCTATCCCCAGACCCGCTATGCCACCGACGCGCGGCTCAAGATCGATCTGGTCAACGATCACCTCGCGGGCAAGGAGATGGAGATCGGGCGGTTCTACGAACGCTCGGGCAAGTGGCTCGCCGCGAGCCTGCGCTTCCGCAACGTGGTCGAGAAATACCAGACCACCAGCCACGCCCCCGAGGCGCTGTTCCGGCAGGTCGAAAGCTACCTCGCGCTGGGGCTGCCCGAAGAGGCGCAGAAGGCCGCCGCGGTGCTCGGCGCCAACTACCGCGACAACAAGTGGTACGATCGCGCCTACGAACTGATGCAGAAGCACGCCCCGGGCACCGTCGCGGCCTGAGGGAAGGGCGGGGTTCTCCCGACCACAAAAAAGGCCCCGCGCACGGGGCCTTTTCGTTTGCTCCGCTGGGCCTGCGCTCAGGCCGAAGCCATCACCGCATCGGCGAATTCGCTTTCGGCCTTGGCGATAAGCGCGCGGTCGTCGTGGTTCCAGGGGTGGAAGCCGGGGAGGAAGTAGGCGACCCAGGCCGGGAAGATACGGCGCAGGATGCCGGGGGTGCCGGCGAGATACCAGACCAGCCGCGCCTTCCACTTCCATCCGGTCAGCCCGTCCTGCGCGAGCAGGCCGAGCGTGTCGTTCCAGCGGTTGGTGATGAAGCGGTAGGAGATGATCAGCATCATCAGCGACTTGAGCTTCCACCGGCGCCATTTCGACCAGTCCTTGGTGGAGTGGAGCCAGGTGTCGTAGGCAACGCCCTTGTGCTCGATCTCTTCGGTCGCGTGCCAGCGCCACATGCCCGCGATCTCGGGGTCGCCGCCGGCGAAGTGCGCGGGGTTCGTGAGGAAATCGTGCGCCATCATCGCGGTGTAGTGCTCGAGCGCCATCGTCACCGCGAGGTTGACGATCGCCGGGCGGTTCTTGGTCATCGCCAGGTTGGCCTCGAGCCGCGCGTCGATCACCGCGAGATCGTAGCCGGCGTCGCTGGCGATCTTGTTGAAGGCGATGTGCTCGCGGGTGTGGTTGATCTCTTGGCGAACGAAAGCGCGGATTTCGGCTTCGAGCTTGGGCGGGGCGCCCTCGCGGTGGGCCTTGACCGCCTCGATGAAGAACGCCTCGCCGCGCGGGAAGGTGGCGGAGAGCGCGTTGTGCCAGGCGGTGGCGATCGGATCGCCGCCCAGCCACCAGCGCGCCGGGGTGTGGCCGCGACCGAAGCGGCGGTCGCGCACGGTGATCTCGAGGTCTGCCGGAGTCGGCACACGTGTCGGCACACGTGTCGGCGCCTTGCTAGCCGGGGCGGCGGGTTCTACGTCGAGCGGAATCTGGGTCTGCATGTTCATGGCCCGGCCTCTAAGGGTTACTTACACTAATGTCAATAAGAAAACGGCTGAGCCAGGAAGAGAGCCGCACCGTCGCGCTCGAAGCCGCGCGCGCGCTGCTGATCGAGCTTGGCCCGCAGGCGGTGACGCTGAAGGCCGTGGCCTCGCGGATCGGGCGCACTCACGCCAACCTGCTCCACCATTTCGGCTCGGCCGCGGGTCTGCAAAAGGCGCTCGCCGAACATCTCGCGGTGACGATCTGCGCGGTGATCGAGGATGCGGTGCGCGCGACGAGGGCGGGCGAGGGCACCCCGCGCGACGTGGTCGACCTGACCTTCGACGCTTTCGACAAGGAAGGCGGCGGCGCGCTCGCGACCTGGATGCTGATGAACGGCAACGAGGACGCGCTCGACCCGATCCTCGAGGCGATCCATGACCTGGTCGACGACCTCCACGAGGAAGGCTCGGGCTCGATGCGCGAGGTGACCCATGCGCTGTGCCTGATGGCGATGGGCGACGCGCTGATGGGCGGGCCTTTGACCCAGAGCCTGGAACTGCCGCGGACGGCGGCGCGCGACATGGCCGAGACGATGCTGATCGAAGCCGCGGTGAAGGCGGGGATCGGGCTGGGGAAGGTTTAGGCCAAACGCTCAAAGTCTGTGTCGATCCTCCCCGAAACGGGGAGGTGCCCGCAGGGCGGAGGGGTCGGAAGCTTTCGCCTAAGGCCTTTGCTTGGAGTGGAGAACTCCCGACCCCTCCGTCGGCCTGCGGCTGCCACCTCCCCGTTCCGGGGAGGATTTTCCGGACCGCATTTATCGCTCCATCGCCTCAACCCAGCTCCATCCACCCCGGCCGCCACTCCGCCCGGATGTCCTCGACCCGCCGGTGATCGACCGCCAGCCCCAGCTCCGGGTACAAGGCCCGCTGCCTTGCCGGATCGCTTGTCGCCAGCGGCACCACCACCAGCCGGCGGTTGACCTTGGCCCGCCAGTTCATCCGCGCGGTGTTTTCCTGGCCGACGTAGCAGCCCTTGGTGAAGCTCACGCCGCCTAGTTCGGCGGCGTTGCATTCGAGCCAGAGGAGGTCGCCGAGCTCCCCCTGGCCCTCGCAAACTCCGAGGCCGAGGCGATGCGCCAGCCAGGCGGCGTCGGCGGGATCGCCGCGCTCCGCCGAAAGCCAGCGCTGGCCCAGCGCGGCGAGGCGCGGATCGGGGGAGGGGCCTTCGCCGGGCGCCCAGTGGACCGCCAGGTTGGGGTCGAGCGCGATGCCGATCTTGCGGCGCAGCCGGTAGAGCGAGAGCCGCTTGACCAGCGCCTCGGCCTGCTCAGCCTCGCAATCGAGCAGGAGGTCGTCCCCCTCACCCCAGACCACGAAATCGAATAGCGCCTTGCCCTGCGGGGTCAGCAGCCCGGCCCAGACCGGCAGCTCGCCGGTGACGTCCTGCGTGACCAGCCCGTTGAGGAAGTCGCGCGCGTCTTCTCCGGAAAGCCTGACTACGGCGCGGCTAGTGAGGGTGGTCGCGGGCATCGCGGCTGATATAGGCGAGGCCATGCCCGATTCCATCACCATCCGCCGCCCCGACGACTGGCACGTCCATTTGCGCGACGGCGAAGTGCTGGCGGGGGTGGCGCCCTACACTGCGCGCCAGTTCGCGCGGGCGATCGTCATGCCCAACCTGTCGCCGCCGGTGACCACGGTGGCGATGGCGCGCGCTTATCGCGAACGGATGGTCGCCGCGGCGGGGCCGGGCTTCACTCCGCTGATGACCGCCTACCTCACCGACGCCACCGATCCCGACGAAATCGCGCGCGGCTTCGCCGAGGGCGTGTTCACTGCCGCCAAGCTCTATCCCGCCCACGCCACCACGGGATCGGCGCACGGGGTGACCGACGTCGCCCACATCGAA
>JBOHIC010000243.1:0-16951 GCA_050725835.1 Novosphingobium sp.
TAGCCCGCGCGCTCGAACGCATCGTGCGGGAACAGCTCCTCGGCGCACTTGATCTCCTGGATGCACAAGACGTCGGGCGCCTCCTGCGCGAGCAGGCGCTCGACCTGCCCGGCGCGGAGGCGGACCGAATTGATGTTCCAGGTGGCGACGGAGAGCATGGGCAGGCGTTAGCCGTGCACCGGACAAAGGAAAACCCTCGTCCCGGGGGCAGTGGGACGAGGGTTCCTTTGTGCGTTCGTCACGCTTGACGATGCGACCTATGTCGAGGTCAGGGCAACAGGGGGGAAACCCGCCTCAGGCCGCGCCGTCGGATGTAGATTTAGGCGCTTTTCGCTTGCTGCGCCATGAATGAAATCGACAGAAACGTCGCAGTTTGTCGCAGTAACCGCACGGCCCGCGATGGCGCGTGGCGTGGCGGCGACGAGCCGCTTAGCGCCGTCCCTTGGGCCGCGGGTCGTTGTAGCGGAATGCGTTGTCCGCCACCGCGACCCCGTACTGGTGATTCGCCAGCCGCACCGTGGTCCGCTTGTTCTGCGAATCGAGCGCGACCCAGCTCGCCAGTTCGAGCCCGCCGGGGGCCGAGGCCTTGCGCACGAAGACCATCGTGATCACCCCATATTCGGGATGGCCGCGGTCGCGCACTTCGATGCTGGTGACGTTGGGATCGCCGGTCGGCTGGAGCTTGCCGAAGCGGGCGACGTCGCGACTCGGATCGAGCAACGCGCCCAAGGGCGAGTTGCGGATCGGCCAGCGCTGGACCTGGCGGACCTCGTAGTCGACGAAAGTCAGCGCCGAACCGTCGGAGACCACCAGGAAGGGCACGCCCGACTGGTACTGGAAGCGGATCTTGCCCGGGCGCTTGAGCGTCATGACGCCCGAAACCCGTTGGCCGTTGCGGTCGGTCTGGGTGAAATCGGCGCGCATCGTCGAGATGCCGCGCAACGCCGCGACCGCCTGGCTCAGCTGGTCGGCGGGGGCTTGCGCCTGCGCGGGCGCCTGCACCGCGAGGCCGGGGGACACGGCAAGCGCCGCCGATGCGGCGGCGCTGGCGAAAATGCGGAATTTGGTGATCAAGGGTTTCATGCCTCTGCCGTTAAGGAACAGGGCTTGAACCATGAATGAACCCGGGAGTTCCCGGGCCCCCGGCTCACTTGATCTTGGCTTCCTTGAACTCGACGTGCTTGCGCACGACGGGATCGTACTTCTTGAAGCTCATCTTCTCGGTGGTGTTGCGTGGGTTCTTCTTGGTCACGTAGAAGAAGCCGGTGTCGGCGGTCGAAACCAGCCGGATCTTGACGGTTGCGGGCTTGGCCATCGTAAAAGTCCTGCAGCAAAAACGGGGAAAGCGGCACGCCGGCGCCGCTTCGCAAGCCGGGGCCATTGGCGGGGAGTCGGCCGAAAGTCAACCTTTGTAGACCCGCCCGCGCTGCGAGCGGTTTGCGCGGTCCTGCCGTCGGTGCTAAAAGTTTCAATCGCAACCATGTCCGATCTCGCGCTCGCCCCAACCGACTTTACCACGCTCCCCGATCCGGGGCCGAACGTGTTTACCGCGCCGCTGCAGCGCCCCGCCCACGTCGGCGAGGACTGGCTCGAGCCGGCGCAGCGCGCCTATTCGAGCGAAGACGACGCGATCTGGAACGATCTCTATGCGCGCCAGATGGACGTCCTCCCCGGCCGCGCCGCGAGCGCGTTCATGGCGGGCACCCAAAAGCTCGCGCTGGGGCGCGGCGGCGTCCCCGAATTCGCCCGGCTCTCGGCCGAGCTCGGCGCGCTGACCGGGTGGAGCGTGGTTCCGGTGCCGATGCTGATCCCCGATCACGTGTTTTTCTGGCACCTCGCCAACCGGCGCTTCCCCGCGGGCAACTTCATCCGCAGCCGCGCAACCTTCGACTACATCCAGGAACCCGACGTGTTCCACGACGTGTTCGGCCACGTGCCGATGCTCGCCGACCCGGTCTATGCCGATTACATGCAGGAATACGGCCGCGCCGGGTGGAAGGCGATGCGCTATAACCGGCTGAAAGCTTTGGGCGCGCTTTATTGGTACACGGTCGAGTTCGGGCTGATCCTCGAAGCCGACGGGATCAAGGCCTACGGCGCGGGCATCCTTTCGGGGCCGAGCGAGGCGGTCTTCGCGGTCGAGGCGCAGAGCCCCAACCGGATCATGCTCCACGTCGACCGGGTGATGCGCACCGATTACGTGATCGACGACTTGCAACCGACCTACTTCGTGATCGAGAGCTTCAAGGATCTCTATCACCAGACCGTCGAGCGCGATTTCGACCGGCTCTATCGTTCGCTCAGCCCGGCTTTCACTTACGCCAACAGCGCGGTGATCGACGTCGACGACGTGCTCCACCGCGGCACCCAGGAATACCTGCTGCGGGGCGGGCGCGGCTCGGGCGCGGCGGCGGTCTGAACGAAAAGGCCGGCGTTTCCGCCGGCCTTCCCGATAGATTGAGATGGGCGCGCCCTATTCGGGCGTCTTGTCCATCTTGTCGGCCTTGTCTTCCATTGCGTCGGCCTTGGCGTCGCCCGATTCGCGCACCGCGGCGGCTTTGTCTTCCATCGCGTTCTCGGCCTTGGTGTCCATCCCGTCGGTCTTGGGATCCATCGCGTCGGCCTTGTTCTCCATCGCGTCGGCAGTGGCGTCGGCAGCGTCGCGGACCGCGTCGGCCTGTTCTTCGGCGGCGTTTTCCTTGGCCGAATCGCAGGCGGCGAGGCTCAGGCCCATCGCCGCGACCGAAGCCAGCATCGTACCTTTCAGAAAGCTCTTCATATCGATTTCCCTGGTATGACGAAGGGCGGCACCGTGCCGCCCTTCGGATGGTGGAAGGGTGTGACCTTGGTTCAGCGCACCGAGCCGCGGCGGAACAGGTTGACGATCGCTAGCAGCACGACCGCGCCGAGGAACGAAACCAGCAGCGCGCTGCCGCTCATTCCGTCCATGATGCTGCCACTGTTGACCATCGGGCCGATCAGAAAGCCGCCAAGAAGCGCGCCGGCGATGCCGACGACAACGTTGAGCACGATGCCCTGCTGGCCATCGGTGCGCATGACGAGACTCGCCAGCCAGCCGATGATGCCGCCGACGATGATGAGGATGAGAAATCCGGGCATGGTGCACTTCCCTGGTTGTTGAACGCAGGGGAGAACCCGTCCGCCGAATATAGGTTCCGGCGATTGCGGCAGGATGAGGGCGAGGGCTTAGATCACCGCGGCCAGAGCAAGACGATCGCCAGAAGCCCCGCGGCGATCCGGTACCAGGCGAACGGCGCGAACCCGGCGCGGCTGACGTAAGCGACAAACAGCCTGATCACCACCAGCGCAACCACGAACGAAACCGCGAATCCAACCGCGATCTCGCTCCACCCGACCGGCCCGGCGCCGGCGGCGAGCGCGGCGCGGTTGTCCCACAGCTCGAGCGCGGTCGCCCCGAGCATGGTCGGGACCGCGAGGAAGAACGAAAACTCGGCCGCCGTGCGGCGCTCGATCCCCAGCGCCAACGCGCCCATGATTGTCGCGCCCGAGCGGCTGACCCCGGGAACCATCGAGATGCACTGGATCAGGCCGACGCCGAGAGCTTGGCTCGCCGGAAGCTGGGCGACTCCGGTAGCCGGTCCGGGCTTGGCCCAGCGCTCGACCGCGAGGATCGCGATGCCGCCGGCGAGCAGCGCCCAGCCGACCACCATCGGGCTGCCGAGGAGCACGTCGATCCAGTCCTTGAGCGCCAGACCGAGCACCGCCGAAGGCAGGAAGGCGAGGAGGATGTTGCGCACGAAAGCGATGCTCACCGGCTCCCACCTGAGCAGCCCCGCGCCGACCGCCCAGAAGGTCCGCCAGTACTGCACCACCACCGCGAGGATCGCGCCGAGCTGGATGACGACGTTGAACACCTTCCAGGTTTCGGCGTCGTAGCCGAAGATCTCGGTCGCGAGCATCAGGTGGCCGGTCGAGGAGACCGGGATGAATTCGGTCAGCCCTTCGACGATACCGAGCAGGATGGCGGTGAGGATCGTGTCCATTGCCGCGCTCATGCCGGGCGGCGCGGGTTAGTCAAGCGCGCAAACGCCGACGCTCGGCTGCGCCTCGCTCCCCACCCCAACCCCTCCCCGGCGGGGAGGGGCAGCGAGACTTGGTGCGCGTAGCGAACCTAGTCGCAGCGGGGTGGGCTGTCGGCCCGGCGCAGCGCGGCATCGACCAGCGGGAGGCGGTCGTTGCCGAAATACATGTCGTCGCCGTGGACGAAGATCGTCGGCGAGCCGAACCCGCCGCGGGCGATCAGCTCGTCGGTGTTGGCGCGCAGTTGCGCCTTGACCGGATCGCTCGCTGCTTCGCCCAGCACTGCCGCGGGATCCTCGCCCGCGCCCGCGATGAGCTCGCTCAGCACCGCCGGATCGGTCAGGTCGCGCCAGTGCGCCCACAGCGCGGCGAAAGCGGCGAAGACGAACGGGACGAGCTTGCCCCGCGCCTGCATCGCGATGGCGCAGCGCATCACTTTGACCGCGTTGACCGGATGGTCGGGCGAGGGGAAGCGGATCGTCAGCCCGGCGAGCCGCGCCCAGTCCTGGAGGTCCTTGGCCCCGTAGCGGTCCTTGACCGGGACCGGGTTGTCGCGGGCATTGTAGACCGAGGGATTGACCGTGTTGAACAGCCCGCCGACGAGGATCGGCCGCCAGCCGATCTCCGCGCCGATGCGCGCGGCCAGCGGCACCAGGTTGTGCACCGCGAGCCAGGTCCACGGCGAGGTGATGTCGAAGAAAATCTCAAGCGCGGGCGGGGTCTCGGCCATCGCTGCCAAGGATGCCCGCCGCATCGGCGCTGTCAACGCGCAATGGCGCTCGCAGAGGCGCGGAGGCGCGGAGAATAAGGTGGATTCACACGAAGGCACGAAGCCACGAAGATGGCGCGCTCGCGGCGAAGCCGCCTTATCCCTCAAAGCGTCAGGCAAACTTCGATGAGTTTAAGCGGCCCATCGGCCGCTCGCCGCCGCTTCGTGGCATCGTGCCTTCGTGTGAGATTCTCTGCGCCTCTGCGCCTCTGCGAGCGCAAATGCCGAGCCGTGCGTCCTCCCCGTGGCGCGCCCGGGGAGGACGGTTCGGGCCTTACCAGATGCGCAGGCGCTGCTCGGGGGGCAGGTAGAGCTTGTCGCCCGGCTTGATGTCGAAGGCCTTGTACCATTCGTCGAAATTGCGGACGATGTTGTTGATCCGGTAGGCGCCGGGCGAGTGCGGATCGGTCTGGAGCTGCTGGCGCAGCGCCGGCTCGCGCATCTTGACCCGGAACACCTGCGCCCAGGCCATGAAGAAGCGCTGGTCTCCGGTGTAGCCGCCGATCACCGGCGCATCCTTGCCGCCGAGCGACATCTTGTAGGCGCGGTAGGCGAGGCTGAGCCCACCGAGATCGCCGATGTTCTCGCCCAGGGTGAGCCGGCCGTTGATGCAGGTCTTGCCCTCGTCGAGCGGGCAGCTGGCGTTGTACTGATCGATCAGCGCCCCGGTGAGCTTTTCGAACGCCGCCTTGTCGGTGGGCGTCCACCAGTCGCGCAGGTTGCCCTCGCCGTCGGACTTGGCGCCCTGATCGTCGAAGCCGTGGCCCATCTCGTGGCCGATCACCCCGCCGATCGCGCCGTAATTGACCGCGTCGTCGGCGGTCAGATTGAAGAACGGCGGCTGGAGGATCGCCGCGGGGAAGACGATCTCGTTGCCGACCGAGCTGTAATAGGCATTGACCGTCTGCGGGAACATGAACCACTCGCCGCGGTCGACCGGCTGGCCGAGCCGGCCGGCGTTGTCGGCCTGGTTCCAGCGGTCCACCGCGAGCGAATTGGCGAAGGCGCTGCTTCCCGGCTCAAGCCCGGGATAGGTCTTGTAGCTGTTCGGGTAGCCGATCTTGGGGGTGAAGGCGTCGAGCTTGGCCTTGGCCTCGATCCGGGTTTCCGGCCCCATCCACTTGAGCTCGGCGAGGTTCGCCGCCATCGCCGCGCGCAGGTTGCCGACCAGCTTTTCCATCGCCGCCTTGTTTTCGGCGGGGAAATGGCGCTCGGCATAGACCTGCCCGGCAAGTTCGCCGACACTGCCTTCGACCGCGCCGATCGCACGCTTCCACCGCGGCCGTTGCTGCGGCTGGCCGCCGAGCAGAGTGCCGTAGAACGCGAAGCTGGCATCGTCGATGCGCTTGGGCAGCACCGCGGCCTTGCTGCCGATGAACCGCAGCGCGAGCCACGCCTGCCAGTTGGCCAGCGGCTCGGTGGCGATCAGGCGGGCCAGCGCGGGCACTCCCCCGCCGAGCTTTGCGGCCATTTCGGGGGTGTACTTGGCCGCGGCCAGTTCTTCCTTGGTCGGGGGCAGCTGGGTGACGATGATCTCGCTGGCGCCGGCGACGCCGGCGACCTCGAGCCCGCGGCGAAGCGGGACATTGGGGGCGAGCGCGGCGAATTCGGCCACGGTCATCTTGTTGTAGGTGAGATCGCGGTTGCGGCCGAGCGCGCGATCCCAGTTCTGCGCCGCCATCTTCTTTTCGAGCTGGAACACCACCTCGGCGACCGCCTTGGGATCGGGATAGGCCAGTTCGCCGGCGAGCAGCGCGAGGTAGTCCTTGTACTTGGCGACGATGGTGCGGTTGCGCTCGCTATCGACCAGGTAATAGTCGCGGTCGGGCAGGCCGAGCGAGGCCTGGCTGGCGTAAAGCGCGTTGACCCGGCTGCTCTTGGCGTCCGGACCCACCCCGATCCCGATGGGTGAGGCGATGCCGGGCGAGGCGAACAGCGCGACCAGGTCGTCGAGCGACTTCGCGCCGTAGATCCGCTCGAGCGTCGGGTAGGCGGGGGCCAGCCCGGCGGCCTCGATTCCATCGGTGTCCATGAACGACTTGTAAACCGCAGCGACCCGCGCGCCGGGCGATCCCGCCGGGTTCGCGCCCTTGGCGAGTTCGTCGAGGATCGTGCGCATCCGCTCTTCGGAAAGGTCGCGCAGCAGCACGAAGCCGCCGGTCGAGGTGCGGTCGGCGGGGATCTCGACGGTGTCGAGCCACTTGCCGTTGACGAAGCGGTTGAAGTCGTCGCCGGGCTTGACCGAGCTGTCGATATTGGCGGTCTGGACGCCCCAGCCCCAAGTCGCATTCAGCACCGGCGCAGCGGGCGCCGGTGTGGTTTCGGCGGCGGCGGGTGCGGCAAGGCTGGCGGCAAGCGCGGTGGCGCCGAGCATGGCGAAGATCTGTCTGGTCATGGAGCGTCCCCAATCAGAGTCCTGATTGAGCCACGCTGTATCGCTCCGCGCGCGCGAGTGAAACGCCGTTAGGCGGTCAGCGTCGCGCGTTCATCGAATTGCAGCGCGGCAAGGCGCGAATAGAGCCCGCCGGCGCGGCTCAGCGCTTCGTGGGTGCCCTGCTCGACGATCCGCCCGGCGTCCATCACCACGATCCGGTCGGCCTCGCGCACCGTGGCGAGGCGGTGGGCGATAACCAGCGTGGTCTTGGCCTGCATCAGCCGGTCGAGCGCATCCTGGACCAGCCGTTCGCTCTCCGCGTCGAGCGCGCTGGTCGCCTCGTCGAGGAGCAGGATCGGGGCCTCGCGCAGCAGCGCGCGGGCGATCGCGATGCGCTGGCGCTGCCCGCCCGAAAGCCGCGAGCCGGCGTCGCCGACAAAGGTGTCGAGCCGGTCGGGCAGCGCGCGGAGGAACTCTTCGGCGTTGGCGGCGCGGGCGGCGTCCCAGATCTGCTCGTCGCTCGCGTCCCAGTTGCCGTAGCGCAGGTTGTCGCGCGCGCTCGCGGCGAACAGCACGCCTTCCTGCGGGACCAGCGCGATGCGGCGGCGGACCTCGGCGGGGTCGGCGGCGGTGAGCGGCACCCCGTCGAGCTTGATCGCCCCGGCTTGGGGATCATAGAACCGCTGCGCGAGCAGGAACACGGTCGACTTGCCCGCCCCCGAAGGCCCGACGATCGCGACGGTCTCGCCGGGCTCGACGGTCAGGGTAAAATCGCTGAGCGCGGGCAGATCGAGCCGGGTCGGGTAGCGGAACGCGACGTGGCTGAAGGCGATGCTGCCGCGCGCCTGGACCGGCAGCGCCTGCGGCCGCGCCGGCGGGGCGATTCCCGGCTTCTCGTTGAGCAGTTCGTTGAGCCGCCCGGCGGCGCCCGCGCCGCGCAAGAGGTCGCCGTAAACCTCGGTGAGCGAGCCGAAGGCGCCCGCGACGATCCCCCCGGCGATGACAAAGGCGGCGATGGTCCCGCCGCTGATCGCCCCTGTGGCGACCCCCAGCGCGCCTTGCCACATCAGCAGCGTGATCCCGCCGAAGATCATCATCACCACCAGCGCGGTCATCACCGCGCGCAGCCTGATCCGCCGCCGGGCGATGGCGAAAGTCGCTTCGACCGAGGCGGCGAAACGCCGCGCCTCGTGCGCTTCCTGGTTGAAGCTCTGCACCACCCGCATCGCCGAGAGCACCTCGGTGGTGATCGCGCCGATGTCGGCCACGCGGTCCTGGCTGGTGCGCGAAACGTTGCGCAGCCGCCGCCCGAACCAGGCCAGCGGCAGGATCACCAGCGGAATGCCCAGCAGCAGCCCGCCGGTCAGCCTGGGGGCGAGGTAGAGCAGGTAAGTCGTGCCGAGCACCGCGGTCAGCGTGTTGCGCAGCGCGACCGAGACGGTGGTGCCGACTACCTGCTCGATCAGCGCGGTGTCCGAGGTCATCCGCGAGGAGATTTCCTTGGGGCTGTTGTCCTCGAAGAAGCTCGGCGGCATCCGCAGCAGGTTGGTCTGGACCAGCTCGCGGATGTCGGCGACGACCCGCTCGCCAAGCCACGAGACGTTGTAGAAGCGGATCGCGGTTGCCACTCCCAGCACCGCGACGATCATCAACAGATAGCGAAAGCTGTCGCCGATCACCGTCGGGTCCGCGCCGGGTCCGAAGGCTTGGTCGATGATTACCTTGAACCGGGCGGGAATCGCGATCGTCGCCGCCGAGGTGGTGAGCAGCGCGACGAAGGCGAGAGACAGTTGGCGCGGATACCTGAGCACCTGCCGCCAGATCATCCGCAGCGGGCCGAGCGTGCGCGCCGGCTTGGCCGGCGGGGCGAGGTCGGCGGGTTCGGCGGGCTCGGCGGCGGGGTCCATCGCGAGCGCCCTTAGAGCGCCGCGGGGAACGTGGCAATTCGCCACGCGTTGTGCATTGCAACGAGTTTCCTGTTGCACTGCACAAGGGATGCCGTCACCATGGCCTCCGAGGGGCGAAGAGGGGGCGAAAAGCTTGCTGTATCACGCGTACGAATGGCAGCGCTCGCTGCTCACCATGGCGAGTTCGTGGGCCTCGGTCTCGGCCGAAATGCTCGGCAACCCGGCGCTGCCGTTCGGCTATATCGGGGCCGGTCCGGTGATGGCCTCGGCGCTCGAGGTGTTCTCCCACGCCGCCGCGCCGCGCGGCAAGCCGGCCTTCGGCATCGAGACGGTGACGGCGGGGGAGGCGATCCACCCGGTGACCGAGGCAATCGTGCTCCACCGCCCGTTCGGCAACCTCCTCCATTTCTCGCACCCCGGCCTCGCCGACGACGCGCCGCGGCTGCTGATCGTCGCGCCGATGAGCGGGCACTTCGCCACGCTGCTGCGCGGCACGGTCGCGCGGATGCTCGAAAGCGCGCACGTTTACGTCACCGACTGGGCCGACGCGCGGATGGTCCCGCTCGCCGCCGGGCGCTTCGATCTCGACGATTACATCGACTACCTGATCGGCTTCCTCGAGCACATCGGTCCGGGCGCGCACATGCTCGCGGTGTGCCAGCCCTCGGTCCCGGCGCTCGCCGCGACCGCGCTGATGAACGCCGACAGGCACCCCTGCCGGCCGCTCACGCTGAGCATGATGGGCGGGCCGATCGACACCCGCGAGGCGCCCACCGACGTCAACGACATGGCGATGCAGCGCCCGATCGAGTGGTTCCGCCACAACGTCATCGCCACGGTGCCGCTGCACTATCCGGGTGCGGGGCGGCGGGTCTATCCGGGCTTCCTCCAGCTCGCCGGGTTCATGAGCATGAATCTCGGCAACCACATGCTCAGCCACTGGCACATGTTCCGCCACCTGGTCGACGGCGACGGCGAGAGCGCGGATGCCACCAAGGCGTTCTATGACGAATACCGTGCGGTCTGTGACATGGACGCCGACTATTACCTCCAGACGGTCGAGGAGGTGTTCCAGAAGCATTCGCTGCCCAACGGAACCTTCGACCACCGTGGGCGACGGATCGATCTCGGCGCGATCACCCATACCGCGCTGCTGGCGATCGAGGGCGAGCGCGACGACATCTCCGGGATCGGCCAGACCAGGGCCGCGCTGCACCTAGCCACGGGACTAGCCGCGAGCCGCAAGCGCTACCTGCTCGCCAACGAGGTCGGGCACTACGGCATCTTCAACGGCAGCAAATGGCGCGAGCATATCGCCCCCGAAGTCGAGGCGTGGATCGCCAGGCACGGCAAAGCCAAGCTGAAGGCGGTAGCCTAGCTTTCGGGCGCGGGTGCGGCGCGCGCAAAAATGCGTCGCAAAACCTTGCGCGCGAACAGGATCAGCCACACCGCGAGCGCCAACAGCACCGCCGCCACCCCGGCCGCGGCGACCGGATAGGCGTAAGCGAGATAGAGCAGCCCGCCCGTCGCCACGTCCTCCAGCGCCGAGACCGCGATGTTGCTGAACGGCTCGGGGCTGGTGTTGACCACCGCGCGCGCCCCGGCCTTGCCGCCGTGGGCGAGCAAGCTCGCGCCGCCGCCGAGGATAAAGGCGATCGCCTGGGTCGCCGGGTCGGCCGGGTCGAGCACCGCGAGCGCGAGCAGCGCCCCGCCGAGCGGGCGGATCAGGGTGTGGATCGTGTCCCACACCGTATCGAGCCAGGCGATCTTGTCGGCGAAGAATTCGCAGGCCGCGGCAAAGGCCGCGGCGCCGATCACCCACGGGTTTGCGAGCACCCGCAGCGAGGCGAGGTGCTCGGGCAGCGGCAGCACGTTAAAGCGCATTGCGAGGCCCGTGGCGAGGACGCAGAGGTAGAGTCGCCAGCCTGAAAGCAGGCTCAGGCTTGCGGCGAGCCCGAGTATTTCGACGATGCCGAGATGCTGGCTCAACGGCTGAATCCTTTTCCCAATCCCGCCCGAACGATGCGCCGCCACCTCTGCTCTGGCAAGTCTTGCCAAGGAACCGGCGCGCCTGCCGGCGCGTTGCCGGGCGATGCGCATCGCCACTTACAACGTCAACGGGGTCAACGGCCGCCTGCCGGTGCTGCTGCGCTGGCTGGAGGAAACCCGGCCAGACGTGGCCTGCCTGCAGGAGCTGAAAGCGCCCGACGAGCGCTTTCCCGAGGCGGCGATCCGCGACCTTGGCTACCAGGCGATCTGGCACGGGCAGAAGAGCTGGAACGGGGTGGCGATCCTCAGCCGGGTTGGGGAAATCCATGAAACCCGGCGCGGCCTGCCCAAATTGTCTCCGGGCGATCCCAACGATAGCCACAGCCGCTACATTGAAGCCGCGGTCAATGGAGTCCTGATCGGCGCGCTCTACCTGCCAAACGGCAACCCCAGGCCGGGGCCGAAGTTCGACTACAAGCTCAAGTGGTTCGAGCGGCTGATCGCCCACGCGCAGAGCCTGCTCGACAGCGGCCTGCCGGTGATCCTCGCGGGCGATTTCAACGTCATGCCGACCGAACTCGACGTCTACAAGCCCGAGCGCTGGGTGGACGACGCGCTGTTCGCCCCCGAGGTGCGCGACGCCTTCTTCCGGCTGACCGCGCAGGGCTGGACTGACGCTCTGCGCAAGCTCCATCCTGACGAGACGATCTACACCTTCTGGGACTATTTCCGGAACGCTTGGGGCCGCGACGCGGGCCTGCGGATCGACCACCTTCTGCTCAGCCCCAGGCTCGCCAAGCGGCTGGTCGCGGCCGAAGTCGACAGTTTCGTGCGCGGCTGGGGGAAGACCAGTGACCACGCCCCGGTGTGGATCGAGCTGGCCGACAAGCCGGTGCGGCGCGGCACCCGCGCGAGGCGCAAACCGGCCGCCTAGCCCCCGATCCGCACCGCCATCCCGCCATCGACCGGTAGCAGCACCCCGGTGACGAACTTCGCCTCGTCGCTGGCGAGGAACAGCGCGGCGTAGGCGACGTCCCAGGCGCTGCCCATCCCGCCCTTGAGCGGGACCGCCGCGTTGCGCGCCGCGCGCTGGGCGGAAAGATCGCGCCCGTCGCGCGCCGCGGTGCCGCCGACCCCCATCGGAGTGTCGATGAGCCCGGGCAGGACGGCGTTGCAGCGCACCCCTTTGCCCGCCGAACCGAGCGCGGTGGCGAGCGTCAGCCGGTTGAGCGCGGCCTTCGACACTTCGTAGGCGATCATGTTCGCCCCCGCGATCGAGGCGAGCGAGGAGATCGTGACGATCGCGCCCGCGCCGGCCTCGCGCATCGGCCCCAGCGCCGCGGCGATGGTCCGCCGCGCGCCGGTGAAGTTGACCGCGAAGATCGTCTCGAACGCGGCATCGTCGCAGCCGTGCGTCGGGCCGTCACCCGCGCCGCCGATCCCGCCGTTATAGACCAGCACGTCGATCCGGCCCCAGCGCTCCAGGGCGGCGGCGACGATTTTCTCGCCGTCGTCCACAGCGTCCGCGGTCAAGGCAAGGGCCGTACCGCCCGCGCTGCGGATTTCCTCGGCCACGGCAGCGGCGCGTTCGGCCTCGCGATCGACACACAGCACTTCGGCGCCTTCGCGGGCGAAAGACAGCGCGATGGCGCGGCCGTTGCCGATGGTGTCGCCGGGTTGCTGCCCCGCGCCTACCACCACCGCCACCTTGCCCGCGAGTCTCATCCCCTTGGCCTCACCGCCGGTCGAGGTCCGGATCGAGCGTCTGGCCCGCGTCAAGCTGAACCCCGAAGCTGTTGAGCAGCATCGAGACCTGGGAATACTGCCCGACCGTCATCACCAGGTCCATCCGGCCTTTGTCGCCAAGCTCGGCGAGCGCCGCCCAAGTCGCGTCGGTGACGAAGAAATCGCGGGTGAGTTCGTCGCAAGCGGTAAGGATCGCCCGGTCGAGCGCGCTCCATCCGGGGGCGCCAGGCCCCTGCTTGATCGCCTCGATTTCGGTGGCGGTCAGCCCGGCGGCAAGCCCGATTTCCTTGTGCTGGGTCCATTCGTAACCGGCGGCGCAATTGAACCCGACGCGCAGGATCGCCAGCTCGCGCTCGCGCTCGGGCACCGCATTGCGCTTCGAGAGAATGTAGCTCCCCCAGCCGAGAAACGCGGTAAGCGCCTTGGGCGCGTGGGCGAGCGTGCGGAAGATGTTGAGCACACCCAGCCGGCCCTGCCGCAGCGGGGCCAGCACGGCCTCCTGCTCGGGCTCGAGCCGGTCGATCGCGAGTGGGGCGATGCGCGGGCTGCGGAGCCTCACAGGACTTCGAAAAGCCCCGCCGCGCCCTGGCCGCCGCCGATGCACATCGTCACCACGGCATATTTCACCCCGCGGCGCTTGCCTTCGATCAGCGCGTGGCCAACGCAGCGCGCGCCGGTCATGCCGAAGGGATGGCCGATCGAGATCGAGCCGCCGTTGACGTTAAGCTTGTCGTTATCGATGCCGAGCTTGTCGCGGCAGTAAAGCACCTGCACCGCGAAGGCCTCGTTGAGTTCCCACAGCCCGATGTCGTCGATTTTCAGGTCGAAGCGGCTCAGCAGCTTGGGGATCGCGAAGACCGGCCCGATGCCCATTTCGTCGGGCTCGGTGCCGGCGACGGCCATGCCCACATAGCGCCCCAGCGGGGTGAGCCCGCGCTTGGCGGCGATCCCGGCTTCCATCACCACGCAGGCCGAGGAGCCATCGCTCAATTGGCTGGCGTTGCCCGCGGTAATAACCCCGCCTTCGCCGATCACCGGCTTGAGGCTGGCGAGCCCTTCGAGCGTGGTGTCGGGGCGGTTGCAATCGTCCTTGGCGGCGGTGACCTCCTTGTACGAGACCTCCTTGGTCTCCTTGTCGACCACCGCCATCGTCGCCTCGCAGGCGACGATCTCGTCGTCGAACTTGCCCGAGGCCTGGCCAGCGGCGGTGCGCTGCTGCGACTGGAGCGAGTATTCGTCCTGCGCCTCGCGGCCGATGCCGTAGCGCTTGGCGACCACTTCGGCGGTGCCGATCATCGGCATGTAGATATCCGGGTGCATCGTCAGCAGCTCGCGGTCGGGCTCGATGAACATCTTGCCCGCGCCGACCACCTTGGAGATCGATTCGAGCCCGCCGGCGACGCAGATGTCCATCCGGTCGATCACCACTTGCTTGGCGGCGGTGGCGATCGACATCAGCCCCGAGGAGCACTGCCGGTCGATCGACATTCCCGGCACGCTGACCGGCAGCCCGGCGCGCAGGCCGGCGAGGCGCGCGATGTTCCCGCCGGCCGAGCCCTGCTGCACCGCGCAGCCCATCAGCACGTCGTCGACTTCGGCCCCGTCGATCCCGGCGCGCTCGACCGCGGCCTTGATCGACCAGGCGCCCAGCGTCGCCCCGGTGGTGGCGTTGAACGCGCCGCGCCCCGCCTTGGTCAGCGGGGTGCGGGCGGTGGAAACGATGACGGCGTCGCGGGACATGGTGGGTTTCCTTGTTGGACTCCCCTCCCTGTCGGGGAGGGGCGGCGAGACATGTGAGCGAAGCGAGCTAGTCGCAGTGGGGTGGGCACCTGCGCTCGCCGTGGAGCCCCCACCCCAACCCCTCCCCACCGGGGAGGGGCTCTAGAGTCAAACGAAGAACTGGGTGATCCACTCGGCGATCAGCGCGGGCTTGTCCTCGCCTTCGATCTCGATGGTGATCTCGTTGGTCTGCTGCCACTGGCCGGGGCGCTTTTCGACCAGCTCGAGCAGCTTGCTGTGCGAACGCACCCGCTTGCCCGCGCGCACCGGCGAGATGAAGCGGGTTTTGTTGCCGCCGTAGTTGACCCCCATCTTGACCCCGCTGATCCGCGCGCCGTCGGTCACCGCGCCCAGCGCCGGGATCAGCGAAAGGGTTAGGAAGCCGTGGGCGATGGTCCCGCCGAACGGGGTCAGCTTGGCCTTTTCCTCGTCGATGTGGATGAACTGGAAATCGCCGGTGGCCTCGGCGAATTTGTTGATCCGCTCCTGGGTGACCTCGATCCAGTCCGAAGTGCCGATCGTTTCGCCGGTCTTGGCTTGCAGTTCCTGCGGGGTCATCGGCCTCTCCTCATCCGGAAAGGCGCTTCTTAGGCCCATCGCGGGCAGGCTGGCAACGCGGCTCAGCTTGCCGTTACGGCATCGGGCTTTAGCGCAGCGCGGCGCGGCGCGAAGCGCGGGGGCGCGGGCGAATCGACTCGCCGCAGGTAGCTCCACAGCCCGCACTGCAGCCCGATCAGCATTAGCACGAAGGGCTGGTAGGCGATCCCGACGAACAGCGAGCCGACCAGGTAGATCAGCTGCGCGTGCTGGAGCGCGGTGGCGAGCGGGGCGGCCCAGGCAACCTCGGGTTCGGTGCGCTTGCCCCAGCGGCGGCGCAGGCGCTCCATCTGCCACAGGCCGGCGAGCTGGAGCCACAGCCACAGGAACAGGCCCGGCCAGCCCTGCTCGCCGAGCATTTCGAAATAGCTCGAATGATAGGCGCGGGCCTTGTCCTCGACCGCGGCGTATTCGACCGCGACGGTGTTGCCCTCGCCCGCGGTCTTGGCGGTGTTGTAGCGCAGCTTGTTCTGGCGGTAGGCGTCGAACCCGCCGCCGAGCGGATGATCCTCGACGTATTCGAGCGTCCACTTCCACACCGCAACCCGGGTCGAGGCGCTTTCGTCGGCCTCGTGGCTCTCGATCGAGCTCATCCGCTTGGTGTAGCTTTCGGGCAGGAACGGGATCGCGGCGAGGGCGACCGCGCCGATCAGCGCGAGATAGAGCAGGCGCCGCTTGGCCGCCCGCAGCGCGAGCAGCGCGAGCACGCCGATGCAGAGGAGGCCGGTGCGCGCCTGGGTCCCGATCGGGATCAGCAGGCAGGCGAAGCCCAGCGCGAGTGCGAACAGCTTGACCCGCCACTCGGGCGGAAACAGCGTGCCGTGCTTGCTCAGCCAGCCGATCAGCGGGATCGCCGCGACCGCGACGCAGGAGATGATCGAGCCTTCGTAGAGCCCGGTGTTGTCGTTGACCATCAGGTGGAGCTGTCCGTAGCCGCCCCCGCCGGCGAGGGTCTTGATCGCCCCGCCGATGACGATCGCGCCGATCGACAGGCACATCACCAGCGCCGCCGCCTCGATCCTCAGCCGCGTGGTCAGCGCCAGCGGGAGGAAGATCGCGAAGACCAGTGCCTTCCACACCCAGGCCCACTTGTTGGCGGCGTCGATCGGAAAATCGGCCGAGAGCGTTGTCATGCCGCAGTAGATGAGAAGCACCACCATCAACCCCTGGCGCAGGGTGAAGCGCGAATTCTCCTTGCGGTCGACGAACAGCCAGCCAGCGGCGGCGGCGATGAAGGCGACCAGCGAGATCTGCAGGCTCGGCAGGATCGCCCAGGTCACCTTCTGCGGGGCCATGATGTCGATGTAGAGGTAAGCGAGCACCCACACGAACGGGCGGCGCAGCCCGAGCAGCAGGAAGGCCACGACATAAAGGGTGAGCGCGAGGCTAAACACGCGGATCGGCCTTGGGTTCGTCCGGCTCTTCGCGGTCGAGATCGTCGCGTGTCATCAGCCGCCACAGCGCGAACGCCATGACCCCGTGCGTGACGGCAATGGCGAAGTAGTCGACCATCGCGGCGTGCTCTAGCAGCCCCCGGTTGACGCGCCGTTAAGCCTGTTGGGCTAGGGAATGCGCGATGACCCGCGTCCTCCACGTCCTCGACCATTCGCTGCCGCTGCATAGCGGCTATACCTTCCGCACCCGCGCCATTCTCAAGGCGCAGGAGGCGGCGGGGATCGAGGTGCGGGGGATCACCGGGCTGCGCCACACCGCCGCCGGACCGGCCGC
>JBOHIC010000244.1:0-6264 GCA_050725835.1 Novosphingobium sp.
TGAAATTGGTGGCGAAGGCCTGGCCGTGATCGCCGCCGTTGCAGTCGAGGATGTCGAGCCAGCGGATGGTCTTGAGCTTGTGCTGCTTGAGCCACATCGCGAAGACGCTGGTCACCCCCGGATCGAAGCCCGAGCCGAGCAGCGCCATCAGCCCCGCCTCCTTGAAGCGGTCGTGATAGGCCCACTGCCACTTGTACTCGAACCGCGCCTCGTCCTTGGGTTCGTAATTGGCGGTGTCGAGGTAATCGACCCCGGCGGCGAGGCAGGCGTCCATGATCGGCAGATCCTGGTAGGGCAGCGCCAGGTTGACCACCAGCTTGGGGCCGATCTGCTGGATGAGGCGGGTCAGCGCGGGGACTTCCTCGGCATCGACCTCGTAAGTCGTCACGGCCTGCCCGGTGCGTTCCTTGACCGAGCCGGCGATCGCGTCGCATTTGGCCTTGGTCCGGCTGGCGAGGTGAATCTCGGAGAAGATCCCCGCATTCATCGCCATCTTGTGGACGCAGACCGAGCTGACTCCGCCCGCGCCGATTACCAGAACCTTGCTCAATCCGAATCTCCTTTGCGCGAAGCGAAACGCGCATATAGGTCCGCCGCATGACGACGCCAACGATGCGCGCACCGACCGCCGAAGGCGTCGCCCGCGCCGCCGCCAAGATCGCCGACCTGCTCGCGCCAACCCCGCTGCTCGAAACCGAGATCGGCGGGCACAAGGTGTGGTGCAAGGCCGAGAGCCTGCAGCCGATCGGCTCGTTCAAGATCAGGGGCGCGTGGCACCGGCTGAGCGACCTGACCGAGGACGAGCGCAAGCGCGGCGTCGTCGGCGTCTCCAGCGGCAATCATGCGCAGGGCGTCGCCTGGGCGGCGCAGCGGCTGGGGATCGCGGCGGCGATCGTGATGCCGGTCGACGCGCCGCAGGTGAAGCTCGCGGCGACCCGGGCGATGGGGGCGGAGGTGGTGCTTTACGACCGCCCCGGCGGCGAGGACCGCGATGCGCTGGCGGCGCGGCTCTGCGCCGAGCGCGGCGCGACGCTGGTCCACGCCTATGCCGATCCTTGGGTGATCGAGGGCCAAGGCTCGGCCGGGCTCGAGATAGCCGCGCAGATGGCCGCGCGCGGCGAAGGCGGACCGACCCGGATCGTCGCCTGCTGCGGCGGCGGCGGATTGACTGCGGGATTGGCGCTGGCCTGTCCCGACGCGGAGATCGTCCCGGTCGAGCCCGAAGGGTGGGACGACGTCAAGCGCAGCCTCGAAACCGGCACGATCCAGCGCGTCCCGCCCGACACCCCGCCGACCGCCTGCGACGCACTGCAGACCCCGGCGACCTGGCCGATCAACTTCGCCATCCTGCGCGAACGCTGCGCTTACGGCCTCGCCGTCACCCCAGCCGAAGTCCGCGCCGCCCAGCGCTTCGCTTTCGCCCGGCTCCACCTCGTGCTCGAACCGGGGGGCGCAGCGGCGCTGGCGGCGGCGCTCGCCGGCAAGGTCCCGCTCGACGGACGCACCGCGATCCTCCTCACCGGCAGCAACACCGATCCGGCGAGCTTCGCCGAGGTGATTGCCGACTGAGTCCGCCCGACCCGGCTCATCAAGCGCTTTCGACGTAGACGGGCGCCTTGCCCACGGTGATCAACGGGTCACCGGGGTTTGCACGGTTTTCGAAGTCGATCGCCATGCCGAGCCGATAGATGTTGCTCGCGGGCGGCCAGACCGCCATCGGTTCGGAGACGAATGTCAGCGGCTTGCCTCGGTTTTGGAGGATCATTCCGGGCATGTTTTCGGCATAGGCAACAACGTTGAGATGCGTGGTGTGGATGGCGGGGTATTGCTTGCCCTGCTCGCAGCCGAGGATGCGGGCATAGGTCCCGGGTCGGGAATTATCGTGAATGATATGGAGCCGCCCCAGCGTCGGATGATCCCCCCAGACCGAAAAGAACACCACGCGGAGCTGGGCGAACTGGAAGCCGTTTGAATCGACCCCCTCGTGTTCGATCTCCTGATAGACGTTTCCGAGGAATTCGACCTCGATCGCCGAGTCCGCCGCTGCACCGGCCAACCCAATCGCGAAGAAATTAGGCTTCGCGCCGTCGACCATAAGTCCGGCGCGATCGCGGTGCATGCAGCCGCACGGGTGCAGGTATTCGGTCATCGGGTCCCCTTCCGATCGCGCGGTGCGCCCCCTCGGCAAACAGGATCTCCTCACGCTCCGGCTCGCAAGCTAGCCTAGTGCGCGATTGCCGGCCTGTCCAACTGCGGATCGACAGGGACTCGCGGATTTGACAATCGCGCCGGGCAATAACAGTCTGTCTTCAAGGCTAGGGGATTGGAAGGGGGAAAGCGATGATCGGAATGGAAATCCTGCAACCCGTCGCGGTGCTCGCGGCGTGGACGATGGTGATGTGGCTGTGGATGTACGTCACCCGCATCCCGGCAATGGGCAAGGCCGGGATCGACAGCCGCAACCTGGTCGGCGGGACCGGCAAGTCGCTCGACGACACCCTGCCGCCAAACGTCCAGTGGATCGCGCACAACTACAACCACCTGCATGAGGCGCCGACGGTGTTCTATGCGGTGGCGCTGGCCAGCGCGATCGTCGGCGGCGAAATCGGCGGCGGGTTCAATGCACAGATCGCCTGGGCCTATGTCGGGCTGCGGATCGTCCACTCGCTGGTGCAGGCGATCTCGAACCGGGTGATCGTCCGCTTCGCGCTGTTCGCACTATCGAGCGTGGCGCTGATCATGCTGACGGTGCACCTGCTGATCGCGGTGTTTCAGCTTCACGTCTGACGCAGAAACAGGCTCGCCAGCTCGACGTGGGTCGACCAGCGGAACTGGCCGACCGGGCGCAGTTCGGCGAGGCGGTAACCGCCTGACATCAGCGTCGCCGCATCGCGTGCCCAGCTCGCGGGGTTGCAGCTGATGTAGGCGATCTGCGGCACGCTGCTTTGCGCCAGCAGCGCGACCTGCTCGCGCGCGCCGGCGCGCGGCGGGTCGAGCAACACGGCCGAGAAGCGATTGAGTTCGTCCACCTGGAGCGGATTGCGGAACAGGTCGCGGTGGAGCGAATGGACCGGCAAGCCGGCCCGCGCCGCAGCGGCCTTGCAGGCGAGGTGCGCATCGCGCGCGGCTTCGACGGCGAGCACCTTGGTTTGCGGTCCGGCCAGCGCGAAGGCGAATGTGCCGAGCCCGGCGAACAGGTCGGCGACGGTCGTGCTGCCCGCAAGCCATTCGCGCGCTGCCGCGACCAGCGCGGCCTCGCCATCGGCGGTGGCCTGGAGGAAGGCGCCCGGCGGAAGCGGGACCCTGACTTCGCTAAGCATCGCGCTCACCGGCTCGGGCTCCCACACCGCTTCGGGACCATAGCCCTGGTCGAGGGTGAGCCGGGCGAGGCCGCGATCGCGGGCGAAATCGAGGAGTGCCTCGGTTGCTGTCAGACCTTCGACCGTCAGGCCCTTGATGGCGAGGTCGACACCCTGATCGGCCTGCGCCAGCTCGACATCGGCCGCGATCCGGCCGCTCTGCTGGGCCAGCAGCTTTCGCAGCGGCGCGACCAGCGCGAACAGCTCGGGCGCGAGGACATGGCATTCGGCCATGTCGATCACCCGGTGCGAACGCGCCTCGCGGAAGCCGACATGCACCCGCCCGCCAATGCTCGCCGCGTGCAGCGTGGCGCGACGGCGGCTACGCGACGGCGAGAGGTGCGGCGGCGCGACATGCTCGGCTATCAGGCTTTGCCCGGCCGCCGCATTGACCACCCGCTCTGTGACGAAGCTCGCCAGCGCCGCCTCGTCGAGGTGCTGCAACTGGCACCCACCGCACGTCCCGAAATGACGGCACGGAGGCATCGCGCGGTGCGGCCCGGTCAGCACAGTTCCGTCCTCGAGCACCGTATCGCCCGGCGCGGTTCCCGACACATGTCGCCCATTCGCGGTTACGCCGTCGCCCTTGGCGGCGACGCGGACGATTACTTCGCCCTTGGTCACAGGCACTCGGCGAAGGCTTGCGGTGCCGCGCAAACGATATCGCCCGGCAGGCACGCCGGCCCCGCCAGTTGCCCGGCGCGCGAATGCAGCCAGACTGCCTCGCGCGCCGCGGCATAGAGAGTTCGCCCCGCCGCGATCCGGCTCGCGACCAGCCCGGCGAGCACGTCGCCGCTGCCCGCGACCGAGAGCCAGCTCGGCGCACTGGAGCTCGCCGCGAAAGTCAGCGCACCGTCGCTCGCCGCGATCAGCGTGTCGGGGCCTTTGGCGATCACCACGCTACGGGTGTCGTGCGCCAGCGCCAGCAGCCGCCCGATCCGGTCGCCCGCTTCGATCTCGCAGGCCGCGTAAAGCTGCTCGAGTTCGCCCGCGTGAGGGGTCAGCACCAGCGCTTCGCGGCGGCCCGAGAGCATCGCCGGGGCGAGCAGGGTCAGCGCATCGCCATCGACCACCGTCGGCAACTCGCGCCGCAGGACCTGTTCGAGCTTTTCGCGCGCAAGCCCATCGCGTCCCAGCCCCGGGCCGATGACCAGCGCGTTGAGCCGCGGATCGGCTACCAGATCGGAGACAGTCTCGCTTTCGACCACCAGGTCGGGCAAGTCGCACGGTCCGGGATGATCGGCGAACAGCTTTACGTAGCCCGCCCCGCCGCGCATCGCCGCCTGCGCCGCAAGCACCCCCGCCCCCGGCATCGCCCCGCCGACAACCCCGACGAACCCGCGAGTGTACTTGTGGGCATCTACCGCAGGCGCGAACAGATGCGGCCGTCCGAGCAGCTCGGCGGCGCCGACTACGCGCTCGATCCCGATTTCGACCAAACACCGCACGCCCATTGTCGCCATCGCCGGCATAGCCCAATGCGCGCGTTTCCACGCCCCCAGCGCCAGGGTGACGTCGCAGTCCGGTAGCAGCGGATTGAGCGGAGCGCCGGTATCGGCGTCGATCCCGCTCGGCAAGTCGACCGCAACGGTGAGGTGATGGCTCACGGCAAGCCGCTGAAGCAAGCCCAAGTGGGCCTCGGAGAGCGGTCGCGCCAGCCCGCTGCCGAACAGGCAATCGACCAGCACCTCGCCGCGCACCGGTTCGGTGGAGACCGCGCCGCGATAGAGCGCGCGGGCGGTGCGCGCCGCCGCTGTCGCCGGCTCCGCCGCGGCGATCACGCAGACCTCGCCGCCGCGTTCGCGCAGCACTTCGGCGATGACCCAGCCGTCGCCGCCGTTGTTGCCCGGGCCGCACAGCACGGTGACCGCGCGGCCCGCGGCAATCCGCCAGACCCACTCCGCCGCGCCGCGCCCGGCGCGCTGCATCAGTTCGTCGATCGAGCTGCCGCCGGCAATCAGCGCCTCCTCCGCGGTACGCATCTGCGCAGCGGTGAGGATTTGGTCAGCGTGCCGCGGCATCGCCCTTGACCGTCACCGGGAAGCGGTAGCGGTCGCCATCGACCGTCACTTCGAGGACATTGCCGGAAAGAGCCATCGCCGCCGCCTGCGCTCCGTCGGCCGGCGCGACTCCGCGCCCGTCGTCGGTCACCGCGAAGCGGCGGAACCCGCCATCGGGATGCCGCACAACCAACACCCGCCCGCCATCGACTTCGGCGCGCTCGACCGCGCAGTTCGGTGCAAAATCCTTCGCTCCGGCGAGCGCGCAGGCGATGTGTTCCTCGCCCGCGGCCTGGGTTGGCGCCTCCGCCGCCGAACAGCCAAAGAGGAGCAGCGATGCCGCGAGGCTAGATGTCCGCATAGACATGGGTCTCGGCCCTGGCCCCCGGATGGGTGACAGCGCCCTGGTAAGCCGGGCCGACGTTCTGCGCGAAGCGCCAGATCGCGCCAGCGTTGTAATCGTGCCCGCGCGGCATCCAGGCTTTGCGGCGCTCGGCCAGCTCGGTTTCTGGAACCTCGAGCTCGATTGTTCCCGCCTCGGCGTCGATTGCGATGATGTCGCCGTCCTCGATCAGCGCGATCGGCCCGCCCTCGGCCGCCTCCGGCCCAACGTGGCCGATGCAGAATCCGCGGGTCGCGCCCGAGAAGCGCCCGTCGGTGATCAGCGCGACCTTCTCGCCCATCCCCTGGCCATAGAGCGCGGCGGTGGTCGAGAGCATTTCGCGCATCCCCGGGCCGCCCTTGGGGCCTTCGTTGCGGATCACCACCACGCCGCCCTCGCGGATTTGGCGCGCTTCGACCGCGGCGAAGGCGTCTTCCTCGCACTCGAACACCTGCGCCGGCCCGCGGAACTGCAAGCGGTGCATCCCCGCCACCTTGACGATCGCCCCTTCGGGCGCGAGCGA
>JBOHIC010000245.1:0-1255 GCA_050725835.1 Novosphingobium sp.
CAGGGCGACAAGGTCGTGCTGTGGTACATCTCGGCCAACCGCGACGAGACGGTGTTCGAGAATCCCGACGAACTCGACATCACCCGCGACAATGCCCGGCGCCACGTGGCATTCGGGTACGGCATCCATCGCTGCGTCGGTGCGCGGCTGGCCGAGCTCCAGCTCAGGATCCTGCTCGAGGAAATGCACGCCCGCCGGATGCGGGTGCGGGTCACCGGGGAAGTCGAGCGGGTCCGCGCCAATTTCGTCCACGGCCACCGCAAGCTCGGGGTCACGCTGGAGAAATTCTGATGCTCGACCGAAGGCGACTGCTCGGCTGGTTCGGCGCGTCCGTCTGCGGCGGTGCGATCGCCGCCTGCGGCTCTGGTGCGGAGGCCAAGGGATTTCCGGTGCGCTTCAGCGAGGCCGAATGGCGCAAGCGGCTGAGCCGTGAGCAATTCTACGTCCTGCGCCAGAAGGGCACCGAAGTTCCCGGCACTTCGCCGCTGCTCCACGAGAAGCGCCGCGGCACCTTCGTCTGCGCCGCCGACGGGCACCCGCTGTTCGCCTCGGAGACCAAGTACGACAGCAAGACCGGCTGGCCGAGCTTCTGGCGACCGCTCCCCGGGGCGATCGGGACGGCGACCGACTGGGAGGTCGGCTATCCGCGCACCGAGGTCCACTGCGCGCGCTGCGGCGGGCATCTCGGCCACGTCTTCGACGACGGCCCGCGCCCGACCGGCAAGCGCTATTGCATGAACGGCGATGCGATGGTGTTCCGCGCCGCCTAGCGCAGCACCTTCCACACCTTCAGATTGACCCCGGCGGGCATCGCCACCGGCTCCAGCCAGTCGGGCGTGCGGCCGCCGCGCAGCTGCGCGGCGAACCCGTGCGGCGCGGCCTCGGCGTAGATCGCCGGCTCGGCGAGATCGCCGCAGAACGCGACATAGTCGATGCGGTAGGCGGCGGCGATTTCGCGCGCGCGCTCGGGCGAGCCGGTGAAGGCATCGATCACCGCGCGCATCGCGGTCGCGGCGCGGTGGTGGCCGGTGGCGACGACGCCGTGTTCGGTCTCGAGCAACAGCCGCGGCCCGATGTCGAGCGGGGCGAGCACATTTCCCGTGGGCAGCGCGCGCAGCGCGGGCGCCGCATCCGGAATCCGGCAAGTCGAGGCGCGCGGCGGCGGCGCGATCAAAGGTTGCGCCGAGGGCGCGGCGCGCAGCGGCGCGGCGAGGCCGAGCAGGGTCAGCGGCAACGCCGGAAGCATCGCCAGCAC
>JBOHIC010000246.1:0-2457 GCA_050725835.1 Novosphingobium sp.
GCGCTCGACGATGCCGAGATCAAGTATTCGACCGTGCAGAACTGGTACCCCGGCAACGCCGAGGGCAAGGGCGGGATCTACAACTTCGTCACCAAGCGCGCGCTGTGCCAGGGCAAGCGCTCGAAGGTCAGCTGGACCCAGGTCGAGACCGGCTCTGCGATCACCTGGAAGTACCCGAGCTGCGTGCTCAACGGCGAGGACTCGGTCGGCGAGTTCTACTCGGTCGCGGTGACCAACAATTTTCAGCAGGCCGATACCGGCACCAAGATGATCCACAACGGCAAGGGCACCCGCTCGACCATCGTCTCCAAGGGCATCAGTGCCGGGCGCAGCAACAACACCTACCGCGGCCTCGTCCGCGTCGGGCCGAATGCCGAGGGCGTGCGCAATTTCACCCAGTGCGATTCGCTCCTCCTCGGCAAGGACTGCGGCGCGCACACCGTCCCCTACATCGAGGTCCGCAACCCCACCGCGCAGATCGAGCACGAGGCGACCACCAGCAAGATTTCCGACGACCAGCTGTTCTACGCGATGCAGCGCGGGCTGGGGCAGGAGGAAGCGGTGGCGCTGATCGTCAACGGCTTCGCCAAGGAAGTGCTGCAGCAATTGCCGATGGAGTTCGCGGTGGAAGCGCAGAAGCTGCTGGGGATCAGCCTTGAGGGGAGCGTGGGGTGAAGTCTCGCCGCGAGCGCATGAATGACGCGCTGCCTGATTGGGAGCCTACGCCATGGGATGCCAAGGACGTTCAGGCCAGGCCTATGTACGAAGGATTCGTACGACGAGCCGCCCAACCAATAAATTGGGCGCACGTCTCGTTCCTTGAATTTCCGGAGGAAGGCATCTTTGGGCAGGACCGCCAATGGTTCGCCGATCATGACGTGACTTTTTTCGCGACTCACGATGGCGAAGACTTGGTGCTTGTGGACAATGTCTGGTTCGGCTGGCCCGACCCGCCTCGCTGGCAGCTTGCGTCCCGAGCAAGCGGAACAAACGAGTCGTGGCGAAGCTGGGGTTGCTTCCCCGAATTACCCTCGCCGTGGATCATGCCCTCAGAAAAGATCTCAGATGCTCCAAATCGATAACCTCCACGCCACCGTCGCCGGCAAGCCGATCCTCAAGGGGCTGACCCTCACCGTGAACGCGGGCGAGGTGCATGCGATCATGGGGCCGAACGGGGCGGGGAAATCGACGCTGGCCTATGTGCTCGGCGGGCGGCCGGGGTATGAGGTGACGGGGGGAAGCGTGACCTTCACCTCTGCAGGTCATCCCGGACTTGTTCCGGGACAGGGCTTTTCTGCTTCGGGCGGTGCGGATGGAAGCACTGGCCCGGAACAAGTCCGGGCTGACAATGTTGGGGGCGGCGGCGAAGTGGACCTGCTGTCCCTCGCCCCCCACGAACGCGCCGCGCTCGGGCTGTTCCTCGGGTTCCAGTACCCGGTCGAGATCCCCGGCGTCTCGTTCGTCCAGTTCCTCCGCGAGAGCCTCAACGCGCAGCGCAAGGCGCGGGGCGAGGCGCCGCTTTCGGGCGGCGAATTCCTCAAGCTGGCGCGCGAGCGGGCGGCGCTGCTCAAGATGGACATGGACATGCTCAAGCGCCCGGTGAACCTGGGCTTTTCCGGCGGCGAGAAGAAGCGCGCCGAGATGGTCCAGATGGGCATCCTCGGCCCGCGGCTGGCGGTGCTCGACGAGACCGATTCGGGGCTCGACATCGACGCGCTGCGGGTGGTCGGCGAGGGCATCAACGCCACCATGCGCGGGCCCGACAAGGCGGTGCTGCTGATCACCCACTACCAGCGGCTGCTCGACACCGTGGTGCCCGATTTCGTCCACATCCTCTCGGCCGGGCGGATCGTCCGCACCGGCGGTCCCGAGCTTGCCAGGCAGCTCGAGGCCGAAGGCTACGAGGCGGTGGCGGCGTGAACGCTCTGCCGACCAGGCGCGAAGAAGCGTTCCGCTATGCGGACCTGGACGCGCTCGCACCGCTTTGGCCGGTGGCGGTCGAGGCGATTTCGGTGGCGGCGGGCGAGGCAGAGGTGCTGTCGATTGTGATCGTCGGCAATGCACCCTTGGTCCGCGAGCTGGCGGTTACGCTGGCAGCGGGCGCTTCGTTCGACCTGCGCATTCTCAATGCTTCGAGCGCCTACGGCCGCATCGCGGTGCGCGCCGAGCTGGGCGAGGGGTCCGAATTCACCCTCGGCGGCGCGCAGCTTGCTGCGGGCAAGCACACGCTCGAGATCGTCACCGAAGTTATCCACGCCGCGCCCGATGCGGTGAGCCGCCAGACGGTGCGCTCGGTCGCGGGCGGGCACGCTACGGTCAACTATCTCGGCAAAGTAAAGGTCGCGCGCGGGGCCGACGGGACCGACGGCGAACAATCGGTGCGCGCGATGCTGCTCGACCGGACCGCGAGCGCCAACGCCAAGCCCGAGCTCGAAATCTTCGCCGACGACGTCAAAT
>JBOHIC010000247.1:0-19168 GCA_050725835.1 Novosphingobium sp.
GCAGCGCTTCGCCGGTCTTGTTGCCCGGCCCGCGGACCGAGCGCACCGCGATCAGCGCCTTGGCCAGTTCGAGCGTCTGCGCCTCGGCCTGCGTATGCGCGGCTGGTTTGGCGGCAATCGGGCTCGCGATCAGGGTGCAGGCGGCAAGGGCAAGCATCGGCAAACGCATCGGCGGCATCCTTAAGTGGCGCGAATTGCGCCCCGTCTAGCGAGCGATCCGCGCGCTGAATAGGTTTGCGGTGCACTGGCGCGGCCCCAGCCCCCCTGCTAATCCGCGTGGGCAAGGGCGAAAGCGCAGGAGTTGGGCGAAATGGGCTTCACCGCGGACCGGCTGCTGCTGTTCGGCGCGACCGGCGACCTCGCGCAGCGGATGCTGCTGCCCTCGCTCTGCGCGCTCTGCGCCGACGGGCTGATCGCGCCGGGGCTGGAGATCGTCGGCACCGCGCGCCAGCCGCTCGACGACGCCGGCTACCGCAACTTCGCCCGCGAGGCGCTGGAGAAATACCTTCCGGCCGAACGCCGCGGCAGCATGGCGACCTTCCTCAACCGGCTCCACTACCAGCCGCTCGATGCCACCGACACCGGCCACTATCAGGCGCTCGCCGCCAAGGTCGGGGTCGCCGAGCATGGCCTCGCGATCTTCCTTTCGACCGCTCCGGGGATGTTCGAGCCGACCATCGCCGGGCTCTCCGCTTCGGGCCTCGCTGGCGACAACGTGCGGATCGGACTGGAAAAGCCGCTCGGCACCGACCTCGCCTCGAGCTGCGAGATCAACGATGCGGTCGCCGCCGCCTTTCCCGAGGATCGCATCTTCCGGATCGACCACTACCTCGGCAAGGAGACCGTCCAGAACCTCCTGGCGCTGCGCTTCGCCAACATCCTGTTCGAGCCGCTGTGGAACGCCGCGCACATCGCCCACGTCGAGATCACCGTCGCCGAGACAGTCGGTCTGGAGAGCCGGGTCGGCTACTACGACGGCGCCGGGGCGCTGCGCGACATGGTCCAGAACCACATGCTCCAGCTGCTCGCGCTGGTCGCGATGGAGCCGCCCTCGAGCTTCGATGCGACCGCGGTGCGCGACGAGAAGGTCAAGGTTTTGCGCGCGCTGCGCCGCGTTTCCGCCGAAGAGAGCGTCACCGGGCAGTACCGCGCCGGGGCCGTAGCGGGCCAAGCGGTGCCGGGTTACGACGACGAGCTGGGCAAGGATTCGGACACCGAGACCTTTGTCGCGATCAAGGCGCACCTCGACAACTGGCGCTGGAAGGGCGTGCCGTTCTACCTGCGCACCGGCAAGCGCCTGCCCGCGCGCAAGACCGAGATCGTGGTCCAGTTCCGCCAGGTCCCGCACTCCATCTTCGCCGGCAAGGGCGCGCGCACCGTACCCAACCAGCTGGTCATCGGCATCCAGCCCGAAGAGAACATCCGCCTCGCGCTGATGGCCAAGGTGCCGGGGCTCGACCGCGGCGGGATCCGCCTGCGCAGCGTCCCGCTCGACATCGACATGCCCGACGCCTTCGCCGGCCCGACCCGCCGGATCGCTTACGAGCGCCTGCTGCTCGACCTGATCGAGGGTGATCAGACGCTGTTCGTCCGCCGCGACGAGGTCGAAGCGCAGTGGGACTGGATCGACGACATCCGCGCCGGCTGGGCCGGCGAAGGTCTGACCCCCAAGACTTACACCGCGGGCAGCTGGGGTCCCTCCGCCGCGATCGCGCTGACCGAGCGCGACGGGGTGCATTGGCATGACTGAGCTGCACCCCGCGATCGCGCGCGTCACCGCGCGGATCGTAGAGAAGTCGCGGGACAGCCGCCGCCGTTACCTCGACCTAATGGACCGCGAGGGCGAGAAATTCCCCAACCGCAACGCATTGTCCTGCTCGAACCTCGCCCACGGCTTCGCCGCGAGCCTCGAGGACAAGCCCGCGATCCAGTCGGGTCGGGGGCCGAACCTCGCCATCGTCACCGCCTACAACGACATGCTCTCCGCCCATCAGCCCTATGGCCGCTACCCCGAGGCGATGAAGCTCTACGCGCGCGAAGTCGGCGCGACGGCGCAGGTTGCGGGCGGGGTGCCGGCGATGTGCGACGGGGTCACCCAGGGCCAGCTGGGCATGGAACTCTCGCTGTTCAGCCGCGACACCATCGCGCTCTCGACCGCGGTGGCGCTGAGCCACGCGATGTTCGACGGGATGGCGCTGCTCGGCATCTGCGACAAGATCGTCCCCGGCCTTGTCATCGGCGCGCTGCGCTTCGGTTGGCTCCCGGCGGTGTTCGTGCCCTCGGGCCCGATGCCCTCGGGGCTCGGCAACCGCGAAAAGCAAAAGGTCCGCCAGCTCTACGCCGAGGGCAAGGCCAGCCGCGCCGACCTGCTCGAAAGCGAGGCCGCGAGCTACCATTCGCCCGGCACCTGCACGTTCTACGGCACCGCCAATTCGAACCAGATGATGATGGAGCTTATGGGGCTGCACATCCCCGGCGCGGCCTTCGTTCCGCCGAACACCCCTCTTCGCTCGGCCCTGACCCGCAAGGCGGTCCACCGGCTAGTCGAGATCGGGCGCGAGGGCGGGGACTACCGCCCAATGGCGCGGGTGGTGGACGAGAAGGCCATCGTCAACGCCTGCGTTGGGCTGCTCGCGACCGGCGGCTCGACCAACCACGCGATCCATATCCCGGCGATGGCGCGCGCCGCCGGCATTGTCATCGACTGGCAGGATCTCGACGAGCTTTCCGCCGCGGTGCCGCTGATCGCGCGGGTCTATCCCAACGGCGCGGCCGACGTGAACCACTTCCACGCCGCCGGGGGAATGGGCTTCGTGGTTCGCGAACTGCTGAGCGCCGAGCTGATTCACGGCGATGTCTTGACCATAAGCGAGGGCGGAATGGCGGCCTATGCCGATGAGCCGCAGCTCGATGGCGACGCCCTTGCATGGCAGGCCTCGCCCGCGCAAAGCGGCGACCCGGCGATCCTCGCCCCGGTGGCCGAACCCTTCCTCGCCGACGGAGGGATGCGGCTGGTTCAGGGCAATCTCGGCCGCGCCACGTTTAAGACCAGCGCGGTCGATCCCTCGCGCTGGACGATCGAGGCCCCGGCGCGGGTATTCGACAGCCAGGAAGCGGTGCAGGCGGCGTTCCAGGCGGGCGAGCTCGACCGCGACGTGGTGGTGGTGGTCCGCTTTCAGGGCCCGCGCGCCAACGGCATGCCCGAATTGCACAAGCTCACCCCGCCCTTGGGCGTGCTCCAGGACAAGGGTTTCAAGGTCGCGCTGGTCACCGACGGGCGGATGAGCGGTGCCAGCGGCAAAGTCCCCGCAGCGATCCACGTCACCCCTGAGGCGCTCGGCGGCGGACCGCTGGCGCGGGTGCTGGATGGGGATGTGGTGCGGCTCTGCGCCAACCGCGGCAGCATCGAAGTGCTGGCCGATTTCTCCACGCGCGAGCCCGCGCTCCCCACCGAGAGCAGCTTCGGCCTCGGCCGCGAACTCTTCGCGATGTTCCGCGCCCACGCCGATGGCGCCGAACACGGCGGCTCGGCGATGCTGGCGGAAGCCGGGCTATGAATAGCCCACCCCTGCGCGAGACCCCCTCCCCGTCGGGGAGGGGTAGGGGAGGGGGTTCCACGTCGGCGTGGACGCTCGGCCTGTCGGCCTCGCTCCCCCACCCCCAACCCCTCCCCGCCGGGGAGGGGGGCCGGCCGAACCGCAACGGGAGGGGACTGTGACCCAGCTGGTCGCGGTCGACATCGGCGGGACCCATGCGCGGTTCGCGCTCGCGACGGTGGCGGCTGATGGCGCGATCGAATTCGGCGAACCCGCCACGCTCCACACCCGCGACCACGCCAGCTTCCAGACCGCGTGGGAGGACTTCGCGCGAATGCAGGGCGGGTCGCTCCCAAAGGCTGCGGCGATCGCGGTGGCGGGTCCGGTCGGCGGCGAGGTGATCCGCTTCACCAACAACCCGTGGATCATCCGCCCGGCGCTGATCGGCGAGAAGCTGGGGGTCGAGCGGCACACGCTGGTCAACGATTTCGGTGCGGTCGGCCATGCGGTGGCGCGCGCCGGCGCAGAGCATTTCGTCCACCTCGCCGGACCCGACGCGCCGCTGCCGGCAGAAGGCACGATCAGCGTGATCGGTCCTGGAACCGGGCTCGGAGTCGCCCACCTGTGGCGCGACGGAAGCGGCGGCTACCGCGTCCAGGCGACCGAGGGCGGGCATATCGACTTCGCCCCGCTCGACTCGATCGAGGACGCGATCCTCGCGCGGCTGCGCCAGCGCTATCGCCGGGTCTCGGTCGAGCGCGTGGTCTCGGGGCCGGGGCTGGCCGATATCTACGAGGCGCTTGCTGGGATCGAAGGCCGCGCAATCCAGCCCGCCGACGACAAGGCGCTGTGGCAGAGTGGCACCGACGGCTCGGACAGCCTCGCCGCGGCCGCGGTCGACCGTTTCTGCCTCGCGCTCGGATCGGTCGCGGGCGATCTCGCGCTGGCGCAAGGCGCAAGCGGGGTCGTGATCGCCGGCGGGCTCGGGCTGCGCATTCGCGAGACCCTGCTCAAGTCGGGCTTCGCCGAGCGATTCAAGGCCAAAGGGCGGTTCGCCGAGCTGATGGGCGCGCTCCCGGTCAAGCTGATCACTCATCCCCAACCCGGGCTGTTCGGCGCCGCCGCGGCCTTCGCTGCGGAGCATCCGGCATGAGCGCAATCGAAGTCATCATGCGCACCGCTCCGGTGATCCCGGTGCTGGTGATCGAAGACGCCGCCCACGCCGCGCCGATTGCCGCGGCGCTGGTCGCGGGCGGGCTGCCCGTGCTCGAAGTGACGCTGCGCACCGCCGCTGCGCTCGACGTGATCCGCGAGATGAAGCAGGTCCCCGGCGCGATCGTCGGCGCGGGCACGGTGCTAAACCCCCACGCGCTCGACGACGCGCTCGAAGCCGGGAGCGAGTTCATCGTCTCGCCGGGCCTGACCGAACCACTGGCCAAGGCGGCCATCGCCGCCAAGGTCGCGTTCCTCCCCGGCGTCGCCACCCCGGCGGACCTGATGCGCGGGCTCGACCTTGGGCTCGACCGCTTCAAGTTCTTTCCCGCCGAGGCCAATGGCGGCATCCCGGCGCTCAAGGCGATTTCGGCCCCGTTCGGCGCGGTGCGGTTCTGCCCGACCGGAGGCGTGACCCAGGCCAGCGCGCCCGACTGGCTGGCGCTCGAAGCGGTGCTCTGCGTCGGCGGCTCTTGGCTGGTGGGCAACGGTCCGCCCGACCTTGCAGCAATCGGGGCCGCCGCGCGCGCCGCGGCGGCGATGGCGCGATGAGCGGGCTGGCGGCGCTCCACACCCGACTCCACGAGCTCCACGCGCGCACCGCCGAGACCCCGCTGTTCAACCCGGTGTTCCAGCTCGGGCTCGAGTTGTCGCGGCGGATCGAGAGCGGCGACCTGCCGCTCGACGCGGTCGAGGCGCTGGTCGCCGAGCTCGAGTGCGAGGGGCTGCAGGCGCGCGCCGGCCGGCTCGCGCGGCTGGTCGCGCCGGTGAATCCGAGCGAGAACGCCGCGCGGATCGGCGCGCTTGCCGCCGCGCCCGATTTCGCCGCCTTCGCCGCGAAATGGCGAACGCCGCTCGCGCATATCGTCTTCACCGGGCACCCGACTTTCCTCCTCACCCGCGCCCAGTCCGCGGCGGTGGCAAGCTCGGCCTCGTCGGGCGAGATCGGCGAAGGCACCACCTGCGTGGCCCCGCACGAGCGCGATGCGATCACGCTCGACAGCGAGCACGCCGACGCGATGGCCGCCTTGGCGCGGGCGCAGGATGCGCGCGACGCGATCAACGCGCTGCTGTTCGAACGGGCGCGCCAGGCCTGGCCGGAGGACTGGCGCGGACTCGACCCGCTGCCGCTGCGCTTCGCCAGCTGGATCGGCTACGACATGGACGGGCGCACCGACATCTCGTGGGCAACCTCGCTGCGATATCGTCTCGCCGAAAAGGCCGAGCGGCTGGCGCGCTACGGCGCGATGCTTGGCGAAGCGGTCCCCGAGATCGCCGAACGGCTGGGCCGCGCCGGGCTTCGCGATGGGGAAATGGCGGAACTCTTCGCCCAGGGCCTCTCCGATCCCGCCACGCTCTCCGCAGCCGCCGACACGCTTACTGCCCATCACCCCGACAAGCTGACCAGCCTCGCGGCAACGATCGAGCAGCTGGAATTCGAAGCCGCGCGCACCGATGACGCAACCGCGCAGGCGCTGCTCGTCGCCGCAGCGGCGATGCGGGCCGACGGGCTGGGGATGGGCTGGATTCACTTTCGGGTGAACGCCGCGCAGCTTCAGAACGCGATCCGGCGCCGGATCGACCCTGCGGGCAAGCTCGATCTCGCCAGCCAGGCGGCGCTGGTGCGGATGCGCGAGCTGCTGTCCGCCGCCCGGCCGCTGCGCTCGAATTTCGCAGCGCTGGCGATCGAGAATTCGACCGCGGTGCGCCAGTTCCTGGCGATGGCGCAAATCCTTCGCCACGTCGACGCCGACACGCCGATCCGCATGCTGGTCGCCGAATGCGAGCAGCCGACCACGGTGCTCGCCGCGCTCTATTTCGCGCGATTGTTCGGGATCGCCGACCGGGTCGACGTCTCGCCGCTGTTCGAGACCGAGAGCGCATTGGAGCACGGCGGGCGTTTCCTCGACGCGCTGCTCGCCGAGGAGGCCTACCGCGACTACGCCCGCGCCCGAGGACGGGTTTCGGTCCAGACCGGGTTCTCCGATGCCGGGCGCTTCGTCGGCCAAATTCCCGCGGCACTGGCGATCGAGCGGCTGCAGGGTCGGTTGGCCGAGGCGATGGCCGCCAGCGGCCTCGGCGACGTGGCCGCGCTGGTGTTCAACACCCACGGCGAGTCCATGGGCCGCGGCGCGCACCCCGGTTCCTTCGCCGACCGCCTCGAATGGCCACTCTCGCCGTGGGCGCGGCGGCGCTTCGCCCGGGCGGGCATCCGGCTCGAGCCCGAAGTCAGCTTCCAGGGCGGCGACGGCTATCTGTTCTTCGGCACCCCCGAACTCGCGCTCGCCACCCTCACCCGCTTCGCCGAACTCGCCCCGGCCGAGACCGATGCGCACGCGGAACCCGACCCGTTCTACCGTCGCACCGACCTCAGCCTCGATTTCTACCGCGCGATCAAGGCGGTCCAGCAGGATCACCTTGCCAGCGCAACCTATCCGCGCGCGGTCACCGCCTTCGGGTTGGGCCTGCTCAACGACACCGGCAGCCGCAAGTCGCGCCGCCAGTCCGACCTTGCCGCCGACCGCGCGATGAGCCTGCGCCAGATCCGCGCGATCCCGCACAATGCCGTGCTCCAGCAGCTCGGCTACCCGCTCAACGTGATCGCCGGGTTTGGCTCAGCAGCCGACGGCAACTACGAGGCGCTGGCCGATCTGCTCGGCAAGAGTCCGCGCGGGCGGCAACTGGTCCGCCTGGTCCGCGCCGCCAACGCGCTCGCCAGCATCAAGACCGTCGCCGCCTATGGCGAGCTGTTCAACTCGGCCTACTGGGCGAGCCGGCCCTATCGCGGCGACGAGGGCGGGATCGCCGAGGCCTGCCTCGCGCTCGCCGAGTACCTGACCAAGGACGATCGGACGGGCGTGTTCCGCCGCCTCGCCTCGCGCCTGCGCGTCGATGCGATCAAGCTCCACAAGCTGCTCGCGCTGATCCCCGACGAAGCTCCGCTGGCGGGGCGCGAGCAGGTGCGGCGGTCGCTCGGCGTGCTCCAGGCAATCCGCCTCGCGCTGTTCCAGCACATGTTCCTGCGCGCGGTCTCGGTCCCTGCGTTCAGCCGCGCCAACGACATCAGCCAGGGCGACGTGCTCGAAATGGTCTTCACCCTGCGGATCGACGAGGCGCTGGCCCAGCTGCGCCGGGCCTTTCCGGTGCACTTTCCCGGGATCGGCGACTTCACCGTCGCCGAACCCACCGACTATCCCGACGACGCCGCGACCGGCTACGGCGCGATCCACACCGACTTCATCGACCCGATCGAGCGCACGAACGCCCTCGCGCTGCGCATCTCAACCGCGATCGCCAACGAATTCGGCGCGCACGGCTGAGCGCGCCATCGCGGGTTAACCCTTGCGCGCGCCGCGGTCCCGCCGCGGAACGGCGGCGTTTGAGTGCTGGCATTCGCCCGAGCTTGGCGCGACAAGGCACACATGGACGAGTTCAAATGGAACGGCTGGTTCGGCGCTTCTGCAGGCCTGATCGCGCTGACCATCGTCGGCGCGGCGCTGCTCCTCGACCGGCCTGCGGCCGAGAGCGCGCCCGCACCGCTCGCCACGGTCGCGCCGCAGCTGATCGCCGCCAAGCCCGCGCCGCCACCGAAGCCCGCCGACCAGCGCTTCGTGATCAAGCGCATTCTCCCGATCACCGGCCCGATCCGCTACGGCGAATGGCACTGGGACGAGGCCGGAGTGCCCGAGGGACCGATCGTCATAACGGTCGATCTCGATGCGCGGGTACTCTCGGTGTTCAAGGGCGGCTACGAAATCGGCGCGACCGCGGTGCTGCTCGGCACCCAGGAAAAGCCCACACCGCTCGGCATCTTCCCGATCACCCAGAAACGCAAGGATCACGTTTCCAACCTCTACGACGCGCCGATGCCCTATATGCAGCGGCTGACCGACGACGGGATCACCCTCCACGCGACCACGGTGGAGAACGGCTATGCCAGCCACGGCTGCATCGGCACCCCGCTGAGCTTCGCCAAAAAGCTGTTCGCGACCACCAAGGTGGGCGACAAGGTTTACATCACCCGGGGCAAGAAGATCGGGCAGGGCGACTCGCTGGTCGAGAGCTAGGCCAGGCCGCGCTCCACGCCGCGCGGGGTGGCGTCGCCGATCTGGCTGCCGCCGTCTACGTCGATAATCGTCCCGGTGATGTAGCGCGCAGCGTCCGAGCACAGGAATACCGCGCATTCGGCGATTTCCTCGACCTCGCCCCAGCGCTTCATCGCGATGCGCTCGAAGTGGCGGGTCTGGGTCGAGGGATCGGGCGCCAGCCGCGCCATGCCTTCGGTCCCGCCGATCGGCCCGGGCGAGATGCCGTTGACCCGCACCTCGGGCCCCCATTCGAGCGCGAGAACCCGGACCAGCTGGTTGATCCCGGCCTTGGCCGCGCAGGCGTGGGCCTGGAGCTGGATCGCGTTGACCGCTTGCCCCGCGGTGATCGCGATCAGCGAGGCGTCGGGGGCGAGCAGGTCGTGGCACCCACGGAACACGTTGAATGTGCCGAGCAGGTCGATATCGACCACTGCCTTGAACGCATTGGCGCTCATCCCCAGCACTGGCGCGAGGAAATTGCCCGCCGCGCCCGAGACGACAATGTCCATCGGCCCGAGCTTGCTCCGCACTTCCTCCATCGCCCCGCGGATCGCCCCGAAATCGCGCACGTCGGCGGTCAGCGCGAGCGCATCATGGCCGATCTCGGCGGCGGCGGCAGTAGCCTTTTCGGGATTGCGCCCGAGCACTGCGACCTTGGCCCCGAGCTGAGCGAAGCGCTTGGCGATGCCGAGGTTGATCCCGCTGGTCCCGCCCGCGACGAAGGCGACCTTGCCCTCGAGAATACCGTCCCTGAAGGGTGACATTGCGCTTCTCCTCATGGCCAAAATCGCAGTTTGACAGCGGCCTTAATCGCGCGATGAATGGCGGCAACTGGGAGAAATGACAATGACCGCCACCGCCGCCTGGGCTGCGACCGCGCCCGAATCCGGTCTTGCCCCTCTCGGCATCGAGCGCCGCGCCTTGCGCGACGAGGACGTGGCGATCGACATCGCTTACTGCGGGGTGTGCCACTCGGACCTCCACGCCGCGCGCAACGACTGGGGGCGGACCCGCTATCCCTTCGTCCCGGGGCACGAGATCGTCGGCACGGTCAGCGCGGTCGGTGCGGGGGTGACCGGGTTCCAACCCGGCGACCGGGTGGCGATCGGGACAATCGTCGATTCGTGCCGGACCTGCGATGCCTGCGAGGACGGCGAGGAGCAGTACTGCCGCGAAGGCATGGTCGGGACCTACAACGGCACCGACCGGATCGACGGTTCGACCACCTACGGCGGCTATTCGAAGTCGATGGTGGTGGCCGAGCCCTATGTGCTGCGCGTACCAGACGGACTCGATCTCGCCGCCGCCGCGCCGCTGCTCTGCGCGGGGATCACCAGCTATTCGCCGCTCAAGAACTGGGGTGTCGGGCCGGGGAGCAAGGTCGGCGTCGTCGGCCTCGGCGGGCTCGGCCACATGGGGGTCAAGTTCGCCAAGGCGCTGGGCGCGGAGGTGACGATGATCACCACCTCGCCCGGCAAGGGCGACGACGCGCGAAAGCTCGGCGCGGACCACGTCCTGATCTCGACCGACAAGGCGGCGATGAAGGCGGCGAGCCGCAGCTTCGATTTTCTGCTCGACACGATCCCCGTGCAGCACGACGTCACCCCTTACCTGTTCCTGCTCGATCGCCAGGGGACGCTGTGCATCGTCGGCGCGATCGACATGCTCCCGAGCTTTCATTCGGGGCTGCTCCTCGGCGGGCAGAAGGCGGTGGCGGGCTCGGGCGTCGGCGGGATCGCTCAGACCCAGGAAATGCTCGAACTCTGCGCCGAAAAGGGCATCCTCCCCGAGGTCGAGATGATCGGGATCGGCGAGATCAACCACGCCTTCGAGCGGATGGAGCGCGCCGACGTGAAGTACCGCTTCGTCATCGACATGGCCACGTTATGAGCCACGCCGTCGATCTCTACTGGTCGTTCCGTTCGCCCTACTCTTACCTGGTGACGCCGCGGCTGGCTCAGCTCGAGCGCGAGTGGGACGCGCAAATCGCGGTGCGCGTGGTCCGTCCGATCGCGGTGCGCCAGCCCGAGTTCTTCTCGAACTCGGACCCGCTGTGGATCGGCTACCTGATGCGCGATTGCTATCGCACCGGCGAGTTCCTCGGCCTGCCGTTCCGCTGGCCGCGGCCCGATCCGGTGACGATGGACATGGCGACACGGACCTATCCCACAGACCAGCCGCATATCCACCGCCTGTGCCGGCTCGGCCAGCTCGCCGCCGAGCGCGGGAAAGGCGTGCCGTTCCTGCTCCACGTCAGCCACCTGATCTGGTCGGGCGAAGTCGATGGGTGGCACGAGGGCGAGCATCTGGCTGAGGCCGCGGCGATGGCCGGGTGCAATCTTGCCGAAATGGACGCGGCAATCGCGGCCGACGAGACCCGGCTCGACGCCGCGCTCGCGCAGAACGAGGCCGATCAGCGCCTCGGCGGGCACTACGGCGTGCCGCTGATGGTCCACGACGGCGAACCGTTCTTCGGCCAGGACCGCTTCGACCAGCTGCTCTGGCGGCTGCAGCAAAAGGGGCTGGCGCGGCGCTAGGCCATCAACGCGCATCGTCTATTGTCAGGCAGAATCACACCGCAAAAGCTTCCACGATGCTACTTCTTGCCTTGGTCTTGATTTGCTTTTCACACAGGTTAGTCTGAATTCCGTTCGGTCGCGCGAAAGACTTGCGCTTCTGTAAGATGGCGGGGCTGAGACTTATGGAATCCGACGAGAAACTTTGTCCACGATGCGCAGAGACCATCAAGGCGGCAGCAAATGCTTGCCGCTTTTGTGGGTTCGAGTTTGCAACCACAAAAAGTCGAGTTTCGCCATCAGCCCCAGACTCCACCCCGTCCCAAGCGGCTAAGGCGGCAATGCCAATGCCGGCGAAAATCGGGATCGGATGCCTGGCAATCGTTGTCATCTTGATCGTGATTGGCACTCTCGGATCGGGCGGAAAACAGGCTGGCTCACCATCCGCACAAGCAAGCGGCGCAGTAGAACCGATTGCCACGACCGCGCGAGGACTGGTCCAAGCTTATAAGGCGAATGAGGCGGCGGCCCAATCACGCTTCGGCAACGCACCGCTACTGGTTTCGGGTAGCATCCATTCGATCGATCTCGGAATGGGAGACGAGCCATTTCTCGTGCTTGAGGGTGGCGAACTGTTCTCCAATCCTCAGGCAAAGCTTGACGAAGCTGGGCAAGCGCAAGCGGGCACGTTGACCAAAGGACAGAATGTGCAACTACTTTGCCAGTCGGTTTCTGAGATAATCGGGACCCCGATGTTGGAGAATTGTGCGTTGCAGCCGTAAGGCGCGCCAGCCGCCATCCGTTCAAATCGGGCGGCTCAAGGCTTCACGAATTTCTACGGCTGGGAGCTTTCGCAAATGCCCAGCCCTCGGGTACGGCGCGCGCCACCAGCCCGCCGATCGACATCGGCTGCCGCGCCACCAGCGCATCGAACAGCCGCGAGATCGCATTGCCGCGGGCCGCTACGCCGTCGAGTTGGATTACGATCCGCGCCAGCACTCGCAGCGCCACCGCGCGGGGCGCTTGGGGGCGGTAGGTCAGGCCCATCGGGCTGGACGACACGCATTCGGCCCACTCGCGCCGCGCCGCCCAGTCGAGCGCGGCGTCGGCTTCGGCGAGGTGGCCGGCGCTGGCGGCGAGCGCGGGGATCTCGAGCCAGTCCGCGTCCGTCAGCGCCTTGCGCAGCCGGGCGCGGTCGAAGCGGTCGTCGGTGTTGGACGGGTCCTGCGCCGCCGTCACGCCGGCCTTTGCGACCACACCCTCGAGTTCGGCACGCCGCCAGCTCAGCAGCGGACGGAGCAGCGCCAGCTCGGTTCCGGGAATCACCGTCCGCGCGCGTACCCCGGCGAGACCCGCAACCCCGCTCCCGCGACCCAGCCGCAGCAGCAGCGTCTCGGCCTGATCGTCGGCGTGGTGCGCGGTGGCGAGCGCGGCGATTTCCTGCGCCGCCATCCACTCCGCCAGCGCAGCATAGCGTGCAGTGCGAGCCTCCGCTTGCAGGTTGCCGGGCGCGAGGGTGACCGGCAGAGTGGCGTGCGGAACCGCCAGTTCGGCGCAGACCGCCGCAACCATCGCCGCATCACCCGCGCTTTGGGCGCGCAACCCGTGATCGACCGTCGCCGCGGCGATCCGCCCCGGCAGCGCGGCTTGGGCGAGCAGCAGCAGCGCGAGGCTGTCCGGCCCGCCCGACACCGCGATCCCGAGCGTCCCCAGGCCGTCCCACAGCGCCGCAAGGTCGGCGGCGAAGCGCTGGATCAGTTCGGGCGCGGGCGTCCTATCAATTGCAGGTCAGCCCGCTGCGGGTGACGTCGTACTGCGCCTTCAATCGCGCCGCGGCTTCGGCCGGGTAATCGTCGGCGAACTGCGCGAGCGCGACGCAGGCCCGCTTGGTGTCCTTGTTGCGCTTCATCGCCTCGGCGAGAAACAGCAGGCTATCCGGGGCGCGCGCGCCCTTGGGGTCGGCCTGGTGGTTTTCGAAGAACCACTTGGCGGCGTCGAGCGGCTTGCCCTCGTCGAGCAGCGCCCGGCCCATCAGGTTGCGCGCGAAGCTGACCCGGCTGTGGCGCGGGTACTTGTCGAGATAGAGCTTAAGCTGCTGTTCGGACTCGGGGTAGAGCTTCGCCTCCCACAGCCGGAAGCCATAGGAGTACTCGTCGTCCGCCGGATCGGCGGTCTGCGGCTTCTCGACCGCGCGGACCGCGGCGAGACGCTGCGCCGAAGGGGCGGCGGGCTTGGCCGCGGGCTTCGGTGTGGCTGCCGCGGGGGTGGGCGTTGGCGTGGCGGCGGCGGGTTTGGGAGCCGAAGCCCCGCCCGTCATCGCCGCGAGGTTGCCCTCGGTGGTCGCGCCGACCGCGGGTGCTGCGGCGCTCGCCGCGAGCTTGGTCTCGAGCTGGGTCAGCCGGTTGCCGTTCGCCTCGCTCGCCGCGGTGATCCGGGCGAGCGCCGCCTCGACCGCGTCCATCCTGGTCAGCAGGTCGGTCACCGGGGTGGTCGCGGGCGTGCCGCCGGCGGGTGCGGCGCCGGGCGCGGCGGGTTGGACCTGCGCGGCAAAGAACTTGCCGTCGCCGCCGGGAAAGACCTTGCCCTGCAGCGCGCGGACCTCGGCTTCGAGTTTGCGGATGCGCGCCTCGGCGCCCGGATCGGTCTGCGCCATGACGGGCGCGCCCGCCAGCACCAGCACCAGAGCCAGCAGTGCCTTGCGGCCAATAGTATGTGTCATGAGCCCTCGTATCCCGCAGTAGTCGGCGGGGCCGCTGTGACGCCGAAACCCCGAACCGGCGATGAACCGTGTGCCCCAGCCGATGCCCGCTTGTCGAGCGCCGCGCGCTAGCTATCCGCAGCCGAGGTGGCGCTGGGGACGGGAGCGGGGGCGGCGGCGGGCTCCGGCGTTGGGGTTGCAGTCCCCGTCGGCGCGGCGCGGGGCGGTTCGCGCCGCGGCGGACGCGCGGATGCGGAAGCCTTGGGCGCAGCGATCGCCGGAGCGGCCTGAATTGGCGTCCCCCGGGCGAGCAGCGCCGCCGCGGTCACCGGCACCTCGCGCAGGGTCGTGTCCTCGTCGGCGAGCCGCGCCACGGGCTGCCCGCCGACGGTAATCGCCAGCGCGGTGGGGCGCGCGGTGGTCAGCCGGACATCGCCGATCCCGGCTGGAACGGTATAGCTCTCGCCCTGGAGCAGCTCCTTCTGGAACAGCTGGTTGCCGACCCCGTCGACGAACTTGACCCAGACCAGCGGCTCGAGCGCGGTGAACACCACCGCGCGGTCCGCTGCCGGGTTCGCCGCGGGGGCGGGGCTCGCTGCAGGTGCTGCGGTTTCTTCGGCGAGAATCGAAGGCAGTTCGCCGCCCGGCATGTAATAACCGCGCCAGAAGAAGGCGAAGCCGGCGAGGATCACCGCCAGCCCGGCGGCGAGCGAGAGCCAGGCGAAGCTCGCCCCGGGAACCCGCGCGGGATCGCCCGGCTCGAAGCTTTGGGTGGTGCGGCGCGGGGGCTGGGGCGCCTGCGCGGCGAGTTCGGCGCGCACCGCCTCGGCGATCTCGTTCTGGTCGAGCCCGACCGCGCGGGCATAGTTGCGGGCGAACCCGACCGCGTAGGTCCGCGCCGGGAGGCTGGCGAAATCGCCCGCCTCGATCGCGGCGAGGTGGCGTTCGGGAATCTTGGTGATCGATGCGAGCTGCGAGCGGCTCTGCCCCGCCGCCTCGCGCGCGCGGAGCAAGCGTGCGCCAGCCCCATCGAGAGGCAACTCGACCTCGCTCAAAACCTCGTCTTCCATCCGCGTCCCGATGTTGGCTTGTTTTTACCCCAGTAAACCGCGACCTTCGCTGCAGCCCCCGCGAAGTCAAGCCCCGCGCCGGACCGACCCCATCGCCGCGCGGCAGACTGCCCCCGGCTTGTGACAAACAGGCGTTGCCAGCTTGATCCGCGTCAATGTTCGTTTTATGTTCCAAGAACGGATCAACGCGGATGGGAGAGGAACATTGGAACTGACCGGTGGATGCCATTGCGGCGCGGTGCGCTATGCGATTTCGGGCGACCCGCACCACATCGCGCTGTGTCACTGCAGCGATTGCCGACGCTCGGCCGGGGCACCGATGGTGAGCTGGGCCGCCTTCCCCGAAGACGCGCTGACGGTGAGCCAGGGCGAGCCGACGGTGTTCAACTCGTCCGGCAAAACGCTGCGCAGCTTCTGCCCGAACTGCGGAACCGGCCTGTTCTACCGCAACGCCGATTTCCTCCCGGGGATCGTCGACATCCAGTCCGCGACGCTCGACGAGCCCGAGCTGCTCGCGCCCGGGATCCACATCCAGGCGGCCGAGCGGATCGGCTGGATGGAAACCGCGCACACCTTGCCCGTGGCGCAGCGCTACCCCAGCCAGGGCTAGTCAGTCACAGTCGATATCGCGCGCGCGCGCCCAGGCGAGCAGTTCGGCGCGCAGGTTGGTCGGCGGCGAAGCAAGCCAGCCGGTCATCGCCGCGCCGATTTCGTCGACGTCGATCTTGCGCACCAGCTCCTTGATCGGTCCGACGCTGGCCGGAGTAATCGAGAGGCGGCGGATGCCGAGTCCGATCAGCGCCAGCGCCTCGAGCCGCCGCCCGCCCATCTCGCCGCAGACGGTGACGTCGACCGAATGCCCGACCACCCCCAGCACCACCCGGCGCAGGAAGCGCAGGATCGCCGGGCTGAGCCAGTCGTAGCGCTCGGCCAGCTTGGGATGCGAGCGATCGGCGGCGAACAGGAACTGGGTGAGGTCGTTGGTCCCGATCGAGAGGAACGAAAGCTTGGGGGCGATCACGTCGAGCTGCTCGGCCAGCGCCGGCACCTCGAGCATCGCGCCGTAGCGGATCGTCTCGGGGAGCAGCTTCTTCTGCCCGCGCAGGTAAGCCAGCTGGCGTTCGAACACCTCCTTCGCGGCGTCGAACTCCCACGGCTCGGAGACCATCGGGAACATCACGTTGAGTGTGCGCCCTGCCGCCGCCTCGAGCAGCGAACGCGCTTGCACCTTCAAGAGACCGTCGCGGTCGAGCGCGACACGCAGCGCGCGCCAGCCCATCGCCGGGTTCTCCTCGTGCTCGCCGTTGTTGTGGCGCAGGTAAGGGAGGATCTTGTCGCCGCCGATGTCGACCGTGCGGAACACCACCGGCTTGTCGCCCGCGGCGTCGAGCACGTCGCGGTAGAGCCGGGTCTGGCGGTCGCGCGCCGGGAGCGTCGCCGAAACGAGGAACTGGAATTCGGTGCGGAACAGCCCGATCCCGTCGGCTCCGGTCTGCGAAAGCCCGGGCATGTCGTCGCGCAGCCCGGCGTTCATCATCACCGTGATCCGGGTGCCGTCGCGGGTGAACGGCTCGACCTCGCGCAGCGCGGCATAGGCGGCCTGGCGCTCGCGGCTCTTGGCGAAGCGCGCCTCGAAGGCCTCGACCATCGGCGGCGCGGGGCGCACCGTGGCGGCGCCCTGGTCGGCGTCGAGCAGCAGCAGGTCGCCCTCGCGCACCTGGCCGCGCAGGCTCCGCACCCGCCCGAGCACCGGCACTCCCATCGCGCGGGCGACGATCACCACGTGCGCGGTGAGCGATCCTTCTTCGAGGATCACGCCCTTCAATCGCCGCTTGTCGTATTCGAGAAGCTCGGCCGGGCCGAGGTTGCGCGCGATCAGGATGGTGTCCGAGCGCAACCCATGCGAGGCGGCGGTGCCCATCTGCCCCGAGACGATCCGCAACAGCCGGTTCGCCAGATCTTCGAGATCGTGCATCCGGTCGGCGAGCAGCGGATCGTCGATCCGCCGCATCCGCATCCGGGTATGCTGCTGGACCCGCTCGATCGCCGCCTCGGCGGTCAGGCCGCTGTCGATCGCTTCGTTGATCCGGCGGCTCCAGCCTTCGTCATAGGCGAACATTTTGTAGGTCTCGAGCACCTCGTCGTGCTCGCCGCCGACCCCGAACTCGGCCTGGCTGGCCATCTTGTCGATCGACTCGCGCATCTTGTCGAAGGCGAGGTAGACCCGTTGGCGCTCGGCCTCGGTATCCTCGGCGACGACGTGCTCGATGGTGATGCGCGGCTGGTGATAGACCGCCACCCCTCCGGCGAGGCCCTTGACCAGTGTCAGTCCGGCGATCCGCTCGGGCCCGGTTTGCGCGGAAGTCAGCCCGATCGCCTCCTCGCCATCGACCAGCTCGGCGTTGGCGATCAGGTCGGACAGCACCATAGCAACGGTCTGCAAGGCTTCGAGTTCGACATCCTCGTAGCGTCGGGGATCGACGTGCTGGACGCAGAGCACGCCGACCGCACGCTCGCGGCGGACGATCGGCACCCCGGCGAAGGAATGGAACTTGTCCTCGCCGGTTTCGGGTCGGTAAGAGAAATCGGGATGAGCGGTTGCCTCGGCGAGGTTGAGCGTCTCGACATTGCCGGCGATCGTCCCGACCAGCCCCTCGCCCAGCGCCATGCGGGTAACGTGCACCGCCTCCTGCGCGAGGCCGCGGGTGGCGAACAGCTCGAGCATCCCCTCGCGCAGCAGATAGATCGAGCAGACCTCGCTATCGAGGCTGCCGCCGATGACTTCGACCACGGTGTTGAGTTTGGCCTGGGCGTTGCTGCGCGAAGCCATGACCTCGTGCAGGCGCGTGAGGATCGTGCGGGCGGCTGTCGCGGCGGTGGTCATGGGCTTCGCCTAGCCCAAAGCGTGCGCCTTGGAAACGCGCGATGCTGCCCGTGCGGCGTGAAATTTACCGACCTGCGATCGACCGGACGAAGGCTCAGATGTGGGCGAGCTCTTCCTTGATCCGCAGCTTTCGCTTCTTGAGGAGTTGGAGGGTCGCAGTGTCAGGCGAAGGGCGGCTCAGTTCTTCCTGGATCTGCCGTTCGAGGCCGGCGTGCTTGAGCTGCAATGCGCTGTCATGCGAAGTTTCCATTGGCGATACTCCTTGTGTACTGCCCATCCGGGTTCTGGCGACCCTTGCTTCGACTCGGAACCGGATTGGACCGGGCCGCGCAATTGTCATCCAAGCACATTAAGCTTAAGTTGCGAAGCCTCTTCGCGCGGGTTGCGATGGACGCGGCGATGATCGCGACCGGCTGCCCCCGGCGGCGGCGAAGCGAGCAAGGCGAAAGACGGGGCGATGGAGCGAACGGCGTGAGCGAAGAGGAAATGCGCAAACGCCTTGAAATGCTCAGGACCGAGCACCGCGACCTCGATGCGGCGATCGATGCACTGACGCTGGCGGGCTCGCCCGATCAGCTCCAGATCGCCCGACTCAAAAAGCGCAAGCTGCGGCTCAAGGACCAGATCGCGCTGCTCGAAGACTATCTGATCCCCGACATCATCGCCTGACCGCGCGGCCCAAACCGTGCCGTTGCGGCACAGTCCCGATTTGACAGGCAATATCGGGGAACCGGCAGTTGGCATCTGCGATTCCCAAGGCTTATCGGGGATTCCCATGTCCAAACCGGCCACGATCAATCCCCGCATCGTCGAGGGGCTCTATTGCGAAGCCTTGGTTCTGTCGGACGAGGTGCGCGCCGTATTCGACCTGTCGGGGCGGATCGACGAGACCGGGCAGGCCGAAGACGCCGCCCGCGTCGCGCTGTCGTGCGAGGCACTGCGCACCACCACCCGGATGATGCACGGGGTGGCCTGGCTGCTCAACCACCGCGCCTTCTTCGCCGGCGAGTTGTCCGAGTTCCAGCTCCGTCGCCACGGCCAGCTGTCCGATTTCCCCCAATCCGATCCCGACCGCGTCGCGCTGCTCAAATCCGAAACGCGCGAGCTGATTGCGGCGACCGAACGCTTCTATTCGCGGCTGCTGCGCCTCGACCGGGGCTGGCG
>JBOHIC010000248.1:0-16261 GCA_050725835.1 Novosphingobium sp.
TTACCCTCAGCGTTCGGCCGGCGGCGCACCCGACAAAAGGAAAAAGGCTCCGGACCGTGGTCCGGAGCCCTCCTCCCCCGAGATCGTCAGCTCAGAACTTGAAGCCGGCGGCGATGCCGTAGCGGCGCGGTTCCATCGTGAAGATGTTGGTGAACAGGCCCGACGACTGGTCGGTGACGTAGAGCCCGGTAATCGGCTGTTCGTTGGTGACGTTCTGGATGAACCCGCGCAGGAAGAACTTGTCGTCGGGTCCGTTGAGCTGGACCTGGGCGTTCATCTGCCAGTAGGCGGGGATGCGGTTGACGCTGCCGTTGAAGATGTTGCCGAAGCTGCTTCCGGTCATCGTCACGTCGAGCCGCGGCACCAGCGTCCAGTCATCGCCGAAGCGGTGGGTGTACTGCGCCCCCGCCGAGGCCTTGACCGTAGGCGCCTGCGGCAGAGTGTTGCCCTTGATGTTGACCGGCACACCCGCGGTGAGGACGGTAAAGTTCGCCCCCTGGTTGGCCTGCAGCACCGAGCAGATGCTGAAGGCGCCGGTTGCGGTCAGCCCGCTGTCGCTCGGGAACGGTGCAGGAGCGCGCAGCCCCAGCCCCGCGTTGACCGCGCCGACGAAGCCTTGCGTCGCCGCGGCGTTGCCCGCAACATTTGGGATCACCGCGCAGTTCGAGCCGTTGGTGATGTCCTTGATGATCACCGCATCCGAACGCCCGCCCGACGGATCGCGCGGGTTGCTCAGGAACTTGTCCTGGGAAACCTCGGCGTGAAGGTAGCTGAAGCCCAGATTGACCTGGAAGTCGCGGCTGGGGCGGATAATCGCCTCGGCCTCGAGCCCCCAGATATTGGCGTCGACGTTGTCGTTGACCGAGGTCCGCGCGACGATGCGGCTGAGCTGCAACTGCTTGTACTTGTAATAGAAAGCAGTGAGGTTGAAGATCAGCTTGCCACCGGCGAAGGTGTTCTTCGATCCGATCTCGAAGGCATCGACGAACTCGGGACCGAACGATTCGGCCACCGCGAAAACCGGCTGCAGCGGCGGGTTGATGCCGCCCGACTTGTAGCCGCGCGAGTACGAAGCGTAGAGCAGGTTGTCCGGTGTAACCTTCCAGTCGATCACCGCGCGCCCGGTGAACTCGTCGAAGGCGACGTTGCGGACCTGCTGCAGTTCACAGCCCGAAAGGTTGGCCGGGGTCAGCACACCCGAAGTGGTCGTGCTGACGATCGTGCACGGAGTTTTCGGGTCGGCGTCGTAGGGCGCCAGCCGCGACGACAACGGCGCGCCCGTCACGGCATAACCGTAAACGTAGGGCGAGCTGAACACGCTGGTTGAGCTGAACGGCGTCAGGAAGCTGGCCAGGGTAGAATTCGCGACGACCGTCTTCTTGTCGTTGTTGTAGCGAATCCCGAGGGTCAGCTTGAGGTCGTCGTTGAACTGGAAGTAGCCTTCACCGAAGATGCCGTAGGACTTGACCCTGAGATCGTCGGTGTTGTTGCGGAAGAACGGCGTGCCGAGATATCCCGGCGGCGGCGGCTGGGCGCCGGGGATCGCGGCCAGTCCGGCCCGGCCGAGCGCGTTGAAGGTGCCGAGCAGCCCGGTCAGGTAGTCGATCCCGAAGGCATTAACGTAATAGCTGTTCTCGGTGAGGTGATAATCGACATAGATTCCGCCGAGCAGGAAATTGAACATCCCGTCGAAGTCGCTGGAGATGATCCCTTCGGCCGACCAGTCCGTCGCGTCGGAATTCGAACGGTCGAAGTCCTGCGGGGTTGTCGAGCAGATCTTGTGGTTGCCGTATGCGCCGGTGCCGGTCTCTTCCGACAGCGAGGTGCACAGGTTGCCGGCGGGGCCGCCGGGGATCAGCGCCGAGGCGATCGGCGAGAAATATGACGCGGGCAGCCCCGGGATGCCGCCGGCCGCCGCCGCGGCAAGCGTGCTCAGCCCGGCAGTGTAGAGCGAGCGGTCCTGCACCGCGAGGTTATAATCCTGCTGCGAATCGATCCGGGTCTTGTGATAGAACCCGGTCAGCTGGACCTTGAACTTGTCGAAGTCCTGCTCGAGCCGCGCCTGGTAGCTTTGCTCGTCGGTGAAATAGGTCGGCGTGAAGTCGGTGGTGACCACCCGCGGGTCGGGCGGAATGACCGATGATGCGTAGGCATCGGGGCCATAAAGGCTGCCCAGCCCGAACGCGGTGGGGATGCCGTTGACCGCGAGGAATTCGCGGCTGGTGAGCACCCCGACGAAGGTCGAGTTACCGTTGGTAGCCTGGTAAGCGCGGTAATTGGGCAGGCACCCAAGCACGCCGGTGGGATCGCGCTGGCACACCTGCTTTTGCGCGCGAAGCCGGTCGTCGTCCTCGCGGAAGTACGAGGCCATCAGCGTGATGCGGGTGTTCTCGCTCGGCTCGAAGCGCAGCGTGCCGCGGATCGAATACATGTCGCGGCCGTCGATCTGCGTGTTGTTGAAGGTGTTCTTGGTATAGCCGTCGCGCTTGAGGTAGAACCCGGCCACGCGCAGGCCGACGGTGTCGCCCATCGCGAGGTTGACCATGCCCTTGGCCTTGATCGCGTCGTAATTGCCGTATTCGGCCTCGGCCGCAGCGGAGAAACCGCTGAGATCGGGCCGGTTGGGAATGAAGTTGACCACGCCCGAGGTGGCGTTGCGGCCGAACAGCGTTCCCTGCGGCCCGCGCAGCACTTCGATCCGCTGCATGTCGAAATATTCGGTTTCGAACAGGCGGGTGCCGAGCAGCGGGGTGCCGTCGAGGTGGATCGCGGTCGCGCTGTCGCACGACACGCCGACGCACAGATCGCCGATCCCGCGGATGGTGAAGCTCGATCCGGTGAAGTTGCCCTTGGTGAAGACCACGTTGGGCAGGGTCAGCTGAAGGTCGCTGGCGTTCTTGATCTGCTGCTTCTCGAGCTGCTCGCCGCTGAACGCGCTGACCGCGATCGGCACGTCCTGCAGCCGCTGATCGGTGCGCTGGGCGGTAACGACGATTTCGACATCGTCATCGTCCGCGGGTGCGTCCTGGGCCCAGGCCGGGGCACCCGACACGAGCAGCGAGACCGACGACAGCCAGAACAGCTTGGAGCGCAGCATACATCCCCCTTCGGTTATACCGTGGGTGCTGATGCAATGCGCACCGCCCCACCATTGCGGCGCAGACTAACCGGGCGCTTAAGGATTGCAACGCCGTAAACTGCGAATTTTTCGGAGTGTGGCGCAACGAACACTCCCCTCACCCTAAATTCGCGGCAACAATCGGTCGGTTGACGCTACGGCAGCGCCGTCTTGCCCGGCGCGCTCGCCTGTAAGGGCTGCGCTGCATTTTTCACCAAGCAGTTTCTTCCAGCCCGCCCAGCGCGAGCAGCGCGAAGCTCGCCAGCCAATGTTCGCCCATATAGTCCTCGGCGAGGTGCGGCAGCGCGGCGTCGAGATGGCTTTGGGCGACGTCCGCGAACGCAGGCTGCCCGAGCACCTCTCCGAGCCGGCGCCAGCACCACGCACGCGACAGGTTGAGCCCGTCGAGATGCGCAATCTTGCCGTCGCTGCGGTCGGAGACGATGGCGGGTTCGAACAAGGTCGCCGGCGCGCCGCGCGCCGCATCGGGAAGGAAGGCGGCGAACCACTCGGCGAAATCGCCCGACGCCAGGACATGGCTCATCAGCATCGCTTCGCTCAGCGCGGGCGAGAGGAACTCGTCGCCGCCCGGCTCCCACGCCTGGCAGCCGCGGTCGGCGAGGAACCAGTGCCGCGCGCGCTCGTCGATGAGGCTGGCCAGCGCCGGATCGAACCGCACCGCCCAATGGCGGGCGAGGGTCAGCGCGAATGCGGTGTTGAAATGGGTGCCGGTACGGATCGGATAGGTCAGCTTGGGCAGAAAAGCATAGAATCGCGCGGCGAAGGCGCGGGCGAGCGGCTCGAGCGCAGCGCCCCAGGGCGCGTCGTGGCGCGCCGCCTCGCCGTGCAACGCGAGGAGCCAGGCCCAGCCGTAAGGCCGCTCGAAGGTCGTCGCGCTGGGCCGGGAGAGGAACGCTAGCTCGCCGGCTATCTTTTCGGTCACCAGCATCACATTGGCGCGCTCTTGCACTGCCGACGCCTCGGCCAGGTCCGGAAAAAGCCGCGCCAGCCGCAGCACCTGCCACCAGCCGTGGACGCACGAATGCCAGTCGAAGCTGCCGTGGAACACAGGGTGGAGCACATGCGGTTCGACCGCGTCCTCCGGCCCGGTCAGGACCAGGTCGAGCTTGTAGGGATAGCGCCGCCCGAGGTGGCCGAGCGTCAGCCCCATGAACCGAGCGGCAAGGTCCGGCGTGAGCTCGGTCACGGGAAGGCGAACCAGTAGATGAAGGCGATGTTGACGCCCAGCAGCGGCAGCGCGGTGGCGACCTGCGCGCGGATCACGCCGTAGCGGTCCTTGAGTTCGAGCAGCCCGGCGGGGACGAGGTTGAAGTTCGCCGCCATCGGGGTCATCAGCGTGCCGCAGAACCCCGCGAGCATCCCGATCGCGCAAACCACCGCGGGATCGCCGTGATACTGCCGGATCAGCAGCGGCAGGCCGATCGCCGCGGTCATCACCGGGAAGGCGGCGAAGGCGTTGCCCATCACCATCGTGAACAGCGCCATCCCCAGCCCGAAGGCGATCACCGCGCCGAGCAGGCTGCCCTCCGGAATCGCCTGCTGGACAAGTCCGCCGACCACGTCGCCCACTCCCGCCAATGCGAACACCGCGCCGAGGCTGGCGAGCATCTGCGGGAGCAACGCGGCCCAGCCGATGGTGTCCATCAGCTGCAGTCCGTCACCGAGCGGGGCCAGCGGCCTCGGTTTGAGCCAGACGTAACCCGCGCCGAGGGCGAGCACGACGCCGAGCGCGAGGCTGATCAGCGTCGCCTGCTTGGGATCGGCGAGGCTCGGCAGCGCCTTGAACACGAAGGTCCCGGCGAGCGCGGTGACGGGGATGATCAGCGCGACGGCGAACAACCCGTTGCCGAAGCGCGCGGCGGGATCGCGTTCGCGCCGCACCGCGGGCTTGAGCAATCCCGAGGCGGCGATGGCGACGAGCGCCAGCACCAGCGCCCCGTTGCCGAGATCGCCGAATGCGTCGCCGCCCCACATGCTCGCCGCGAGCAGCCCCCAGAACGCGCCGTTGCCCCAGCGCCGAGCGTGGAGCGAAAGCCCCGCGAAGACCGCGAACACCGCCCCGGCGAGGGCATAGACCCAGGTCAGCGTGATCATGGCCGGCGCCCCAGCCTGCGGTCGAACCGCCACAGGCGGAAGCCGTGGATCAGGAAAGCGGCGATCGCGGTGGGGATCGCCCAGACCGAGAGTTCGAACGGTTCGAGGACAATGCCCGACTGCTCTAGCAAGCCCTTCATCAGCAGGATCGAGCCGATCGCGAGGAAGATGTCCTCGCCGAAGAACAGCCCGACGTTGTCGGTCGCCGCGGTCATCGCCTTGATTCGCTCGGTGGTCTCCTCGTCCTGTTCGCCCGCCGCCGCCTCGGCCATCGGCGCAACCAGAGGCCGCACGGTCTGGGCGTGCCCGGCGACCGAAGTCAGCCCGAGCGCCGCGGTGAGCTGGCGGAACACGAGATAGCCCGCCAGGAGCCGTCCCGCGGTCGCGCCGCGCAGCTTGCCGATCAGGGCGCGGGCGCGCTCCTGCAGCCCGTGCGCCTCGAGCATGCCGATCACCGGCAGGACGATCCACACCACCGAGATGTAGCGGGTGTCGTTGAACGCCTTGCCGAACGCGGCGAGGATCGCCAGCGGATCGAGCCCCGCGGCGACGCCCGTGACCGCGGCGGAAACCGCGATCACCAGCAGCGGGTTGAGCCGGACCATGAAGCCGAGCACAATCACCGCGATTCCCAGCAGCACCCACATCGCCTCAGCCCTTTCCAAACCCGCCGCCGCCGGGCGTCTCGATCACGAAGCAATCGCCGGCGTCCATCTCCACCGTGGCGGTGGCGGGATAGTTTTCCACGCTGCCATCGGCCCGTTCGACCCGGTTTCGCCCGAGATCGCCGTCCGCGCCGCCCGCCAGCCCGAATGGCGGCACGCGGCGGCGGTTGGCGAGGATGCCGGCGGTCATCGGCTCGAGGAAGCGCACCCGCCGCACCGCTCCGTCGCCGCCGCGCCAGCGCCCCGCGCCGCCCGAGCCGGGGCGTATCGCAAACGCCTCGAGCCGCACCGGGAAGCGCGTCTCCAGGATCTCCGGGTCTGTCAGGCGGCTGTTGGTCATATGGGTCTGGACCACCGCGGTCCCGGCAAAGCCCGGCCCCGCGCCCGACCCGCCGGCGATGGTTTCGTAATACTGGTGGGCGTCGTTGCCGAAAGTGAAGTTGTTCATCGTCCCCTGCGCCGCCGCCATCGCGCCCAGCGCTCCGAACAGCGCGTCGGTCACCGCCTGGCTGGTCTCGACATTGCCTGCGACCACCGCGGCGGGCCAGCGCGGGCTGAGCATGGTTCCTTCGGGGACGACCAGCGTGATCGGGCGCAGGCACCCCTCGTTCATCGGGATCGCGTCGTCGATCAGCGTGCGCACGACATAGAGCACCGCCGCGCGCACCACCGAGACCGGGGCGTTGAAATTGTCGGGCCGCTGGGGCGAGGAGCCGGTGAAGTCGATGATTGCTTCGCCGCGGTCGCGGCCGAGCGTGACCTTCACGACGATCTCCGCCCCGCTGTCCATCTCGTAGCGGAACGCGCCGTCGTCGAGCCGTCCGATCAATTTGCGTACCGCCGCCTCGGCATGGGCCTGGACGTGGCTCATATAGGCCGCGACCACGCGCTCGCCGTTCTCGCGGCACAGCCGCTGCAGCTCCGCCGCGCCGCGCGCGCAGGCGGCGACCTGGGCTTTGAGATCGGCGATATTGAGCGCGACGTTGCGCGAGGGGTATGCTCCCGATCCGAGCAGCGTGGCGATCTCCGCTTCGAGGAAGCGCCCACCGCGCACCAGCGGCTCGCAATCGAGCAGCACGCCTTCCTCTTCGACGCTGGTGCTGGCCGGCGGCATCGAGCCGGGGCTGATCCCGCCGACGTCGGCATGATGGCCCCGCGCCGCGACCCAGAACGACGGCGACACGCCGCCATCGACGAACACCGGCATGACCACGGTGATGTCGGGCAGATGGGTTCCGCCTTCGTAGGGCGCGTTGAGCACCCAGGCGTCGCCGGGCTTTGGCGCTTCGGCACGGCGGCGGACCACCCTCACACTCTCACCCATCGAGCCGAGATGGACTGGCATATGCGGGGCGTTGGCGATCAGATTGCCGTCGCAGTCGAACAGCGCGCAGGAAAAATCGAGCCGCTCGCGGATGTTCACCGAGGTCGCCGAATGCTGCAGCGCCGCGCCCATTTCCTCGGCGATGGCCATGAACAGTCCGCTCATGATCTCGAGCCGAACCGGATCGGGTTCGCTCGATAGATCATCGCTTTGCTGCGCAGCATGGGGTGCAGCATTTTCAAGGATGAGATTGCCGATCCGGTCGACCGTCAGCGTCCAGCCGGGTTCGATCACGGTGGTCGCCGAAGCATCGACGACGATGGCTGGGCCGACCAGCGCGAACCCCGCCGCGAGGTCCTCGCGGCGGTAAAGCGGGGTCTCGTGAAACGCGCCGGCCATGAAGCAGCTTCGGACCTTGAGCGGCGGCTTAGATTTCGCGGGCAGCCCGAAATCGAGCGGTCCGCCACTGTCGGGCGCGGCCACCGCCTCGACCCGCAGCGTCTCGGCGATCACCTCGCCCTCGCCGGCGAAACCGAAGCGCTCGGCGTAGCGCGATGCGAACTCGGCGCGCATCGCGGGTTCGTCGCCAAGCGCGACTTCGATCGTGCTGTCGGCACCGCCGAAGCGCAGCAGTGCCGTCGCCTCGATTCGGATCGCCGCGGGAGCGACACCCTGCGACGCCAGTGCGCCGCGCGCCGCCGCGCCGAGCGCCGCAACCTCGGCATCGAGCGGCGCCTCAGCCAGCGGCAGCGCAACGGTCTTTTCGCGCAGCTCGCGGCGTTCGGCGAGGCCCATGCCGTAGGCCGAGAGCACCCCGGCGAGCGGATGAATCACCACCCGGCTCATCCCCAGCGCTGCGGCGACCAGGCAGGCGTGCTGGCCACCCGCGCCGCCGAAGCAGGCGAGCGTGTAACGCGTCACGTCGTGCCCGCGCCCGACAGAAATGGCCTTGATCGCGTTGGCCATGTTGGCGACGGCGATCGCAACGAAGCCCTCGGCGGCGGCTTCGGGGGTGATTTTCCGCCCGCTGACGGCCGCCACGTCGCCGCACAATTGGTTCAACCGCGCGCGCACCGCCTCGCCGTCGAGCGGCTGGTCGCCGTCCGGCCCGAACACCCGCGGAAACTGGTCGGGGACGATCTTGCCGAGCGCCAGGTTGCAGTCGGTCACCGTCAGCGGACCACCGCGGCGATAGCAGGCCGGACCCGGCACCGCGCCGGCCGAATGCGGTCCGACGAAGAACCGTACGCCGTCGAACCCGCAGATCGACCCGCCGCCCGCCGCGACGGTGTGGATCCGCAGCATCGGAGTGCGGATGCGCGCGCCGCCGACGCGGGTTTCGCCGTCGCGCTCGAAATGGCCGGCGTAGTGCGAGACGTCGGTCGAGGTCCCGCCCATATCGAAGCCGATCACATGGTCGAAGCCGGCCTCTTCCGCGGTGCGGGCCATGCCGATGATCCCGCCCGCCGGGCCCGAGAGCACCGCGTCCTTGCCGCGAAATGCGCGCGCTCCGGCGAGCCCGCCGCTCGACTGCATGAACAGAGCCTCGACCGCGCCGCCCGCTTCGCCGAGCAGCCCTTCGACATAGCGCCGCAGCACCGGCGAGAGGTAGGCGTCGACCAGGGTGGTGTCGCCGCGCCCGATCAGCTTGATCAGCGGCGCGACCTCGTGGCTGACCGAAACCTGGGTGAAGCCGATCTCGCGCGCGATCCGCGCCACCGCGGCTTCGTGCGCGGAAAAGCGGTAGCCGTGCATCAGCACCACCGCGACCGAGCGCAAGCCGCCGTCGAACCGCGCCTGCAGGGCCGCCAGCACCTGCGCCTCGTCAAGCGTGCTGACCACTTCGCCGTCGGCCCCGATGCGCTCGTCGATCTCGGCGACTTCGGCGTAGAGCGGCACGGGCAACACGATCTCGCGCGCGAAAATGTCGGGTCGTTCCTGCGTGCCGATCCGCAGCGCATCGCCGAAGCCGCGGGTGATCGCCAGCAGCGCCGGCTCGCCCTTGCGCTCGAGCAGCGCGTTGGTCGCCACCGTGGTGCCGATCCGCAGTTCGGCGGCGGGGAGCGGGCCTTCGTCGACCCCGGTCAATCGCCGCATCGCCGCGACCGCGGCGTCAGCATAGCGCCCGGGGTCTTCGCTGAGCAGCTTGGCGACGTGGAGCGCGCCGGCGGGATCGCGCGCGACGACATCGGTGAAAGTCCCGCCGCGATCGACCCAGAACTGCCACTGCCCGGTCATCGCTATCCCGGCACCGCGATCTGCTTGCTCCCGAAAACCGCCTGCCAGTTCTCGATTTCGCTCACGACGATGTCGTCGATCCCATGCGCCAGCGCGGCGACCTGGGCGTAGTGCAGCGCCTCGGGCGGAGCCGCCAGCAGGGTGGCGATCCGCGCCTCGATTTCGGCGAGCTTTTCGGCGGTGATCTCGGAAATCGCGGCGAAGCGCTCGAAATCGCCGAAGTAACGGATCCCCGCGAGCGCGCCGCCGATCGCCGGGAGCGAGACCCCGGCAAAGGTGAACAGCTTGGACAAATCGTGCGCCCAGTGCGCCGGCCACAGCCCGAGTGCACCCCCGGCGAGCAGCGCGAGGAAGCTCGCCACCGAGAGCACCGCGAGCTTGAACAGCGCTTCGGACACGGCGTCGAGCCCGTGGTGCACCCGCGTCAGCCGCTGCGCCTTGGCTTCGTGATAGCCGCGCTGGTTGGCGGCGTGGCGCAGCAGCAAGGTTTCGAGCACCGCGCGCAGATAGGCGCGATCGACCTTGACCGCGGGCAGGCCGAGATCGCGCAGCACCTCGCGCGCGTAGAATTCGGGCCAGCCGGTGTCGGCCCCGCGCGGCCAGCGCCCGGTCGGTCGCGCAACCCCGAGCAGCAGCATGATCGGAGCATGGCGGAAATACTCGGCGACGCGCCGGGTTTCGAACCAGCGCCCGTGCCAGCGCCTCCGCGCGCCCACCGCGGTGACCGCCACGATGGACACCAGCAGGAGGAACTCGCTCAGCGCGAAAGGCCATTTGGCATCGACGATCCCCGTCATCGGCAGGAACGCGACCCCGGCGACGATCGCCAGCGCCGAGAGCACGAAGTTCATCGTCATCCCGCCGCGATAGGCGTCGGAGAGGTAGGTCGAGAGCCCGTCGGCCCAGCCGAAGCGTTCGAGCACTTCGCGCGCCATTCGCCGGGTGAAGGCGAGATCGCCGCCGGGCAGCGCATCGTCGGCGGCGAGCATCGGCGCAGCGGTGGTCGCGGCGACTTCCTGCGGCGCGACGTAGCGTTGGCGCAGCGGGGCGAGCCGTTCGCGCCAGGTAGTTCCGCCGAACAGCGCCTCGATTCGGCGATAGGCGTGGAACCGCCGCTTGCTGCGGGCGTGCCACTGCTCGGTATGAAAGCGGATGGCGCGCTCGTTCTGGTCGGCCTCGGGCGGGGCGAGCGCATCGCGAAACGCGGTCTCGAGCGCGCCCGGCGGATCGAGCCGCGGCGCCTCGCCCAGCGCGAACAGGTCTTCGGGCAGGCGCAGCAACGCAATCCGGCCCGGGTTTGCGGCGTCGAGCCAGATCACCGGGGTGCCCATGTCGAGCGCTTCGGCGATGGTGTGACGGGTCCCGCCGATCCCACCGGGGGAGATTCCGTCCCAGATCCCGACGACGACGTCGGCCTGCTCGATCATCGCCCGCCCGGCGGCGGCGGCGCGGGCCGAGGCGAGGTTGATGTAAGTCTGCGTCGCTGCGCCGTCGCCCGGCGCGGCGAGCATCGCCTCGAACACCGCGGCGACCCCGGCGTCGGCTTCGGCAAGCTCGAACAGGCTGGCCCGGGCGGCCACCGCATGGATGTGCGCGGCGCGCGCGGCGAGCGCGGGATCGGCCACCGGCTCGCCCAGCCGCAGCGCACGGGCCTCCTCGGCGGTCGCCGGATCGGCGTTGATCGCGATGTTGAGCGCCAGCCCGAAAGGCAGCGGGGCGGTGATTTCCCACCCCCGCTCGAATGCTTCGTCGACCGCCATCAAGTCCGCCCCGTGGGCGAGCAGGGTGAACAGCCGGCTCGTCGCCGCGCCGCCCTCGTGCGCCGCGGTGACCGCGTCGGCCGCGTCGAAAATCCGCGCCAGCGCAGCGACGATCGCGACGCGGTTGGCGGCGAAAGCCGGGTTGACCTCGCGGTGCCCGGTCACCGCCAGGCACAGCCGCGGCAGCGGCAGGCCGAGCCCGGCGGGCAGGTGAAGGCTGTGGTCGGTCATGCACCCCCCGGTCGGCGCGGCGCTTGCCGCCTTGCAACGTTATGTTACAAATCGTTGAAGGCAAAGCGGGGTGTTTGCCAGGGAGCCGGGAATGCGGGGCGCGACTTGACCGAGGCCTTAATAGACTCAAGCCAGACCGGTTCCGGCCCCGCCGCCGACAGCACAATCTTCGTCAGCTATTCGCGCGACGACCAGAAGCGCGCCCTGCCGATCATCGCGCTGATCGAGGCGGCCGGGTACCGGGTCTGGTGGGACGGGCTGCTCGATCCGGGCGAGCGCTTCTCCAACACCACCGAAGCCGCGCTCGAGCGGGCCAAGGCGGTGGTGGTGCTGTGGTCGAAAACCTCGACCGGATCGCACTGGGTCCACGACGAGGCCACCCGCGGGCGCGACCGCCGCGTGCTGGTGCCGCTCTCGCTCGACGGCAGCGAAGCGCCGCTGGGCTTCCGCCAATTCCAGGTGATCGACTTCTCCAAGGCGAAACTGCGCAACGAGGCGCCGCAGGTCCAGGCGCTGCTGCGCACCCTCGCCGCGCTGCATGACCGCCCGCACGTCGAGGCCGTGCGCAGCGCCGGGCCGCAGGTCAGCCGCCGCGCGCTGATCGGCGGCGGGGCGGCGCTGGCCGCAACCGCGGGCGGGCTTGCGGCGTGGCGCTTTGGGCTGCTCGGCGGCGGGGCGGCCGCGACCAGCATCGCGGTGCTGCCATTCACCAACCTCTCGGGCGACCCCGAGCAGGCCTATTTCTCCGACGGGCTCGCCGCCGAGATTCGCGCGCAGCTGACCCGCAACGAGCTGCTCCAGGTCGCCGCGCAGACCTCGTCCAACGTGTTCCGCGAGCGCACTGCGGACGCGCAAACGATCGCCCGCAAGCTGCGCGTCGCCTATTTCCTCGACGGGACGGTGCGGCGCGCCGGCGACGCGATCAAGATTTCGGTCGAGCTGGTCGCGGGCAAGACCGGCGTGACCGAGTGGGAAGAGAGCTTCGAGCGCCCGCTGGTCAACATCTTCGCCATGCAGGACGAGATCGCAGCCAAAGTGGCGAGCGCGCTGTCGCTCGAAATCGACCCGGCGCACCGGCTCAAGGCCGGCGGCAAGACGCTGGGCGGCACCGCCAGCGTCGCCGCCTACGACGCCTATCTGCGCGGCCGCGACCTTTACGATTTCGGGGCCAACGAGGCCACAGACCGCGAAGCGCTGGCCAAATTCGACGAAGCGATCAGGATCGATCCCGGCTATGCCGCGGCCCATGCCGCGCGCTCGCGCGCACTCGCGGTGATCGCCAACCTCCATGCCAGCCCGGCCGAGCGCATCCAGCTCTATCGCAAGTCGGTGACGGCGGGGCGGCGCGCGGTCGAACTCGCGCCCGAACTCGCCGAAGCGCATTCGGCGCTGGGGTTCGCAATCATGGTCGGCGAGCTCGACATGAAAGGCGCGCAGGAGTCCTACCAGCGCTCGCTTGCGCTCGGCCAGGGCGACGCCGACGTGCTTAGCCGCTACGCGATTTTCCGTTCCCGGTTCGGCGATACGGCGGCGGCGCAGACCGCGATCCAGCAGTCTTCCGCGCTCGACCCGCTCAACCCCCGGACCTTCCGTTCGGTCGGCGACATCGCCCTCGCCGCCGGCCAGCTCGATGCCGCGATCGCCGGTTACCAGCGCGCGCTGGCGCTCAACCCCAAGCTTTACGGAGCGCGCGCGGCGATCGGTTTCATCCAGCTGATTCAGGGAAAGTATCCCGAAGCCGCCGCATCGTTCGCGGCCGAACCCAACGAGGAACGGCGCCTCGCCGGCACCGCCATCCTTGCCCGGCGCCAGGGTCGCGGCGCCGAGGCGCAGGCCGCGTTCGACAAGATGGTCGCGCTCTATGGCGAGAAGAGCCACTACGAATATGCCCGCGTCCTCGCCCAGTGGGGCGAGGCCGACCGGGCGATCGCCGAGCTCCAGGCGGCGCGGCGGCTGGCCGACAGCGGGCTGGTCCAGATGAGGGTCGATCCGCTGCTCGCGCCGCTGCGCAGCCGCCCCGAATTTGCCGAATTGCTAAAGTCGGTCGGCTTCGTGTAGCCTCGATTTCCCAAACACAAAAAGGGGGGAATGCCATGCGCAAATTGATGACCGCCGCCGGCCTGGCCGTGGCGACGATGGCTCTGGGGGCATGCGGTGAAAAGGCCGCTGAGCCCGCCGCGACCGAAGCCGCTGCAACGACCGAAACCGCCGCCGCGGACGCCACCGCCGCAGCCACCGACGCCGCCGCGGCTCCCGCGGATGCGGCCAGCGCCGCCGCCACGACGGACGACCGCGGACCGGACGATCGCGGTCCCGACGATCGCGGCCCCGACGACAAGTAAGCCGCAGCCGGAGGCGCGGCGGGGCGACCCGCCGCGTTTTCCGTTTTACCAGACCCGGGTGCGCCGCGCCGCCGGAACCCGCTTGGCGCGGACGATCCATTCGGAATAGTTGGCGACGTTGGTGTAGATCGCCGGCAGCCCGGTGGCGCAGCCGATCCCGGTCGAAACCGCCCCCACCAGCACCCGGTCGATCCCGCCATCATAGGGCTGTTCGCCGGTGTGCAGGCCGCGGGTCAGCGGTCCGCCGCTGTCGCCCTGACAGGCGTCGGCCTGCTTCGCGTCGGGCCCGACGCAGAGCATGCCCGGGCCGGTTCGCGCGGCCAGACCGTCCACCGCCGAGCACGCGCTGCGCGGCAGCAGCACGCCGCCCGCCTCGCGCAGACCCGAGGGCACCTTCTGCAGCTTGCCGTTGCGATCGAGCCGCTTGGGATCGTCTTCGTCGCGCGCGCCCTGCCAACCCCACCCGGTCACGATCAACGGTTCGCGCGGATAGAGGCTCTGGCGGGGATCCTGCAGGTGGATCGCGCGCAGCGCCGCGCCGAGCCGCGCGGTCTGGCCTTGCTCCTTGACCTTGATCAGGGCGATGTCGTGCAGGCCCTGGCCCGGCTTGTCGCCCTTGATCCACCCGCCGTGGACCGCGACCCGCTCGATCGCGTATGTCGCGCCGCCCGTGCTCAGGTTCTTGGTCCCCATCCGGATGCGGCGCTGGGTGAACAGGTTGAGCGGGGCGCCCGCGGCGGTGGTCGGGACGCAGTGCGCGGCGGTCAGCACCCACCCGTCGCCGATGTATGAGCCCCCGCAGGTGTGCGAAATGTCAAAGGCCGCGCGCTCCTTGAGATAGAGCTTGGTCGGATCGGGCGCGCCCACCGGACGGGCGCGGTCGGCGAGGCGCTCGGCGGCATAATCGTAGGTCGAATAGATCTCCACCTGCCACGGCACCGGGCCTTTGGCGGGCTGGCCATTGACGATCCGCCCCTGCTCGTCGAGGACCACGCCATCCTCCTCGCCCGCGAGCGGGACCGGGGTGGCGGCGCTGGTCGGGACGGTTTCGGGGGCGAAGGGATCGTCGGGCGCGGCATTGGCGGCAAGCCCCGCCGACCCGGCAACAAGCATCACGACTGCGATACGCCTCATCCGCACTTCCCCCTATTCCACCACCACCGTATCGAACCGTGCGGTCCACGGGCCGACCTTGGGCGCGGCGGCGTCGCGCTTGCCCTCGGCGGCATCGCACAGCAGCTTCTCGAGCACGCTGTTGCAGGCGGTTCCCGAGCGCGCGCGGGTGCCCTGCTGCTCGAGCGCGGCGGCGTTGATCGGCGCCGCGGTGGCCAGGGTGACGAAATAGTAGGTCCCCGGGGTCTTGAGCACCACCGGATCGTCGACCTCGCGCTGCGGCTTGTGCTGCGCCAGCGGCGCGTCCGACACCCCCGGCTTGGGATAGACCAGCGCCACCCCGAAGCTCGGGTCGATCCCGAAGACGTAGAGGTAACGCGGCGCTTCGGCCTGGTTGATTACGGTGGTGAAGGCCCGCTCGCCCCGCTTGACCACCCGCACGTTGCGCCGCTCGAGCGGCGGACAGCCGCCTTCGAACGGATCGTAGGCGCTGTCGTCGAGGCACAGGCTGAGACCGGCCTTGGCCGGATCGGTACGCAGCGCGAGCAGCTGCTGGGCGCGCAGCACCTTCTTGAGCTTGCGTGCGAGCCGATCGGCGAAATCGGCGTCGGCGACCGCGCCGAGCAGGCCGATTTCGGTCCCGTCGCCGCTGAGCAGGATCGCCTCGCCCGGGGTCCCGGGACGCGGCGCGATCTGGACCTGTGGATCGGACCCGATCGTGACCATCCCGGTCTTGAACAGCGCGGCCTCGACCGCCTTGCGTTCGAGCGGATTGGCCATGCGGTTGGCGACCCGCACCTGGGCATCACCGAAAGCGTGCTGGGTCTCGACCGCGACCATCAGCGGCGGCCATTCGCCGAGCGCGCCTTCGACCGGCTTGAGCTGCGCGGAAAAGTCGCTCACCGCCGCCGCTTCGGCGGTGACCAACGGGACCGCACCCGGCGCGAAGGCCTCGTCGCGGCGGCGAAACAGCGCGAAGCGCGAACCGCTCGTCACCCCCGAGAGCCGCCCCGCCTTGAGCACGGGCAGGCCCGCCTCGAGCGCGACGTCGAAGCTCGTTCCGCCCTCGGGAGCGCGGCCGAGCATCGCCTTGAGGCCGTCGCCTTCGGCCAATGGGTTCTGCGCGGCCCGCCCGCGCGCGGCGACCTTGGCCTGAACCTCGCGGATGATGTCGGCGAAGCTGGCGTAGGGAGTCGCGGTCATCGTCTCGACCAGAGCGCTGGTGAACACGCCCGCGGTGCGCTGACCGACCGCGCCGACTTCCATCGCCTGCTCGCCGTCCTGCGCCGCGGCGAGGTGGACCCAGTAACCGCCGCCCGGCCCCGCCGCCGGCTCGGCCAGGGCCGGCGCCGCCC
>JBOHIC010000249.1:0-7376 GCA_050725835.1 Novosphingobium sp.
TGATCGGGACGTGCGCGGTGGCCTTGTCGCGGCGCAGGCGGCGGCAGACCTCGATCCCGCTGGTCCCCTCGATCATCCAGTCGAGCACCACCAGATCGGGCGCTTCCTCGGCGGCGAGCAATAGTGCTTCGTCGCCATCCGGGGTGACCGAGACCGCATAGCCTTCGGCCTTGAAACGAAATTCGAGCAGCTCGGCGAGTGCGGGATCGTCCTCGACCAGCAGCAAGCGCGGTGCGGGCATCGGCTCAGCCCCGATCTTCGCGGTCGGTCAGATAGTCGCCGGTCGCTGCGAAATAGACCATCTCGGCGACATTGGTAGCATGGTCGCCTATCCGTTCGATATTGCGGGCCACGAACAACAGCTGCGCGGCGCTCGAAATTGTTGCAGGATTTTCGACCATATAGCTGACAAGATTACGGAAGATGCTCTCATAAAAGGCATCGACCTTGTCATCGCGAGCGACGATTTCGGCGGCCAGCGCGGCATCGCGCGCGGCATAGGCGGTCATCACGTCATGCACCATCGCCCGCGCCACATCGGCCATTGCCGGAACCAGGGTCAAGGGTTCGAACCGCTTGCGGCCCTCGATCTTGTCGGCGCTCTTGGCGATGTTCTTCGAATAGTCGCCGATCCGCTCGATTACCCCGGCGATCTTGAGCGCGGCGATCACTTCGCGCAGGTCGTCGGCCATCGGCGCACGCAGCGCGATGATCCGCACCGCGAGGCGGTCAATCTCGGCCTCGAGCGAATCGATCTGCTTGTCGCGCGCGACCACCCCGAGGGCGAGTTCCTGATTGCCCTTGGTCAGCGCGATCATGGCTTCGCTGAGCGACAGCTCGGCGAGCCCGCCCATCTCCACGATCAGCCCGCGAAGGCGGGTGATGTCGTCATCGAAGGCTTTGACGGTGTGTTCGTGTGCCATCTTATGTTCTACCCGTAACGTCCGGTTATATAATCTTTCGTGCGCTCTTCACGTGGATTGGTGAAGATGTCCGAGGTCTTGCCATATTCGACCATCCGGCCGAGGTGGAAGAAGGCGGTGCGCTGCGAAACCCGCGCCGCCTGCTGCATCGAGTGGGTGACGATGACGATCGCATAGCGGCCGCGCAACTCGTCGATCAGCTCCTCTATCCGCGCGGTTGCGATCGGGTCGAGCGCCGAGCAGGGCTCGTCCATCAAGATCACCTCGGGATCGACCGCGATCGCCCGGGCGATGCACAGCCGCTGCTGCTGTCCGCCCGAAAGCGCGGTGCCGCTCTCGGCCAACCGGTCCTTGACCTCGTCCCACAACCCCGCGCGCCTGAGCGACTTCTCGACGATCGCGTCGAGCTCGCCGCGGTTGGCCGAAAGGCCGTGGATGCGCGGGCCGTAGGCGACGTTCTCGTAAATCGTCTTGGGGAAGGGATTGGGCTTCTGGAACACCATGCCCACTCGCGCGCGCAGCTGCACCACGTCCATGCCCGAGGTGTAGATGTCCTCGCCGTCGAGGCTGATTTCGCCTTCGACCCGTGCCCCGGGGATGGTGTCGTTCATCCGGTTGAGCGCGCGCAGGAAGGTCGATTTGCCGCAGCCCGAGGGGCCGATGAAGGCGGTGACATATTCGGTCGGGATGTCGATCGAGACGTCGTCGATCGCGCGCTTGTCGCCGTAATAGACGGAGACGTCGCGGGCGCTGATCTTGGCCTGGACAGGGTCTAACTCGTGGAAAGTGGTCACCAGCGTTTCTCGAAGCGGTTGCGAAGGTAAATGGCGAGGCCGTTCATCGCCAGCAGGAACAGCAACAGGACGATGATCGCGGCGGAGGTGCGCTCGACAAAACCGCGGTCGATTTCGTCCGACCACAGGAAAATCTGCACCGGCAGCACGCTCGATGGCGAGGTGAAGCCGTCGGGCGGCGTGGCTACGAAGGCGCGCATACCGATCATCAGCAGCGGCGCGGTTTCGCCCAGTGCGCGCGCCATGCCGATGATGGTCCCGGTAAGCACCCCAGGGAGCGCGAGCGGAAGGACGTGGTGAAACACGGTCTGCACCCGGCTCGCGCCGACCGCGAGCGCGGCGTCGCGGATCGAGGGCGGCACTGCCTTGATCGCGTTGCGCCCCGAGATGACGATCACCGGCATGGTCATCAGCGCCAGGGTCATCCCCCCGATCAGCGGGGCCGAGCGGAAATTGGGAAATATGGCAAGGAACACCGCGAGCCCGAGCAGCCCAAAGATGATCGAGGGCACCGCGGCAAGGTTATTGATCGAAACCTCGATCAGGTCGGTCCAGCGGTTCCGCGGGGCGTATTCCTCGAGATAGACCGCCGCCAGCACCCCCACCGGGAAGGCCAGGAGCAGGGTCACCAGCATGGTCAGCATCGAGCCTTTGAGCGCGCCCCAGATCCCCACCGCTTGCGGCCCGGTTGCATCGGAACGAGAAAGGAAGCCCCAATCGATCACGCGGACCAGCGCGCCGCTCTTGGTGTGGATCGCCGCCAGCGCGACGCGGTCCGGCGGTCCTTCGCCGCGCATTGCTGCGGCGAAGTCGTCGCTCACCGGCAACGACACCGCGAGCTTGCCGGAGAGCCGAGAGGGATCGGCGATCAACTGCCTCGCGACCTCGCGCCAGGCGTCGTCGGCAAGTTCGGCGGCGGCGGGATCGCCGACCTGCTGCGCGGCGGCGAACCTGACGACCTCGGCCAGCCCGGCGCCTTCGAGCGCCTGCATCGCCCCCGGGCTCTGGAGCTGCGAGGGATCGGCCGTGAGCACGCCGCTGGTGAAATCGATCGCGAAGCGCAGCTCGGCGCGCTTGAATCCGCCGACCGCGTTGGCGGTCATCGTCCACAGCAGGAAGGCCAGCACGAGCGCGGAGAACACCACCGCGCCGAGCCCGAGCGCGCGGAACCGGCGCTCGGCGGCGTAACGCCTCCGAAGCTGGGCGGGGACGCTACTCATAAGCTTCGCGGAACCGCTTGACGACGCTCAGCGCGACGAAATTGAGCGCCAGCGTCACCAGGAACAGCACGAAGCCGAGCGCGAAGGCCGAGAGCGTCGCGGGATGGTCGAAACTCCCTTCGCCGGTGAGCATCGCGACGATCTGGAAGGTCACCGTGGTCATCGTCTCGAAAGGATTGGCAGTGAGCCGCGCGGTTGCGCCCGCCGCCATGACCACGATCATCGTCTCGCCGATAGCGCGGCTGACCGCGAGCATGATCCCCGCGACGATCCCGGGGAGCGCGGCGGGAATCAGGACCTTCTTGATCGTTTCGGAGGTGGTCGCGCCCATCGCCAGGCTGCCGTCGCGCATCGACTGCGGTACCGCCGCGATCGAATCGTCGGCCATCGATGAGACAAACGGGATGATCATGATCCCCATCACCACGCCAGCGGCGAGCGCACTCTCGCTCGAGGCGCTGGCCACGCCGATTGCCTGGCCGAAATCGCGGATTATCGGAGCGACGGTGAGCGCGGCGAAATAGCCGTAGACCACCGTCGGCACGCCGGCGAGGATCTCGAGCAGCGGCTTCATCCATTTGCGCAGCTTCGGCGAGGCGTATTGGGTGAGGTAGATTGCGCTCATCAGTCCGAGCGGGATTGCGCCCACCATCGCAATGATCGCGCCGATGAAGATAGTCCCCCAGAACAGCGGCAGCGCGCCGTAACTGTCGCCGCGCACCGTGCTCGGGTCCGCCATCGGATCGGGTCCCCAGTGGGTTCCCAGCAGGAAGTCGAACGGCGAAACCTGGCCGAAGAAGCGCACCGTTTCGAACAGCAGCGAAACCAGGATGCCCAGCGTGGTGAAAATGGCGACGAGCGAGGCGAGCAGCAGCGCCGCCATCACCGCGCGTTCGACCCGTGTGCGCGCGGTGAAATCGGGGCGCAGGCGGACGAAACCGAAGCCGCCCCCGGCGAGTCCGAGCAGCGCGGTGACGACGATCCCGACCGAGCCGAACTTCGCCAGGGCGGCGCGGAACGGATCGACCAGCGCGGACGCTTCGGGGTGGAATGCGGCCGCCGCGCCGCCGCCGGCGAGGGTTTGCGCTTCGGCGAGGATCGCGTCGCGCTGGATGCCGAAGGCGGGCAGTTGAGCCGCGGCCGGGCTGACCAGGACCTCGCCCAGCACCAGCCCGGGGCTCAGCGCCATCCACGCAAGCGCGAACCCGATCGCCGGGACCGCCGCCCACAAGGCGACGTACCAGCCGTGATAGACCGGCAGCGAATGGGCGCCGCCGCCGCGACGAAATGCCTGGGCGCGACCGCGCGCCGCCAGCCATCCGATCAGGCCCAGCGCGATCGCGAGCAGGACGGGAATGGCAGGCGACATCGCGGCGGCGCGGCTACTTCAGCTTGCTCGGATCGAGCAAGGTCAGCTTGGCGGCGATGTCGGCGTTGCCGGCCTGGACCGCGTCGGGCGAAACCACCATGCCTTGCTTGGCCAGCAGCCCATCCTTGCCCCACGACTTCGCCCACTCGGCGACGAATTCCTTGAGTCCCTGGATCGCGCCGACGTGCGCGGCCTTGACGTAGATGTAGAGCGGCCGCGCGCCGGGATAGCTGAAGTCGGAAATCGAGGCGTAGGTCGGCTCGATCCCGCCCATGGTTAGGCCGGTTAGCTTGTCGGCCTTCTCTTCGAGATAGGAGAACCCGAAAATCCCCACCGCCTTGGGATTGGCTTCGAGCTTCTTGACGATCAGGTTGTCGTTCTCGCCCGAATCGACATAAGCGCCGTCGCTGCGCACTTCGGTGCAGAGCCTGTCATGCTTTTCCTTGTCGCTGTCCTTGAGCGACTTCATCGCCGGGTCGGCATCGCAGCCCTTGGTCAGGATCAGTTCCTTGAGCGCATCGCGGGTGCCCGAGGTCGAGGGCGGACCGTATACCAGGATCTGTTCGGCCGGGAAGGCCGGGTTGACGTCGGCCCAGGTTTTGGCGGTGTTGGGCTGGCCATAGGGGTTGGCGGCGAGCGCCTTGTAAACGTCGGTCGCGGTCAGCGCGAGGCCGAGCCCGCCTTTGGCTTCGGCGAAGGCGATGCCATCGAGCCCGACCTGGATTTCGACGATGTCCGTGACACCGTTCTTGGCGCAATCCTCATATTCCGACTTCTTGATCCGCCGCGACGCGTTCTCGATATCGGGGTGCTGCACCCCGACCCCGGCGCAGAACAGCTTCATCCCCGCGCCGGTCCCGGTCGATTCGACGATCGGCGACTTGATCGCGCTGTTCGACTTGGCGAGCGAATCCGCCACGGCCTTGGCGAAGGGGAACACGGTAGAGGAGCCAACCGCGCGGATCTGCTCGCGCGAGGTCGATTGGCTGCCGCAGCCGGTCAGCGCGAGCGCCGCGGCGGTGCACAAGAACAGGGCGGGTTTGGTCATCGGCGCATCTCCGTTTGCGGGTTTCCGCAACCGCCTCTGGGCGTGTTCCATGACAGGTTTATGACACGGCTTCGACCGGCGCGGCGAGCGCCGGAAAGGTCACCGTCACGGTGGTTCCGACTCCCGCCGTGCTGGCGATGTCGAGCCGCGCCCGGTGGCGTTCGGCGATGTGCTTGACGATCGCCAGCCCGAGCCCGGTGCCGCCCCAGGCGCGGCTGCGCCCTGGGTCGGTGCGGTAGAACCGGCGGGTCAGGTGGGGGAGGTGTTCGGCGGCGATGCCGGGGCCTTCGTCGCGCACCGACAGCACGACATCGCCGTGCTCCGCGGCGATCGCGATCGTCACCGGCGCGTTTTCGCCGCCATATTTGAGCGCATTGTCGATGAGATTGCGCAGAAGCTGCTCGAGTTGGCCGGGATCGGCCGCGACGGCCGCGGCGTCATGCCCGGCGACCAGTTTCATCCGGTCCTTGCCATGGATGGACCCGACCTCGCCGGCGACCCGCGCAGCGAGCTGGGCGAGATCGACCGCGTCGCCCGGGCGGTCGTGCTTCTCGGCTTCGATCCGCGACAGGCTCATCAAGTCCTCGACCAGCGAGAGCATCCGCTTTGCTTCCGCCAGGACCGTGCCGAGGAAGCGTTTGTGCGTGGCCTCGTCGACCGCCTGCGCATCGTCGCCCAGGGTCTCGACGTAGCCGATTACCGAAGCCAGCGGGGTGCGCAGTTCGTGGCTGGCGTTGGCGACGAAATCGGTATGGGCGCGCCCGATGTCGGCCTCCGCGGTGCGGTCGGATAGCTCGATCAGCCAGCGCCCTTCGCCAAGATCGCGCCGGGTCAGCTGCCACAGCGATTTCATGCCCGTAAAGCCGGGGATGGTCACGCTCTCGCCGTCGCCCGCCTCGATCAGCCGCATCGCTTCGGGGTGGCGCAGCGCGATACGCGCGTCCTGGCCGACGATGTGGGGACCAAGCGCAGTGCGCGCCGCCGCGTTGGCGATGACGATCCTGGTTCGGTCGAGCACCAGCAGCGGGGTGCCCAGCGGCTCGAGCGCGTCGATCACCGCGTCGCGCGAAACCTCGCCGGGGTCGATCCGCAGGGCCGGGGCTTCGGCGGCGGGAAGAGCGAGCCACAACGATCCGGCCCAGAGCACCAGCACCGCCAGCGTCAGCCACCAGTCCGCCCCGGCGACGACCATGCCGACCGCGGCAAGCAGGGCCAGGACGAGCCCGGCGACGGGGATGGCGCGCGTGCCGGACATGAACCGCATCGCCCTAGCCCATCGACTGCGCCGATGACAGTTTGATGACAGAGAATGCTGGTGACCCCTACGGGATTCGAACCCGTGTTTCAGCCGTGAGAGGGCTCTTACACGGCATTATCGTTGCATCAGGAGAAACGCAGAGACTCTAGGAAACTCTGGATTTCTGCCAGCCTCGCCGTTACTCGTCTCCCAGTGTCCACACACATTTGCCAGTGGATATTACGGAAGCGTTACGGAAGGCGGTAGGATTGGCATGGCCCGGACTGTTATCGATGCGAAATTATCGAAGCGCGAGCAGCGGATTCGCCTTCCTGAGCGGAAGGAGCCGTATTGGCTGACCCTCAATGAGGGCGAGCATCTAGGCTATTATCGCGGCCGCCTGGTCGGCAAGTGGGTTGCCCGGCATCGTGCGCCTGGTGGTGCGACCAACTATCAGCGCACGACACTCGGTGAGGCCGACGATCACGCTGATGCTGACGGGTCCGTCATTCTCAACTTTCGGCAAGCCCAAGATGCCGCGCGCAAGTGGCTGGAACTGCTTCACAGGAATGAGGGAAGGCGGACAGGTGACTACACTGTCTCCGATGCGCTCGACGATTATTTGGCAGGCTTCCAAGGCCGCGATCTTGCAAACACGCGCCGCCGCATCGAGGCAATCATACGGCCGGACCTTGGGAGCATAGTGGTCGGGAAGCTGACAGCCGAGGCCATTATCGCTTGGCTGAACAAGCAGGCCACATCCCCTGCGCGGGTCCGGACTAAGA
>JBOHIC010000250.1:0-14647 GCA_050725835.1 Novosphingobium sp.
GCGTTACGCTGTGCGCCGAGCGCACGCCGATCGTGCTTGTGCGGATGGAATTCCCCGATCCGGTGATCGAGCTGTCGGTCGAGCCCAAGACCAAGGCCGACCAGGAGAAGATGGGCGTCGCGCTCAACCGTCTCTCGGCCGAGGATCCGTCCTTCCGCGTTTCGACCGACCATGAATCGGGCCAGACGATCATCAAGGGGATGGGCGAGCTCCACCTCGACATCATCGTCGACCGCATGCGCCGCGAGTTCAAGGTCGAGGCCAATGTCGGTGCGCCGCAGGTCGCCTACCGCGAATACCTCGCGAAATCGGTCGACATCGACTACACCCACAAGAAGCAGTCGGGCGGGTCGGGCCAGTTCGCGCGGGTGAAGTTCAAGGTCACCCCGGGCGAACGTGGCAGTGGGATTACCTTCAGCGACAACATCAAGGGCGGCAATATTCCCAAGGAATATATCCCCTCGATCGAGAAGGGCATGCGCGAAACCGCCGCTTCCGGCAGCCTCGTTGGCTTCCCGATCATCGACTTCGACATCGAGGTCTATGACGGCGCCTACCACGACGTCGACTCCTCGGCGCTCGCCTTCGAAATCGCCGGTCGCGCTTCGATGCGCGAAGCCGCGCAGAAGGCGGGGATCAAGCTGCTCGAGCCGATCATGAAAGTCGAGGTGGTCAGCCCCGAGGAGTACCTCGGCGACGTGATCGGCGATCTCAACAGCCGCCGCGGCCAGATCCAGGGCACCGACAGCCGGGGCAACGCCCAGGTCGTCGAGGCCCAGGTGCCGCTCGCCAACATGTTCGGCTACGTCAACCAGCTGCGCTCGTTCACCCAGGGGCGGGCCAACTACTCGATGTTCTTCTCGCACTACGACGAGGTCCCGGCCAACGTCGCGGCCGAGGTCAAGGAACGGCTGGCCTAAGCGCCGGCCAGCGCCTGGCTAGAACAGGCGGCTGCCGAGAGAAACGGCGCGGTCGGGGCTGCACAGCACGACCGCGCCGGTTTCGTCCGGAAAGCCCAGGGTCAGCACCTCGGACACCGCCTTGCCGATCTGGCGCGGCGGGAAATTGACCACCGCCATCACCAGCCGCCCGACCAGCGCTTCTGGAGTGTAGTTCTCGGTCACCTGGGCGGTGCTCTTGCGCAGGCCGATGGTCGCGCCGAAATCGATCGCCATACGGTAGGCTGGCTTACGCAGCCCTTCCGCCGCTTCGGCGCTCACGATCCGCCCGACGCGGATATCGACCGCGAGGATGTCGTCGAAACCGATGGCGGAGGCGGCCGGAGCGTCCGAGACGTGGGTCATGTGCATCCCGCGCTGCTTAGCGCGGTTGCGGCATTGCTGCCACAGTCACCCGGAAATCGCCGCGTCCCCCTTTTCTCGCGGGTAGTCTTCGATAAGCTTGCCCCGCGATCGAGTTGGCGAATATTGCCGGCTTGGCTGATTGGGGGGAATACCGATGCGTAACCTGCGAAATGCTTCGTCGTTCATGACTCGTCTGGCCTGCGGGGTCGCCATGCTGGCCTTGCTCCCGGCGGCGCCGGCGCTGGCGCAGGGAACCCCGGCTGCCGATGCGGCCGACGACGAGGGTGAAACCGAAGTCGTGGTCATCGGCACCCGCCGCACCGACCGCTCGGTGACGGATTCGGCCTCGCCGGTGGACGTGATCGGTGCGGCCGACCTCAATTCGCAGCCGACCCCGAACATGCTCGATGCGGTCAAGAACCTGGTGCCGTCGTTCTTCGTGCCGCAGAACACGATTTCGGACGCCTCGACCTTTGTCCGCGCGCCATCGCTGCGCGGCCTGCCGGCCGACAACATCCTGGTGATGATCAACGGCAAGCGCTTCAACCGCTCGCCGCTGGTCCAAGTCTATACCGGGGGCGACACGGCGTTGTCGTTCGGTTCGCAAGGTTCGGACATTTCCTCGATCCCCTCGATCGCCATTTCCAACTTGCAGATCCTGCGCGACGGCGCGACCGCGCAATACGGCTCGGACGCGATCGGCGGCGTGCTCAACTACGGGCTGCGCCGCGATGAAGGCTTCGAGCTGCAGGGGCTTTATGGCCAGCACTTCGACGACGGCGGCCCGGTAACCCCGTTCGGTAACAACGGCCGGACCTGGCAGATCGCCGGCGCCGCCGGGTTCAAGCTGGGTGACGCCGGCTTCGTCAACATCGCCGGCGAGTATTCCGACAGCGAGGGCACCAGCCGCGGCGCGACCCGGCCGCATTCGGTCGCCTTTGCCCAGATGTTCCCTGCCCTGGCCAGCCAGTTGCCGAACTATCCCGGCCCCTCGCAGATCTGGGGTTCTTCGCCCAACCACGGCTACAAGTTCGTCCTCAACGCCGAATTCGACGTCGGTGACAACAGCCAGCTCTACCTGTTCGGCAACCTCGCCCATTCCGAGGCCGACCAGAGCTTCAACTATCGCCCGCCGGTGACCATCACCGGCTTCACCGTGTTCGACGGGACCACCAACAAGTTGGTCAACCAGGGCGCCAACGCCGCGTTTTCGCATCCGGTCTTCCTGACTCGCTGCCCGGCCGGTAACGCGACCTGCCCGGCTTCCGGGTGGGTGTTCTCCAACCTTGCCAACACCCAAGCGACCTACAATTTCACCACGCTCTATCCCGCCGGCTTCACCCCGCGGTTCGTGGGCATAAACGACCAGATCTTCGGCGTCGCCGGGTTCAAGGGCGGCGATGCCAGCGCGATCAAATACGATCTCTCGGTCTCGGCGAGCAAGCAGCAGCTCGACCTTTCGATGAACAGCTCGCTGAGCCCCTCGTTCGGGCCGACTACCCAGACCTCGTTCGAATTCGGCAAGCTGATCCAGACCGAACTCAACGCGAACCTGGACATCGCGCACGAGATCGACGCCGGGATGGCCAGTCCGCTGACCCTCTCGGCCGGGCTCGAATACCGTCGCGAGAGCTATGAAGCGACCGAGGGCGACCTGCAGTCGTACGGGGCCGGTCAATACGCCGTGCAGGACACCTATCGCGAGACCGCACCGGGGGTCTATGTGTTCAACTCGCGGGTGACCATGCCCCCGGGCGCGAGCGGCTACGGCGGCACCAGCCCGACCTTCGCCGGCAAGAACAGCCTCGATAGCTACGGCGCTTACGTCGGGCTCGAGGGCGACGTCTCCGAGACCTTCAGCGCGGGCATCGCCGGGCGTTATGAGCATTACTCGAGCTTCGGCGGCGCTTTCGTGGCCAAGCTCAACGGGCTGTGGAAGGTGACCGACACCTTCTCGCTGCGCGGCACGGTCGGCACCGGCTTCCACGCGCCGTCGCCGGGGCAGAGCAACGTCCAGATCCTGACCACCACCTTCATCGCGGGCGATCAGGTCCAGGTCGGCACCTATCCGGTGACCAGCAACATCGCGCAGTATTTCGGCGCCACCACGCTGGGTCCGGAACGCTCGGTCAATTACGGCGCTGGCATGGTGTTCAAGCCCGCCAACAACTTTACCCTGACCGTCGACGGCTATTCGATCAAGGTGAAGGACCGGATCGGCATCTCGAAGACCTTCAATGTCATCGCCTCCGATATCGTCGCGCTGCCGGCCTTGGCCGGGGTGGGCGTGGGCGGATCGGTCCAGTACTTCACCAACGGCTTCGATACGGTGACCAAGGGGGTCGACGTGGTCGGCACGCTTCGCACCGAGCTCGGCGGCGGCAAACTGAACCTGACGCTGGCCTACAACTATAACCGTAGCAAGGTCACGCGGTCGGACCCGGGGGTCATCGGTGTCACCCAGCTGATCGACATCAAGTACCTCGCCCCGGCGCATCGCGCCAACTTCGCCGCCAACTGGCAATTGGGCGATTTCACGCTGAACGTGCGTGAGAGCTACTATGGCGAATGGCGGGTTTCCAACGACTACCCGATCCGTGCAGGCAACGTCGCCGGTGCGGCGATCATCGATGGACAGCACTTCAGCGCCAAGTTCATCACCGATCTGGATGTCAGCTACACCTTCATGGATCACTACACCCTGACGGTCGGCGCCAACAACATCTTCAACACCTATCCCGACAAGATCCAGGCGACGATCGACAACCCGATCTATGCCCTGACCGGAAGCCTGGCGAACGGTTCGATCTATCCGCGCTCGGGCGGTCCGTTCGGGATCAACGGCGGGTTCTGGTACGCCCGGTTGAAGGTCAAGTACTGACGCCCGAACGACCTCGGCAAACATGGGGCGGGGGAGCGCAAGCTCTCCCGCCCGTTTGTTTGCGGGAGGCCGGGCGCTATCGGGGCAAGCGATGACGCCGCGGTTCGACCATCGTGTGGCGATGGCAGCCGACATACCTGCGCTACGCGAAGTCATGACCCGGTCGATCGAGCAGCTCCAGGATGAATTCCTCACCCCAGCGCAAGTCGCGGCGAGCCACAAGGTGATGGGGCTCGACAGCCAGCTTGTCGATGACGGCACCTATTTCGTTGTCGAAAGCGGCGGGCGGATCGCCGGGTGTGGCGGGTGGAGCCGGCGCGCCACGCTGTTCGGCGGCGACGACAGCATCGTCGCGCGCGAGCCCGCGTGGCTCGACCCGGCGCGCGACGCCGCCAGGGTCCGCGCGATGTACACCGATCCCGATTTCGTCCGCTGCGGGGTTGGCAGCCTGGTCCTAAACCTGTGCGAGAGCGCGGCGCGCGCGGCGGGGTTTTCGCGGGTCGAACTGATGGGCACCGCCGCCGGCGTCCCGCTTTACGAACGCTGCGGCTACCGCGCCTCCGCCCCGCTCGAGATGGTCGCGGTCGACGGGGTCGACGTTCCGCTCCAGCGCATGGCGAAGGTGCTGACTTGAGGGGCGGGCCGCGGCGAAATAACCCCTAGCTTTCGCGCGAATCTCTCGCTATGGGCGCGCCTTCGCGAGCGACTTGGCAGTGGCCGAGCCGCTCGTGTCCAGGGACGGAACCCGTTCCACCCGCAAGTTTGAGCACGAGGCGCGGCCTGCTGTTTCAAGGCGGCGCGCTGTAAAGGAAAGAACATGGCGAAGGCAAAATTCGAGCGGACCAAGCCGCACTGCAACATCGGCACGATCGGCCACGTCGATCACGGCAAGACCACGCTGACCGCGGCGATCACCAAGGTGCTGGCCGAGACCGGCGGCGCCACGTTCACCGACTATGCCAACATCGACAAGGCGCCCGAAGAGCGTGAGCGCGGCATCACCATCTCGACCGCGCACGTCGAGTACGAGACCGCCAACCGCCACTACGCCCACGTCGATTGCCCGGGCCACGCCGACTATGTGAAGAACATGATCACCGGCGCGGCGCAGATGGACGGCGCGATCCTGGTGGTCAACGCCGCCGACGGCCCGATGCCGCAGACCCGCGAGCACATCCTGCTCGCGCGCCAGGTCGGCGTGCCGCAGCTGGTCGTCTACATGAACAAGGTCGACCAGGTCGACGACGCCGAAATCCTCGAGCTGGTCGAGCTCGAAATCCGCGAGCTGCTCAGCTCCTACGGTTTCGACGGCGACAACATCCCAGTTATCCCGGGTTCGGCGCTGGCCGCACTCGAAGGGCGCGACGACGCCATCGGCAAGGAATCGATCTACGCGCTGATGAAGGCCGTCGACGAGTTCATCCCGCAGCCGCCGCGTCCGACCGACAAGCCCTTCCTGATGCCGGTCGAGGACGTGTTCTCGATCTCTGGCCGCGGCACTGTCGTGACCGGCCGCATCGAGACCGGGATCGTCAAGGTCGGTGAGGAAGTCGAGATCGTCGGCCTCAAGGACACCCGCAAGACCGTCGTCACCGGCGTCGAAATGTTCCGCAAGCTGCTCGACCAGGGCGAAGCCGGCGACAACGTCGGGGCGCTGGTCCGCGGCGTGGCGCGCGAAGATGTCGAGCGCGGCCAGGTGCTGTGCAAGCCGGGTTCGGTTAAGCCGCACACCGATTTCGCCGCCGAGGTCTATGTGCTGTCGAAGGACGAAGGCGGGCGTCACACCCCGTTCTTCGCCAACTACCGCCCGCAGTTCTACTTCCGCACCACCGACGTGACCGGCGAGGTCGTCCTCCCCGAGGGCACCGAAATGGTCATGCCGGGCGACAACGTCAGCCTCGAAGTCAAGTTGATCGCGCCGATCGCGATGGACGAGGGTCTGCGCTTCGCTATCCGTGAAGGCGGCCGGACCGTCGGTTCGGGGGTTGTCAGCAAGATCACCAAGTAATATAGGCCGCGCTCCGCCGGGGGGATTCGTTCTCCCGGCGGTCGGTTTTTGAGGCGCAAGCCTTTGTTTTTGCTCTTTCTCATCGGTAGTTGGACATGGAAGCCCAGAATATCCGCATCCGCCTCAAGGCATTCGATCACCGAGTGCTCGACCAGGCGACCGGCGAAATCGCCGAGACCGCGCGCCGCACCGGCGCGCTGATCCGGGGCCCCATTCCACTGCCGACGAGGATCGAGAAGTTCACCGTGAACCGCGGACCGCACATCGACAAGAAGTCGCGTGAGCAGTTCGAGGTGCGGACCTACAAGCGGCTGCTCGATATCGTGCAGCCCAACGCCACCACCGTGGACGCGCTGATGAAGCTCGACCTCGCGGCCGGCGTGAACGTTGAGATTAAGCTGGCTTAGGCCGGCTACGACATCGGGATACCTCCGGCCGCGCCTTCGGGCATCTTGGCCGGGCAAGCGTCCCCCGTCTCGCTTTCCCTCGGGAAAGCACTCAGCCCGGACGGGGCTCGCTTCACACTTGGGCTGAACACGCCTGTCGGATGGTCCGGCAGGCCTCTGTAGGAGTATGGATCATGCGCACCGGCGTGATCGCTAAAAAGGTCGGGATGACCCGCCTGTTCCAGGACGACGGACGGCATGTGCCGGTTACCGTCCTGGCGCTCGAAGATTGTCAGGTGGTCGCAGTCCGCGACGCCGAGCGTGACGGCTATGTCGCCGTGCAGCTCGGCTCGGGCACGGCCAAGCAGAAGAACGTCGCCAAGCCGCAGCGCGAGCATTTCGCCAAAGCGCAGGTTTCGCTCAAGGCGCGTGTCGCCGAGTTCCGCGTCGCCGACGACGCCGCGCTCGAAGTCGGCGCGACGATCCTCCCTTCGCACTTCGCGGTCGGCCAGATGGTCGACATTTCGGGCCACACCCAGGGCAAGGGCTTCCAGGGCGCGATGAAGCGCTGGGGCTTCGGCGGCATGCGCGCCAGCCACGGCGTCTCGATCAGCCACCGCGCCCACGGCTCGACCGGCCAGCGCCAGGATCCCGGCAAGGTCTTCAAGAACAAGAAGATGGCCGGGCACATGGGCGATCGCCAGCGGACCCAGCAGAACCTCGAGGTCGTGCGCGTCGACGACGAGCGCGGCCTGCTCTTCATCAAGGGCTCGGTCCCGGGTGCGAAGAACTCGTGGCTCACGGTCAAGGACGCGGTCAAGATCGCGCGCCATGCCGAAGCGCCCTATCCGGCCGGCCTCAAGCAGGCCGCCAACAGCAATGACACTCCGGTCGCTGCCGACACCCCCGCGGAAGACACCGCGGCCGTCGAAGCCACCGAAGGCCAGGAGGGCTAAATCGTGAAGGTCAAGCTTTCCAATCTCGACGGCACCGCCGGCAAGGGCGACGTCGAACTCAGCGATGCGGTATTCGGCCTCGAGCCGCGCGCCGACATCCTCCACCGCGTCGTCACCTGGCAGCTCGAGAACCGCCGCGGCATTGCCCGCGCGACCCGCGAGCGTTCCGAGGTCGCGCGCACCGGCAAGAAGTTCGGCAACCAGAAGGGCGGCGGCACCGCCCGCCACGGCGATCGCGCGGCCCCGATCTTCATCGGCGGCGGCAAGGCCCACGGCGCGCGCCGCCGCGAGTTCGACATTTCGCTCAACAAGAAGGTCCGCGCGCTCGGGCTCAAGATGGCGCTTTCGGCCAAGGCCAAGGACGGCCTCGTCGTGGTCGACAGCCTCGAGCTCAAGGACGCCAAGACCAAGGCGCTGGCCGCTTCGATGGCCAAGGCCAAGTGGGGCAAGAAGGTGCTGGTGATCGACGGCGAGGCAGTCAACGAGGGCTTCGCCCGCGCCGCCGGCAACCTCATCGGGATCAACGTGATCCCGGCCATGGGCGCCAACGTTTACGACATCCTCAAGCACGATACGCTGGTGCTGACGCGCGCCGCTGTCGAAAAACTGGAGGCGCGTTTCAATGGCTAAGGAAGCAATCGACACGCGTCACTACGACGTGATCGTCGCGCCCCACATCACCGAGAAATCGACCCTGCTCAGCGAGCACAACGCGGTCGTCTTCAAGGTCGCCGACAGCGCCACCAAGCCGCAGATCAAGGCGGCGGTCGAAGCGCTGTTCGGGGTCACGGTCACGGGCGTGAACACCATGACCCAGAAGGGCAAGACCAAGCGGTGGAAGGGCAAGCCCTATCGCCGTTCGGACGTCAAGAAGGCCGTCGTCACCCTGGCCGATGGCCAGTCGATCGACGTCACCACCGGGATCTGAGGCGCACCATGGCACTCAAGAACTACAATCCGACCAGCCCCGCACGCCGCGGCCTGATCCTCGTCGACAAGTCGTCGCTGTGGAAGGGCAAGCCGGTCAAGGCGCTGACCGAAGGCAAGCGCAAGACCGGCGGCCGCAACAACAAGGGCCACGTCACCTCGCGCGGAATCGCCGGCGGGCACAAGCAGAAGTACCGCTTCGTCGATTTCAAGCGGCGCAAGTGGGACTCGCCTGCCACGGTCGAGCGGATCGAATACGATCCCAACCGCACCGCCTTCATCGCGCTGGTCAAATACGCCGACGGCGAACTTGCCTACATCCTCGCGCCGCAGCGGCTCGCGGTGGGTGACAGCGTGATCGCCGGTGAGAAGACCGACGTGAAGCCGGGCAACGCGATGCTGCTCAGCCAGATGCCGGTCGGCACGATCATCCACAACGTCGAGATGAAGCCGGAAAAGGGCGGCCAGATCGCCCGTTCGGCGGGGACTTACGCCCAGCTCGTCGGCCGCGACCGCGGCATGGTCATCGTCCGCCTCCACTCGGGCGAGCAGCGCTATTTGCGCGGCGATTGCATGGGCACGGTGGGCGCGGTTTCGAACCCTGACAACCAGAACCAGAACTTCGGCAAGGCCGGGCGCTCGCGCTGGATGGGCAAGCGTCCGCTGACCCGCGGCGTCGCCAAGAACCCGGTCGATCACCCGCACGGCGGCGGTGAAGGCCGGACTTCGGGCGGACGCCATCCGGTCACCCCGTGGGGCAAGCCGACCAAGGGTGCGCGCACCCGCAGCAACAAGCAGACCGACAAGATGATCATCCGGTCGCGTCACGCGAAGAAGAAGAGGTAACCGACCATGGCTCGCTCCGTCTGGAAAGGCCCGTTCGTCGACCTGCACCTGCTCAAGAAGGCGGAAGCCATGCAGGAAGCCGGCAGCCGCGCCGCCCCGATCAAGACCTGGTCGCGGCGTTCGACGATCCTGCCGCAGTTCGTCGGCCTGACGTTCAACGTCTACAACGGCCAGAAATTCATCCCGGTCTCGGTCAACGAGGACATGGTCGGCCACAAGCTCGGCGAGTTCGCGCCCACGCGCAACTTCCCCGGCCACGCCGCCGACAAGAAGGGCAAGCGCTGATGAGCAAGGCAAAAGCTCCGCGTCGGGTCGCCGACAACGAGGCGCTCTCGGTCGGCACGCAGATCCGCGGGTCGGCCCAGAAGCTGGGCCTCGTCGCCGCGCTGATCCGCGGCCGCAAGGTCGAAGAGGCGATGAACATCCTGTCCTTCTCGAAGAAGGCGATGGCGCAGGACGCCAAGAAGGTGCTCGCCTCGGCCATCGCCAACGCCGAAAACAACCACAACCTCGATGTCGACGCGCTCGTCGTCGCCGAGGCCTCGGTCGGCAAGTCGATCACGATGAAGCGCTTCCACACCCGTGGTCGCGGCAAGTCGACGCGCATCCTCAAGCCGTTCAGCCGGCTGCGGATCGTCGTGCGCGAAACCACCGAAGAAGCTGGGGAGGCCTGAGCCATGGGTCACAAGAGCAACCCGATCGGCCTGCGCCTGCAGATCAATCGTACCTGGGACAGCCGCTGGTACGCCGAGGGCAAGAACTACGCCTCGATGCTTGAGGAAGACCTCAAGATGCGCAAGTTCATCATGGAAACGCTGCCCCAGGCGGCGATTTCCAAGGTGGTGATCGAGCGTCCGGCGAAGAACTGCCGCGTTTCGATCTATGCCGCGCGCCCCGGCGTGATCATCGGCAAGAAGGGCGCCGACATCGAGAAGCTGCGCAGCCAGCTCGCCGCGATGACCTCGAGCGACGTCAAGCTCAACATCGTCGAAATCCGCAAGCCCGAAGTCGACGCCAAGCTCGTCGCCCAGGGCATCGCCGACCAGCTGGTTCGCCGCGTGGCGTTCCGCCGGGCGATGAAGCGGGCGATGCAGTCGGCCATGCGGCTCGGCGCCGAGGGCATCAAGATCATGTGCGGTGGCCGTCTCGGCGGCGCCGAAATCGCCCGGGTCGAGCAGTACCGCGAAGGCCGCGTGCCGCTCCACACGCTGCGCGCGCACGTCGACTATGCCGAAGCCGAGGCGCTCACCGCTTACGGCGTGATCGGGATCAAGTGCTGGATCTTCAAGGGCGAAATCCTCGGCCACGATCCGATGGCGCAGGACCGGCTGATGATGGAAGCCCAGACCTCGGGCGTCCGTCCGGCCCGCGAAGACCGCAGGAATTAAGCCATGCTGCAACCCAAGAAGCACAAGTTCCGCAAGGCCTTCAAGGGCCGGATCAAGGGCGACGCCAAGGGCGGGACCGACCTGAACTTCGGGTCGTATGGCCTGAAGGCGCTCGAGCCCGAGCGGATCACCGCGCGCCAGATCGAGGCCGCGCGCCGCGCGATCACGCGCCACATCAAGCGCCAGGGCCGACTTTGGATCCGCATCTTCCCGGATGTGCCGGTGTCGAAGAAGCCCGCCGAAGTCCGCCAGGGCAAGGGCAAGGGCGCGATCGAATACTGGGCCGCGCGGGTCAAGCCGGGCCGCATCCTGTTCGAGCTCGACGGTGTCGCCGGCCCGCTCGCCGCCGAAGCTTTCAGCCGCGCCGCTATGAAGCTGCCGGTCAAGACCAAGGTCGTCGCCCGCCTGGGTGACACCTCGCACCTGGGAGCCGAGTGATGGCCGCCAAGAAACCCCCCAAGGCGACTGGCGCCAAGCCGGCCAAGGCTGCGAAGCCCGCGAAGAGCACCGGCTCGTCGAACAAGGTCACCGACATGCGCGTCAAGACCGACGACCAGCTTTCGGTCGATCTCGGCGAGCTCAAGCGCGAGGCGTTCAACCTGCGTTTCCAGGCCGCGACGAGCCAGCTCGAGCGCCCGGCCCGGATCAAGGAAGTGCGCCGCGACATCGCCCGCATCAAGACATTGCAGGTCGAGCGTTCGCGCTCGGCCGCGAAGTAAGGACTGACCGATGCCCAAGCGTATCCTGGTCGGCACCGTGGTGTCCGACAAGACCGACAAGACCGTGGTGGTCAAAGTCGAGCGCAAGGTGAAGCACCCGCTCTACGGGAAGATCATCCGCCGCTCGAAGAAGTACCACGCCCACGACGAAGACAACGCCTTCAAGGCCGGCGAGACCGTGCGGATCGAAGAGACCCGCCCGCTGTCGAAGCTCAAGACCTGGAAGGTGATCGAGCGCGTCACCGCCGGCAAGACCGCCGCGGTGGAAGCGGACGTTTAAGCGAGATTTGGAACTGCCGGGCGCGTCCCGGCAAGCCAGTGAGAAGGAACCGGATCGATGATCCAGATGCAATCCAACCTCGACGTCGCTGACAACAGCGGTGCGAAGCGCGTCCAGTGCATCAAAGTGCTGGGCGGGTCGAAGCGCCGCGTCGCGGGCGTCGGCGACATCATCGTGGTGTCGGTCAAGGAAGCCCAGCCGCGCACCCGCGTGAAGAAGGGCGATGTCCACCGCGCGGTGATCGTGCGGACCAAGAAAGACGTGCGCCGCGCCGACGGCAGCGTGATCCGCTTCGATTCGAACGCCGCGGTGCTGATCAACAAGAACGAGGAGCCGATCGGCACCCGTATCTTCGGCCCGGTGGTGCGCGAACTGCGCGGCCGCGGGTTCATGAAGATCATTTCGCTCGCGCCGGAGGTGCTGTGATGGGCGCCGCAAAAATCAAGAAGGGCGACAGCGTCGTCGTCCGTTCGGGCAAAGACAAGGGCCGCACCGGCACCGTTCTCCAGGTGATGCCCAAGGACGGCAAGGTGCTCGTTGCGGGCGTCAACGTCGCCGCGCGTCACCGCAAGCCGAGCCAGACCAACCCGCAGGGCGGGATCGACCGCCGCGAGGCGCCGATGAACATTTCCAAGGTCGGCCTCGCCGACCCCAAGTCCGGCAAGGCCACCCGCGTCCGCTTCGAGATTGCCAAGGACGGCACGAAGCACCGCGTCGCGGTCAAGTCCGGGGAGAAGATCAATGGCTGAGACCTACACCCCCCGCATGCGCAAGCGCTACGACGAGACGATCGTCGCCGCGATGACCGAGCGCTTCGGCTACAAGAACCGCATGGAAGTGCCCAAGATCGAGAAGATCACGCTCAACATGGGCGTGGGCGAGGGCACCCAGGACAAGAAGAAGGTCACCACCGCCGCCGAAGAAATGGCGCTGATCTCGGGCCAGCGCCCGGTCATCACCAAGGCCAAGAAGTCGGTCGCGCAGTTCAAGCTGCGCGAGGGCATGGCGATCGGCTGCAAGGTGACGATGCGGCGCGAGCGGATGTACGAATTCCTCGACCGCCTGATCACCGTCGCGATGCCGCGCATCCGCGATTTCCGCGGGCTCAACCCCAAGAGCTTCGACGGGCGCGGCAACTACGCGATGGGTCTCAAGGAGCAGATCATCTTCCCCGAGATCAGCTACGAGAACATCGACAAGGTGCGGGGCATGGACATCATCGTCACCACCACCGCCAAGACCGACGACGAGGCGCGCGAACTGCTGCGCCTGTTCGGTTTCCCGTTCCCCCAGGAAGCCGCTGCCGACACGCAGCAGGCCGCCTGAGCAAGTGAGAGCTTAAGTCCATGGCGAAACTGAGTTCCGTAAACAAGAACGAGCGGCGCAAGAAGCTCGTGAAGAAGTATGCCGGCAAGTACGCCGCGCTCAAGGCCCAGGCCGACGACAAGGCGCTCGACGATACCGAGCGGCTGATGGCGCGGCTCAAGCTCGCCGAGCTGCCGCGCAACGCCAACCCCACCCGCGTGCGCAACCGCTGCGCAACCACCGGCCGCCCGCGCGGCTACTATCGCAAGTTCGGCCTTTGTCGGATCGAGCTGAGGGACAAGGCCAACAAGGGCCTGATCCCCGGTGTGACGAAGTCGAGCTGGTAAGGAAGAGCGATGGCACTGACCGATCCCCTGGGTGATATGCTCACCCGTATCCGCAACGGCCAGCGGGCGAAGAAGGACTCCGTCCTTTCGCCGGCCTCGAAGCTGCGTTCGAACGTGCTCGAGGTGCTGCAGCGCGAAGGTTACATCCGCGGTTACACGCAGGATGCCACCGGCGCGCACCCGCAGCTGCGCATCGAGCTCAAGTATTTCGAAGGCGAGCCGGCGATCAAGCACGTCGCGCGTGTCTCGAAGCCGGGCCGCCGGGTCTATTCGGCCTCGAAAGAGCTGCCGGTGATCCGCAACGGGCTGGGCATCACCATCGTCTCGACGCCGCGCGGCGTGCTTTCGGATGCCGAAGCGCGCGCCGCGAACGTCGGCGGCGAAGTGCTGGCGGAGGTGTTCTGATGAGCCGCATCGGCAAACGGCCGGTGGCGATTCCCGCGGGCGTGACCGCGGACATCGCCGACGGCGTGCTCACCGTGAAGGGGCCCAAGGGCGCCCTTACGCTCGGGCTGCGCGACGAGATCGCCTATACCCTCGAGGACGGCGGCATTTCGGTGCAGCCGGCCAACGAGACCAAGGCCGCGCGCGCGTTCTGGGGAATGCAGCGCACCCTGGTCGACAACCTCGTGACCGGGGTGACCGAGGGCTACACCAAGGTGCTCGAGATCACCGGCGTCGGCTATCGCGCCAACGCGCAGGGCAAGAACCTCAAGCTCCAGCTCGGCTACAGCCACGACGTCGATTTCCCGGTGCCCGAGGGCATCGAGATCAAGACTCCGGACAATACCACGATCGAGATTTCCGGGATCGACAAGCAGAAGGTCGGCCAGGTCGCGGCCGAAATTCGCCGCTGGCGCAAGCCCGAGCCTTACAAGGGCAAGGGTATCAAGTACCGCGGCGAGTACATCTTCCGCAAGGAAGGGAAGAAGAAGTAATGGCCAAGCTCAACCTGTTCGACCGCCGCCGGCGGCGGGTCCGCACCGCGCTCAAGGCGCGCGCCGGTGGCCGTCCGCGGCTTTCGGTCCACCGCTCGGGCCGGCACATCTACGCCCAAATCATCGACGACGCCAAGGGCCACACGGTTGCCGCAGCCTCGACGCTCGGCGCCAAGGGCGGCTCGAACGTCGATGCCGCGGCCTCGGTCGGCAAGACACTGGCCGAGGCGGCGAAGAAGGCCGGCGTGACCACCGTCGTGTTCGATCGCGGCGGCTTCCTGTTCCATGGCCGCGTCAAGGCGCTGGCCGACGCCGCGCGTGAAGGCGGGCTGGAGTTCTGATGATGGCTGATGAAACCAACA
>JBOHIC010000251.1:0-8729 GCA_050725835.1 Novosphingobium sp.
GTACAACCCGGCGGACTGAGCGCTCACATCACCGCGGGCGGCTCCGGGCAGTCCTCTTCCGCCGGGGCGACCGCCGGGCCGCCGGTAATCGCAATGCCCTTGTCGCCCTGGGTCAGGACCAGGTCGAACGGCGCGGTGGTGGTCGGGTCCTGACAAGGCTGCGCTATTCGGGCAGGAACCCGAGTTCGTATACCTTGGGGCGCAGCTTGGCGGAGAGTGCGGCGTAAGCAATCCTGAACGGATCGAAGTCGGTCGGTTCGGTCTCGCCATAGGCTTCGAGCGCTTTGCGGATTTGATACCATCCCGCGTCGGGGCGGTTGAGCTTGTACTCGTCGCGGATTTTGCGCGGGAACCGGGTGGCGTGAAAGCGCGTCCACAGCTTGCGGCCTTCATCCAGCACGCCTCTCGCTTCGGGCGAGAACGCCATCCCCGCCATGTGGCGCACCATGAAATCCGATTCGAACCGCCCGTTCGCGCCGACCTCGCTTTCGGAGAAGGGGATGAAATGGTTGACCAGCGACCAGTCGCGCTCGTTCCAGCGCAGCCCGTCGGCCCCGGCGGAAAGGTTGCTGCCGTTGAACAGCATCCAGATAAGGCAATCGGATTTGAACTCGTCGCTCAGCGACTGCGAGGGTTGCAGGAACTGGTCGCGGTCGTTGAGCCAAGTCGGTTTGATCAAGCGGCGGACCGCAAAGACGATGGCGGCTTGCCAGAGGTTGTCGGAGGTGACGAAGAACCCGCGAGCACTTCCGTATCCCGATGAAAACAGCATCGTTTTGGAAGCTGCATTTTGAAGATCGTTGCCGGCACAATTGAGCCAGCCGAGTGCGCCGTTCGACCATCGATCTCCGCGCAAGTCCTTCGTGGCTGTGGCAGGGATGATAGCGTTCTTGAGTGGCACCGCCTCTCTGCCATTTGCGGGTGGCCGCGCGACCCAATCTGTCAGCAATGGGAGGCCATCATAGTTCAGAAATGTCTTTTCGCCGATCAGGTTGCCTTGTCGATCTAAGGCATCAGCCGTGATGCTTTCGATAACAGCATCTTTACCGGTATCCCAAATCAGAAATCCGATTGGGAACTCCCCAGTCAGACCATCGAACGTCCTACTGTGGACCACGAAGCCGCCCAAATACTGAGCTCTCCAAACATCACGAAAATCGTTCAGTGTTGGGGTGGAGATATACTTGACTTTGCTGAATATGGCCAAGACCGCACCCGGAATTTCCTGATCAAGCCGAGCCATAAACTGCATGAATAGCTCGTTGGTTGCTTTTCCATATTCAGTCATAGAAGTTCGGGCAAACAGCGTATTTGCCACTCCGAGCTTGTTTTGGCTTTTGGACATCGCAACTGCGAGGCCACCGCCTGTCGCCTCCGCATACGGCGGATTGATCAGCACCAGAATCTTCTTCGCGCCCTGCTTCCCGTCCTTCGCATCGGCAACCGCTGCACGCAGCGCGGCGGGCAGCTTGTTCGACAGGCTGTAGTCGATCTCGCCGAAGTCGGTCACGTCATCGTTGAGATAGTCGTACTGGAAAATCTCGGCCCCGGCGAAGGCGGGGTTCGATTTCATGATCGTCACGTCCGCCGCATCGAGCGTCGACATGAACACGTTGCGCAGGTTGCTGTGCTTGGCCTCCAGATTGCCGACCCCGGCGCACATGTCCCAGACGATGTAGCGATCCTGCCAGTTGGCCCCGAGCGTCGCGACCAGTTGCTCATAGGCTTTGTCGACGATGTGCAGCGGGGTGTAATAGGCGCCCTTGAACTTCTGCTCGTCGAGCGGGAGCAGGCTGTCGCGGCGTTCGAGCAGGTAATGCCGGTGCTTCTGTTCGGGCGGGCGGTGATAGATCGCCCAGAAATTGCGGTAGCCGCGCTCGCCGGCGAGATCGTAGGTCTGGCCGTTGAGGATGAAGGTCGGCCCGGCCGCGGTCATCAGCATTCGCGCGGGCAGGTTGCGCATCGCTTCGGCCGCGCCGTCGTGCATGATGTCGGCAAAGAACAGCACGGCATAGTCCGCCGGATTGCTCACCGCCAGTTCGCTGCCGACCATGATGACCCACTTGTCGAACACCTGCCGCAAGTTGTCCGGGGTGATCGGGGTGCGGATGATCCGCCCTTCGCTGACCGCCGATTTTACCGCCGCGATGAATTCGCTTTCGTGCTGGGCGATCGGATAGACGACATGATGCGCTTCGATGTAGGGCGCGATTTGCGCGGCAAGCTCCTTGCCCGCCGCCGAGCCGCTCTTGGGCCAGACGATATCCTTGTCTTCGAAGATCGGCAGCGCCAGTTCGGTCGGCATGATCGCCGCCTTGTCGCGGTCGATGACGGCGAGGAAGCCGGGGATCGGCTCGCCGCGTTTGCGCGCGGCCCTGACATAGACCAGCAACTGGCCGAACATGACGATTGGCGGGGTCGAGACCTCTTTCGCCTCGAACCAGATTTCGTCGGTTTGGATATCGACCAGACCCTTGAACACCTTCTTGAGGCCCAGCGCCTTGATATAGGCGTCCTTGACGTCCTCTTCGGTCTTCGCGCGGGCGAGGTCTGCGAGCAGGGTCATCTAATCGAATTTAGCGAGATTGCGGTTCATGGAGCAAGACTGTGCCGCCAGGCGCGGCGCAGGGCAAGCCGGGTGGGGGCTCACCCCCCGGTCAGGAAGGCCACCAGCGCCTTGACCTTCTTCTGCCGCCACTGCGGCAGCGGGGCGACCAGCCAGTAGCCGCGGCGGCAGGGTTCGGGCGCGGCGAGGTCTTTGGCGAGGCCGTGGTCCCGCCAGCTCTGCGCGAGCAGCGCGGGGACCCGGGCGCGGCCCATCCCGGCGGCGGCGGCGGCAAAGGCCTGGCCGGCGTCGCCAACGCTGAGCGGAGCCTCGTCGCCTTCCCCGCTCGGGCTGGGATCGCCCGGCCAGGCGATCCACGGCCCTTCGCCCACCACGATCCGCGCCGGCTCGCCCAGCGCCACGCCTTCAAGCTCGCCCGGCCCTTCGCCCCAGCGCACCGCGAGGTCGAGGTTGGCCTCGGTGAAGTCCGCCCCTTCTCCATCGACCAGGCTGAAGCGCACTTCGGGATTGGCCTTGCGGAACTCCGCCAGCCGCGGCGCGAGCCAGGCGGCGAAGAAATCGCGCGGGGCGGCGATGGTGTAGACGTGGCTCGATTGCCCGGCCTGCATCGCCTGGACCGCGTCCTCGAAATGGAGGAACCCGGTGCGCAGCGCCTCGAGCCCCGCGCTTGCCTCATCGGTCAGCTCGAGCCCCTTCGGGGTGCGGCGGAACAGCACCACCCCGAGCATGTCTTCGAGCGCGCGGATCTGCTGGCCGACCGCCGCCGGGGTCACCGCCAGCTCGTCCGCGGCGCGGGTGAACGAGAGATGCCGCGCCGCCGCGTCGAACACGCGCAGGGCGTTGAGGGGCAGATGGGTGCGCTTCATCGCGCTTCCCCTATGGGCCAGCGGCCCATCGGGCAAGCGCGAGTCCTTTGTGGGTGCGCTATCCGCATCCGCGGATAGCTTGCGGTGCCGGCCCGCTCCCCCGCCCGGCCACCCAGAACCTAGGGTATCCTATGGGTGGCCGGGCGGGGGAGCGGGCCGGAACCGCAAGGGAAGGCCGGATGGCCCGACCGCACCCGGCAAAGACTCAGCCCGCAGTCGCGGGGGCTGCCAGCGGAAAGAAGGGGATCGCGGCCTCGATCGCCTCGCCGTCCTCGCCGCGGAAGGTGTAGTGGCCCTCCATCGAGCCGTGCGGGGTGGTTAGCGGGCAGCCCGAGACATAGTCGTGGCTCTGCCCGGGGTGGAGGATCGGCTGTTCGCCGACCACGCCCTCGCCCTCGACCAGGTTGACCATCCCGCGCCCGTCGGTAATTCGCCAGTGCCGGGTGAGCAGCTGGACCGTCCGGTCCGAGCCGTTCTCGATCCGGATGTGATAGACCCAGAACCACTTCCCCGCCTCGATCCGCGACTGCTCGGGGAGGAAATTTACCGCGACCCGGACGGTCAGCCCGTCGGTCATCGCGGCATGCTGGAAGAGCTCCTTCATGCGAATCAGGGTAGCGAGGGCGCGCGCGCTCGACAATGCCCCAGCCGCGCAGGCCGCGACGAGCCGAGCTTCGGGGATGGCCCGCGAGGCTTACAACCCCGCCGCGCGCAGCGCCTGGTCGAGATCCTCGATCACGTCGTCGGGGTCTTCGAGCCCGACGTTGAGGCGGAGCATGCCTTCGCCGACGCCCATTTCGAGCCGCGCTTCCTCGCTCACCGAGTAATGCGTGGTCGAGGCATTGTGGCACATCAGCGAGCGCGAATCGCCGATGTTGTTCGAGATATCGATGAGTTGCAGTGCGTTAAGCAGCGCGTGCGCCTGCTTGCGCCCGCCATCGACTTCGAAAGCGAAGATCGAACCGCAGGCGTCCATCTGCTCCATCGCGAGGTTGTGCTGCGGATGGCTGGGGAGGCCGGGATGGAGGGTGCGCGGCACCCGGCCTTCGATGAACCGTCCGACCTTCAGCGCGTTCTCGCTCTGGCGGCGGACGCGCAGGTCGAGCGTTTCGAGCCCCTTGAGCACCACCCACGCGCTGAACGGCGAGAGGTTGGGCCCGGTATTGCGCTGGAACGGGAGCAGCACCTCGTCGATGAACTGCCTGCTGCCGCAGACCGCACCTGCGAGCACCCGGCCCTGCCCGTCCATCAGCTTGGTCGCCGAATAGGCGACGACGTCGGCACCCCATTCGAGCGGGCGCTGCAGTGCGGGTGTGGCGAAGGCGTTATCGACCACGCTGACGATCCCGCGTTCGCGCGCGAGGCCGCAGACGAATTTGAGATCGACGATGTCCATCGTCGGGTTAGCCGGGGTCTCGAAGAAGAAAACCTTGGTCTCGGGCCGGATCGCATCGACCCAGGCCCGGTTGTCGCGCGCGTCGATCGTCGTCGCGGAAATCCCGAAGCGCGGGAGCAGCTGGTCGACCAGCCAGCGGCACGAACCGAAGGCGGCGCGCCCGGCGACGACGTGGTCGCCCTGGCTGAGCTGACTGAGCATCGCCGCGGTCATCGCCGCCATCCCGCTGGCCTGGACCCGGCAGGCCTCGGCCCCGTCCATCAGCGCGATCCGCTCCTCGAGCATCGCCACCGTGGGGTTCTGCAACCGCGAGTAGGTCATCCCGGGGTCTTCGCCGCGGAACCGCGCCGCGGCGGTTTCGGCGTCGTCGTAGGCATAGCCCGAGGTGAGGAAGATCGCCTCGCTGGTCTCGCCTTGCTCGGAGCGCCAGGTGCCGCCGCGCACCGCCTGGGTGGCGGGGCGCCATTTGCGGGTGGTCCCGCGGTCCATGCCGGTCGAGCGCTTCATCGAGCGCGGGCTGTAAGGGCGGGTCATGAGCGTTGCAAGGGCGCGCCCGCGCCTCTATCCGCGCGCCGATGCCCGCGCGCGCAGAGCAACGCGATCCGATCGCCTGGTGCGCGCTGATCGCGCTTGGCTTCGCCGCGCTCGCCTGGCACCGGCTGGCGATTCCCGCCGAAATCTACTTCGACGAAATCCATTACGTCCCTGCGGCGCGCAAGCTGCTCGAACTCCAGCGCGCCAACCCCGAGCACCCGCTGTTCGGCAAGGAGCTGATCGCCGGTGCGATGTGGCTCTTTGGAGACCGCCCGCTGGTCTGGCGAGTGCCCTCGCTGCTATTCGGCACGCTCGGGCTGTTCTCGATCGGCCGCGCCTTGTGGTTCGCCACCCGGCGGCGCTTCGCCACGCTGGCGGGCATGGTGCTGGTCGCGACCGACTTCGCCTGGTTCATCCAGAGCCGCATCGCGATGCTCGACATGATCATGGCGGGGTGTGCGATGGCGGCGCTGTGGCAGCTCGCCGCGGCCGTGCGGATGCCCGCGCAAGGCAGGTGGCGGCTGGCGCTGGCGGGGGTGCTGCTCGGCCTGGCGATGGGGACCAAGTGGAGCGTGCTGCCCACCGCGATGCTCCCGGGCCTCGCCTTCCTGTGGCTCAAGCTGCGCGATACCCGCCGCCGCTTCCTGTGGGCGCGCGAGGGCGGGCCGGTGCCCGGGATCACGCTCATCGAGGCGGCGCTGTGGCTCGGGCTGATCCCGCTCGCGGTCTATTGGGCGACTTTCGCCCCGGCGTTCTTCTACCCCAAGCTCGCGCTCGATCCGCTCGGTTTCATCAAGCACCACGAATGGATGCTCCAGCTGCAGGACAGCGTGACCAAGCCGCATCCTTATCGCAGCGTATGGTACCAGTGGATCGCCGACTGGCGCGCGGTGTGGTACCTCTACAAGCCGTTCGACGGGGTCCAGCGCGGGATCGTGCTGATCGGCAATCCCTTCACCATGCTCGCCGGGCTGCCCGCGGTGGGCTGGGCGCTGTGGGTGGGGATTCGCCGCCAGCGATACGACGCGCTGGCGCTGGCGCTGCTCTACCTCGCGGCGATCGGGCTGTGGGTCGGCAACGGCAAGCCGGTCCAGTTCTACTACCACTACCTGCTGCCCGGCACTTTCCTGATGGGCTGCCTCGCGCTGGCGCTCGACGAGCTGCACGCGCGCGGCGGGCGGATGCGCTGGGCGGCGTGGGGATCGCTGGCGCTGGCGGCGGCGATGTTCGCCTGGTTCTACCCGATTATCTCGGCGGCCGAGCTGTGTTGCGGGCGGCCGAGCTTCGAATGGTGGATGTGGCTGCGCAGCTGGCGCTAGCTCAGTACTTGCCCCAGACGAAGCGGCTCGACAGCGCGTAGTTCCACACCGAGCCGATCACGATCCCGGTGAGCGCGGCGGGGTAGGCGTGGAAGCCGTAGCGCACCAGCACTGCGGCGACCCCGACGTTGGCGAGCAGCCCGACGAAGCAGGTCGCGGCGAATTTGGCCCAGCCCTTGGCCAGCGCGGCGAACCCGGTGAGCCGCTGATCGGCATAGGTCAGCGCGTTGTTGAGCACGAAGTTGAAGGTCATCGCGACCATCGCGGCGAGGGTCTGGCCGATCTCGAAATCGCTGACCGGCTGGCCCGCGATGCTCCCGCCGGAAGCAGCGAGGTAGGTGGAAAGCACCGCCATGTGGACCAGCACGCCGACCGCGCCGATCGTCCCGAACAGGGCAAACCGTGTGGGGACGATACGCCCGAGCCACTTGTCGTAAAGCCCGATCAGGAACTCGAACACTACGGTGCGGTCGAGCTTGCTCTCGCCCTCGGCGCGCGCGGCGAACTGGAGCGGCACCTCCTTGACCCGCAGCGGGCGGTCGACCGTGGCGAGGATATCGAGCAGGATCTTGAAGCCGACCCCCGAAAGCTTGGGCGCGACTTGCCGCAAGTCCTTGGCCGACAGCATGAAATAGCCGCTCATCGGATCGGACAGCTCGATCCCGGTGACCTTGTTGGCGAGCTTGTTGGCGAGGCCCGAGGCCTTGACCCGGTCGGGCCGCCCCCACGCTTCGGTGCTCGCGCCGTCGCAGAACCGCGATGCGTAAGCGAGGTCCCACTCGCCGCCGCTGAGCGCGCTCAGCATCTGCGGCAGCAGCGCCGGATCGTGCTGGTGATCGGCGTCCATCACCGCGACGTAAGGCGCGGCGGTGGCGCACATTCCCTCGATCGCCGCCGAGGCCAGCCCGCGCCGCCCAATTCGCTCGATCACCCGCACCCGCGGGTTGGCGAGCGCGAGGCGGCGGGCCTCGTCGGCGGTGCCGTCGGGGCTGTTGTCGTCGACCACGATCGCTTCCCAGACGATCCCGGCGAGCGCCGCATCCATCCGCTCGACCAGCGCCGAAAGGTTGCCGCGCTCGTTGTAGGTCGGCAGGACGATGGCGAGCTCGAGGGTCATAGCCGCTCCAATACCGCGTCGCCGATGGCTTGGGTGCCGTGGCTACCGCCGAGATCGGCCCCGCGGATGCCATCGGCGAGGGTGCGCGCCACCGCCGCCTCGATCCGGCCCGCTTCGGCTTCGCGCGCGAACGAATGGCGCAGTAGCATCGCCGCAGAGAGGATCGTCGCAAGCGGGTTGGCCTTGCCCTGCCCGGCGATGTCGGGCGCGCTGCCGTGGATCGGCTCATAGAGCCCGAAGCTGCCGCTCCCCAGGCTGGCCGAGGCGAGCAGCCCGATCGAGCCGACGCACATGCTCGCCTGGTCCGAAAGGATGTCGCCGAACAAGTTGCCGGTGACCACCGTGTCGAACTGCCCCGGGTTGCGCACCAGCTGCATCGCGGCGTTGTCGACGTACATGTGACTGAGCTCGACCTCGGGATAGTCCTCGGCAACTTCGCTCACCACCTCGCGCCACAGCTGCGAGGTTTCGAGCACGTTGGCCTTGTCGACCGAGCATAGCCGCCGCTTGCGCCCCATTGCAGCGCGGAAAGCGACGTGGGCGATGCGGCGGACCTCGTCTTCGGCGTAGGACATCATGTCCCAGCCCTCGCGGCGGCCGTCATCGAGCCTGCGCAGCCCCTTTTCCCCGAAATAGACGTCACCGTTGAGTTCGCGGACGATGAGGAGGTCGATTTCGCGGGCGACTTCGGGGCGCAGCGCCGAGGCGTCCTCCAGCCCGGCAAACATCGTCGCTGGCCGCAGGTTGGCGAACAGCCCCAACGCCTTGCGCAGGCCGAGGATTGCTTGCTCGGGGCGCAAGTGGCGCTCGAGCCCGTCGCAGGCGGGATCGCCGACCGCGCCGAACAGCACGGCATCGGCGGCGCGGGCCATTTCGAGCGTTTCGGCTGGCAGCGGGTGGCCGTGGCGGTGGTAGGCGATCCCGCCGACAT
>JBOHIC010000252.1:0-11058 GCA_050725835.1 Novosphingobium sp.
TTGTCCGACTGGGCGATGACCGGGCCCGCAAGCGGAATCGACGCAACCGCCATGCTCAGCGCAAGCGCCGAAAGTGCGAGTGTCTTTTTCATGGGTATTCTCCTCTCGTGGAACGAGGGAGGCCGAAGTTGTCGCACGGACCCCAGAACTGCGCGAGTCGCCGCCCCCCCGGCCGACTTAGGCCTAACGGAGTGGACCGTAATTGTAGTTAACCGACAAGCATTTAGATTCTTTCGCCCTGTCCCATAGCGGGCTTGTGGGGCGGACCCGATCAGTTCGCGCCTTTGCCCAGCCCGGCGGCCTTCTGGACAAGGTGCACCGCAACCGCGACGACCGCGCCCAGCACCAGCCCGAACAGCGCCGCGCCGAGCGCATAGGCGATCCAGCCGAGCACCCCGCCGAGCGCGCCGGAGGCGTCGTGAACCAGGTGCTTGATGGCTTCGACCGTGTGCTCGGGACCGGGCAAGCCGAGCAAGGCGAGCTGGTGCAGGATGATGCTCCCGCCGACCCACAGCATCGCAGCGGTGCCGATCGCGGCTATCACCCAAAGCACCATGGGCATCGCCGCAACCATCCCGCGTCCGAGCCGCTGCAGCGCCAGCGAGGGCTTGGCCGCGAGGTGCAGCCCGGCGTCGTCCATCTTCACCAGCAGCGCCACCGCGCCGTAAACCAACACCGTGATCGCGATCCCGACGATCCCCAGCACCACCCCGCGCTCGAATAGCGGCGTGGTCGCCACTTCGGCCAGCGCGATCGCCATGATCTCGGCCGAGAGGATGAAGTCGGTGCGCACCGCGCCGGCCACCCGCTCGCGCTCGAACTCGGCCATGTCGGCGATCGGATCGGCCAGGGTGTCGCCGTGGTGCGCCCCGCCCAGCGCCTCCATCGTCTTTTCCGCCCCCTCGAAGCACAAGTAAGCGCCGCCGACGATCAGCAGCACCGGGATCGCCACCGGGAGGAACGCCGAAAGCGCCAGCGCCGCGGGGAGCAGGAACAGCAGCTTGTTCTTGAGGCTGCCCTTGGCGATTTTCCAGATCACCGGCAGCTCGCGGTCGGGGGTGAACTCGGTGACGTAGGTCGGGGTCACCGCGGTATCGTCGACCACCACCCCGGCGCTCTTGACCCCCGCCTTCATCGCCGCCGCCCCGACATCGTCGAGCGAAGCCGCTGCCGCGCGGGCGATCACCGAAATATCGTCGAGCAGGGCGACTAGGCCTGAGGGCATGGTTGTTCCGATCGATTAGGAAGGGTTCTGATTCGCCTATCGAAGTGTGCGTCCCAGACAAGAGCGGCGGTAGCAGTTTTGGTTCGCGCAAAGCCCGCAAAGAGCGCAAAGGAGCTGGGATGAAGGATGTCGACGCGATCAGCTACGATGTCATAGGCGAAGCAATCCGCATTCATCGGCAGCTCGGTCCTGGCCTGCTCGAAAGCGTTTACGAAGCGGTGCTGGCGGCCGCTTTGGCACGCAAGGGATATCGGGTCGCCACCCAAGTTCCGGTGCCGGTCGAGTTCGACGGAGTGGCGGTCAACGTTGCGTTCAAGATCGACGTGATGGTCGAAGGGACCCTTATCATCGAAATCAAATCGGTCGAGCGCCTCGGCAAAATCCACGCCAAGCAGCTTCTCACATATCTTCGTTTGACGAAGCAGCCCGTTGGGCTGCTTATGAATTTCTCCGCCTTGACGATGAAGGAGGGAATCGTGCGGTTGGTCAACGATCATCGCGCTGAGCCTTGACCTTTGCGTTCTTTGCGGCCTTTGCGCGAACCAAATCTGGAGCAACCCAATGGAACACCGCATGTTCGACCTATCCGGGATGACCGCGCTGGTTACCGGGGCATCCGGCGGCATCGGCAGCGCGATTGCGCGGTCGCTGGCGGCGCAGGGGGCGCGGCTGGCGGTTTCGGGGTCGAATGCTGGAAAGCTGCGCGCGTTTCGCGACGAACTCGACGAGCATACCGTCCAGCGTCACCAGAGGGTCGATCACGTCGCGATCGCCTGCGACCTGTCGAACCCGGAGGACGTCGAGAAGCTCGTACCCGCCACGGTCGATACGCTCGGCAAGGTCGACATCCTCGTCAACAACGCCGGGATCACCCGCGACAACCTGGCGATGCGGATGAAGGACGAGGAGTGGAGCGATGTCATCCGGATCAACCTCGAAGCCGCGTTCCGGCTGATGCGCGCGGCGGCCAAGCCGATGATGAAGGCGCGGTTCGGGCGGATCGTGTCGATCACCAGCGTGGTCGGCGCGACCGGCAATCCTGGCCAGGTCAACTACGCTGCGGCCAAGGCGGGCCTCGTCGGCATGTCGAAAAGCATCGCGCAGGAGCTCGCCAGCCGCGGGGTCACGGTCAACTGCGTCGCCCCCGGGTTCATCCGCACCGCGATGACCGAAGTGCTCCCCGACGCCCAGAAGGACGCCCTCAACGCGCGCATCCCGATGGGCCGAATGGGCGAAGCCGAAGACATCGGTGCGGCGGTCTCGTTCCTCGCCAGCCGCGAGGCCGGCTACGTCACCGGGCAGACGCTCCACGTCAACGGCGGGATGGCGATGCTGGGCTGAGGGAATTATCCCCAGATTCGCCCGAAATTCGCCGCGTTTCGCTTGCCCGCGCCCCCTGCCGCGCTAGAGAAGGCAGTCCGATTTAACGGCGTTTTGGCCGATTCCGGCGCTGCGCTCCAGGGGGACACGGGTTCACCATGAAGGCCACCATCGAACGCGCGACGCTTTTGAAGTGCCTGTCGCACGTCCAGTCCGTCGTCGAACGGCGCAACACCATCCCGATCCTCTCGAACGTGCTGATCGAGGCGGCGGCCGACGGGACGCTGCGGGTGATGGCGACCGATCTCGATCTCCAGGTGGTCGAAAGCCTCGGCGCGGTTTCGGTCGAAGCAGCAGGGGCAATTACCGTATCGGCGCACCTGCTGTTCGATATCGCCCGCAAGCTGCCCGACGGCAGCCAGGTCAGCCTCGAGACCGCCGACAACCGCATGGCGGTCAAGGCCGGGCGCAGCCGGTTTTCGCTGCCCACCCTGCCGCGCGACGACTTCCCGGTGATCGTCGAAGGCGATCTGCCGACCAGCTTCGAGCTGCCCGCCAGCGCACTCGCCGAGCTGATCGACCGCACCCGGTTCGCGATCAGCACCGAGGAAACCCGCTACTACCTCAACGGCATCTTCCTCCACGTCAGCGACGAGGAATTGAAGGCCGCGGCCACCGATGGGCACCGGCTGGCGCGCTACACGCTTCGGCGGCCCGACGGCGCCGAGGGCATGCCCGACGTGATCGTCCCGCGCAAATGCGTCGCGGAACTGCGCAAGCTGCTCGAAGAGGCGCTCGATTCGAACGTCCAGGTCGACCTTTCGGCGAGCAAGGTGCGCTTCACCCTCGGCGGCGAGAACGGCGTGGTGCTGACCAGCAAGCTGATCGACGGGACTTTCCCCGATTATACCCGGGTGATCCCGACCGGGAACGACAAGCTCCTCAAGCTCGATCCCAAGAGCTTCTACGATGGGGTCGACCGCGTCGCGACGATCGCCACCGAAAAGACCCGCGCGGTCAAGATGTCGCTCGATACCGACAAGGTCACGCTCTCGGTCACCAGCCCCGACAACGGCACCGCGGCGGAGGAAGTCCCGGCGGACTATTCCTCCGACGGGTTCGAGATCGGCTTCAACGCCAACTATTTGAAGGACATTCTCGGCCAGATCGACGGCGACACGGTCGAGCTGCACCTGGCCGACGCCGGTGCCCCGACGCTGATCCGCCAGGACGAAAAGGCCGCGGCGCTCTACGTGCTGATGCCGATGCGGGTGTGATGGCTTGCGAAAAGTAAGGAAATCCCTTACAATTGGTCGATGATTCTCGGAAAGATTACCGCCAAGGCGCAGACCACCATACCGCGCGCCGTCCGGTTGGCCCTCGGGCTGCAGCCGGGCGACGATGTCGTGTGGGAGATCGAAGGCGATCGGGTGGTGATGTCGCGTGCTCGCGGCGCCACCGACCCCTTCATGGGAAACTTCGACACATTCTCGGAATGGGCCAGCGAGGCGGACTGCAAGGCGTTCGATCATCTCTGAAGCGCCGTTCCGTCCCGGCGATGTGGTCCTGGTGCCGTTCCCATTCGTGGAGGCTCCACGCCTGCGCAAACGCCCTGCGGTGGTCATCAGTGTTCAGCAGCCTGCCACCGGCATCGACTTACTGTGGGTGCTGATGGTGACAAGCGCGTCGAACAAGGGATGGAGGGGCGATGTTTCACTCGAAACGCGCCATGGCGAATGTAGGCTCGAGGTGCCGTGCGTCGTCCGCACCGCCAAGATCGCCACGGTTGAGAGCGCGCGAGCGGAACATCGAGGGGCGATGCCGGCCGACCTGTTCGCTGACGTTCGCAAAACTCTGCTCGGCTGTTTCGCTGAGTCCGATCGATCAGAGTTCCCGTAGCGCCTGCGCCGGTTTCGCGCGCAGCAGCGGGAGCGAGCCGGCTAGGGCGAAGGCGAGGACGAGCGCGAGGCCGGAGGTCAGCACGGCAAGCACGGTCGGCCAGTCGGGCAGCCAGTCGAACTCGAACAATTGCACGATCACCAGCCAGGCCAGGCCCGAGCCGAGCCCGAGCGCGACCAGCGCCAGCAGGCCCGCGAGCAGGCCGTATTCGGCGAGCTGGACCAGCAGCAGCTGACGCCGGCTCGCGCCGAGCACGCGCAGGATGACGTTGTCGTAGAGCCGGCTGGCGCGGGCTGCGGCGATCGCGCCGAACAGCACCGCGAGGCCAGCCAGCACCGCGACCGAGGCCGCGGCGAACACCGCCGCGCCGACCTGGCTCAGCAGTGCGCGGGCATCGCGGAGCAGCGCGCCGACCTCGATCACCGAGCTAGCAGGGAAGGCCTTGACCAGCGCGCGGAGCAGTTCGCCGCGCGGGCCGCCACCCGGCAGGTCGATGGTCGCTGCGAGGTTGTGCGGAGCGTCGGCGAGGGTGTTGGGGGAGAACACCAGGACGTAGTTGAAGCCCATCGAATCCCAGTCGATCCGGCGGAAGCTGGCGATGGTCGCGGTGCGCTCGACGCCCAGGAGGCCGATGGTCAGCTTGTCGCCGAGCTGCAGGCCGAGCGCGGCGGCGAGGTCGGCGTCGACCGAAACCAGCGGATCGCCGGTGTAGCCGGAGGGCCACCATTTCCCCGAAGTCAGCCGGTTGCCCTCGGGGATCGCGTCCGAATAGGTCAGCCCGCGCTCGCCGCGCAGCGGCCAGGCCTCGTCCGGGATCGCCTTGAGATCGGCGACGCGGATCATCTGGTCGGCGGGGCCGTAGGCGAGGATCGCCCCGCGCAGCGCGGGGACCGTGCGGACCCGCGCTTGCGGCGCCTCGCGCGCCACCGCGGCGCGGAACTCGGCGGCGCGCCCGCGCGGCAGGTCGAGTACGAAGTAATCGGGCGCGCGTTGCGGCACCCGCGCGGCGATGTTGGCGTCGAGGCTGGTCTGGACCGCGGCGAGCAGGACGAAGGCCGAAAGCCCGAAGCCGAGCGCGGTGACCAGCGCGCCGGTCTGCGCGCCGGGGCGGTGGAGGTTGGCGAGCGCGGTGCGCAGCAGCGGAGCGCGTGGCCGGGGCAGCCGCGCGGCGAGGCTGCGCACCCCCCAACCGAGCAGCGTCAACATCGCGAACAGCGCCGCCGCCCCGCCGAGGAAGGTCGCGGTGACCATCGGCTGCGCCGCGGTCGCCAGCGCGATGGCGGCAATCGCGGCGAGGCCCAGCCCGACCGGGAGCAGCGCGGTGCGCCACACGCCGGCAAGCGGCGCGACCCGCGCGCGCAGCAGCGCCATCGCCGGAAAGCGCCGCGCGGCGATCAGCGGCGGCGCGGCAAAGACCAGCGCGACCAGCAGGCCGTAAGCGGCGGCGCGGAGCAGCGCGGCGGGATCGACGACGAACCCGGTCTGCACCGGCAGCAGCGCGCCCAATGCCTGGCTGAGCAGCGGGGTGACCAGCACCCCCGCCGCCAAGCCCGCGATGCTCCCGGCGAGCGCCGCGGCGGCGATCTGGAGGAGGTAGATCCGCGCGATGTCGCCGCTGGTCGCGCCGAGCACCTTGAGCGTGGCGATATTGCCGCGCCGCGCCTCGAGGTAGGACGAGACCCCGCCGCCGATCCCGATCCCGGCGATGGTCAGCGCGGCGAGCCCGACGAGGACGAGGAACTCGCCCATCCGGCTGACGAAACGCTCGGTGCCGGGGGAGGCGCGATCGCGGGTGCGCAGGTCGAACCCGGCGGCGGGAAAGCGCTTCTTGAGCTGGTCGCCGACCGCCTTGGGCGAGGGGCCGGGGTTCAGCGCGATCCGCGTCTTGCTGCGATACATCGCGCCGGGCGCGGTCAGCCCGGCCTCGGAGGGGAAGCCCTGCGCCACGATCACCACCGGGCCGAGGCTAAAGCCCTCGCTCAGCCTATCGGGTTCGACCGAAACGATCCCGCCAACGGTGAGCGCCGTGCCGCCGATGGTCAGCGTATCGCCCGGCTTTAGCGCGAGCCGATCGGCGGCGCCCTGCGCGATCCATGCGGTGCCGGGCGCGGGCGCACCGACTTCGCGGCCGTCGGCCAGCGCCAGTCGCCCGACCAGCGGCCAGGCGACGTCGACCGCCTTGAGCTCGACCGGCGCGGCAAGCTCGCCCGCGCTCGCCATCGCCTGCATCCTCAGGCCGGTCGAGACCCTGCCGAGCCGGTCGAACGCCGCGCGCTCGGCGGAATTGGGCGCGCGTTGCCACACCGCCACCTCTAGATCGCCGCCGAGGATCGCGCGCCCGCGGGTGTTAAGCTCGTGCTCGATCGCCCCGGTCAGCGTGCCGATCGCGGCGATCGCGCCAACCCCGAGGAACAGGCAGACCAGCAGCAGCCGCAGCCCGCGAAACCGCGCCGAAAGCTCGCGCCACGCGATCCGCCAGGCAATGGGCCAGGTGAGCGTCACGCCGCGCTGTCGCTGGCGATGCGCCCGTCGGCGAGCGTCACCACCCGCTCGCAGCGCTCGGCGAGGCCGGGATCGTGGGTGATGATCACAAGGGTCGCCCCGGTTTCGGCGCGGCGCGCGAAGAGCAGGTCGATCACCGCGCCGCCGGTCGCCGCGTCGAGGTTTCCGGTCGGCTCGTCGGCGAAGACCAGCGCCGGGCGCGGGGCGAGCGCGCGGGCGATGGCGACGCGCTGTTGCTCGCCGCCCGAAAGCTGCGCGGGATAGTGATCGAGCCGGTGGCCGAGCCCGACCGCCGTCAGCTCCGCGGCGGCGCGCTGGTGAGCATTCGGCATTCCAGCGAGTTCGAGCGGGGTGGCGACGTTTTCGAGCGCAGTCATCGTCGGGAGCAGGTGGAAGGCCTGGAGCACGATCCCGATCCGTCCGCGCCGCGCCGCAGCGAGTGCGTCTTCGTCCATCGCCGAGAAATCCGCACCCGCAACTTCCAGCGCGCCGCCAGAGGCCCGCTCCAGCCCGCTCAGTACCGCCATCAGGCTCGACTTGCCCGAGCCCGAGGGGCCGAGCAGCGCCAATGTCTGGCCGTGCGGCACGGTAAGGTCGATCCCGCGCAGGATGTCCACCGCGCTGTCGCCTGAGCCGAGGGTGAGGATGAGGTGGGAGGCGGCAATCGCCGGAGGGGGGCTTGTCACGCCGCGGCGATGCCATAGCTAGGGGCCGGGCGGCAAGGAGCGCGCGTGTATGAAATTGTATTGGGCGGTCCTGGCCGGGACGGCGCTGCTCGCCGGGTGCGGCGAAAGCGCGCCCGCGCCGCAGCTCAGCGCCAGCGCCTCCATCGAAGCCGAACTGCCGGTGGTGGGTCCGGAGCGCCGCATCCTGACCATCGGCGACAGCCTGTTCGCGGGCTACGGACTGGACCGCGGCGAGAGCTATCCCGCGCGGCTCGAGGCGGCGCTGCGCGCGCGCGGGATCAACGCGCGGATCGCCAACGCCGCGGTCTCGGGCGATACCAGCGCGCAAATCCGCGGCCGCCTCGCTTTCGCACTCGACAACCAGCCGGCCCCGCCCGAGCTGGTCGTGGTCGAACTCGGCGGCAACGACATGCTCCGCGCGGTCCCGCCCGAGGAGACCCGCGCCAACCTCGACGCCGTGCTCGCCGAGCTCAAGCGCCGCAAGCTCAAGGTGCTGGTGATGGGCTTGCTCGCCGCGCCCAACCTAGGCGCGGATTACCGGGCGCGGTTCGATCCGCTCTATCCCGAACTGGCGAAGAAATACGGCGCCGCGCTGGTGCCGTTCTTCCTCCAGGCGGTGGTCGGCAAGCCCGAACTGGTCCAGGCCGACCACGTTCACCCCACCGCGCCGGGAATCGACGCGCTGGTCGCGGATACGGTGGATGAGGTGGCGGCGGCGCTGCCGTAAATCCTCCCCGGAACGGGGAGGGGGACCGCCAAGAAGCGGTGGTGGAGGGGTCGGCGCCTCTCCTCAGGCGTTCCGCCTGGTTGGTAGCACTCGACCCCTCCGTCAGCCCTGCGGGCTGCCACATCCCCGTTCGGGTTGGATCAGATTCTCTCCGCCGCGCCCTCGCTCACCCGCCACACCGCTGCCTCGTCAGCGATCCCGGCAAACGGGGCGAGCTCGGTGCCGGTCAGCCAGACCTGCGCCGCCCCCTCCCGCAGCCGCGCAAACAGCGCCTCGCGGCGCAGCGGGTCGAGATGCGCGGCGACTTCGTCGAGCAGCAGCACCCGTGGCCGCGCGGCGTCGAGCAGCCCGGCGTGGGCCAGCGTCAGCGCGATCAGCATCGCCTTCTGCTCGCCGGTCGAGCACTCGGCGGCGGGGACGGCCTTGCCCGCCATGGTCACCGCCAGGTCGTCGCGGTGCGGGCCGACGAGGCTGCGCTGTGCAGCGCGATCGCGGCCGCGGCCAGCAGCGAGCGCGGCGCGCAGTTCCTCGGCGGCGAGCGGCCCGCCCGGAGCATAGGCCGGCTCGGGCCGGGCGAACGGCGCGGAGGGGAGCGCGGCGAGCGCCGCGCAAAGGTGCTCGACCAGTCCGGCGCGCGCCGCCGCCAGTGCGGCCCCGGCCTCGGCGAACTGGGCTTCGAGCGCATCGAACCACTGCGGATCGGCATCGCTGTCGGCGGCGAGCAGCCGGTTGCGCTCGCGCAGCGCGTGCTCGAACCGCGCGGCCTGGCGGGCGTGGCCGGGATCGAGCGCGAGGACCATGCGGTCGAGAAAGCGCCGCCGCCCGCCCGCGCTTTCGGCGAACAGTCGGTCCATCGCCGGGGTCAGCCAGCCGATGGAGAGCCATTCGGCAAGGCTCGCCGCGCTGGTCTCCGCGCCGTTGACCTGGACCACGCGCCGCGCCGGGCGCTCGGGCCGCGCCGCTGTGCCGAGCCGCACCGGGCCGGCGCCCGTCACCAGCTCTGCGCTCAGCGCAAACCCGCCGCCGCCGTCGCGCCTCGCCAGTTCGGGCAGCGCCGCGCGGCGCAAGCCCCGGCCGGGGGCGAGCAGCGACAGCGCCTCGAGCACGGTGGTCGTGCCCGCGCCGTTCTCGCCCACCAGCAGATTGAATTTCGCCGTTCCATCGAGCCGGGTCGCGCCGTGATTGCGGAAGTCGGCGAGGTCGAGACAGGCGATCGGCATGGTCGTCGCGGGTTATCGGCGCGGGCGCGACGTGTCACGCGAAAGGGCGTTGCCGAAAGTTGGGAAAAAGTCCCAACACTTGTTCATTCATGAAAACGAAAGCATCCAGCCCACCGGCGGGCTTCGCAGATTTCCGCCATTTTCGCAAATTGGCACGGTGCCTGCAATCATCGTGGCATCTGCGGATCGCCCGCAGAACCAGACACTCGGAAGGGAATGAACCATGACTCAGACTTCGAACTTCGGCAGCCGTTTCGCCGCCGCGCTCTCCGCCTTCGCGCTCTCGCTGGTGATGATCAGCGGCACCGTGACCGTCCCCAGCTCGGCCCAGGCCTCGACCTACGTGAGCGTCGTCGCGTGAGCGCCATCGACCGCCGGCGCGGCGATAGCGCCTTCACCCCGGGCTTCCGGCTCGACAAGGTCCACGGCAAGTTCATGGGCGTGAGCGCCGGGATTGCCAACCACTGGGGCCTCGACGTCACTCTGGTGCGGGTCGCCTGGGTGCTCGGAACCCTGCTCGGGTTCGGCTCGCTGATCCTCGTCTACCTCGCGATCGGCCTCATCGCCGACTGAGGTTTGCGCTGAGGCCCCGTCCGCAAGGACGGGGCCAATAGCGCCACTAGGCCTGACCGGCCTTCGCGAACGGCGAGAAATCGGTCTCCCGGTCGAACACTTCGACCCCCTCGCGCGCCTTGACCCAGCCGACCACCGCATAGGTCACCGGGGTCAGCAGCGCCTCCCACAAGACCTTGAGCAGCCAGTTGGTGACCATCACGGTCAGCACCAGCTCGGTCGACCAGATCCCCAGAAACGCCACCGGATAGAAGATCGCGCTGTCGACCGCCTGGCCGAACACCGTTGAACCGATTGTGCGGCTCCACAGATGCTTTCCGGCGGTCCACACCTTCATTTTCGCCAGCACGAAGCTGTTGACGAACTCGCCCGCCCAGAACGCCAGCACCGATGCCGCGACGATCCGCCAGGTGCTCCCGAACACGCTTTCGTAAGCGGCCTGGCCTTGCCATCCCGCGGCGGGCGGCATCGCCACTACCACCCAGCTCATGAAGGCCATGAACAGCAGCGCGGCGAACCCGGTCCACACACAGCGGCGGGCATTGGCGTAGCCATAGACCTCGGTCAGCACGTCGCCGATCACATAGGACAGCGGGAAGAACAGGATCCCCGCGCCGAAGGTGAACCCGCCGACCGTGGCCAGCTTGGCGGCGCCGATCAGGTTCGAGAGCAGCAGGATCGCAACGAACGCCGCCATCACATAGTCGAAATAGCGGAAGTGGCGGCGCGCGCCCGCGTTGCCGTCGATCGGGGAGAGGGGTTCGCTCATGGCCGGCTTGCTAGCCCGGTTTGCGCGGGGCGCAAAGCCCGCCTATTGCACCCCGGCGCGCGCCCGTAGCTCAGCTGGATAGAGCACGAGACTTCTAATCTTGAGGCCGCAGGTTCGACTCCTGCCGGGCGCGCCAA
>JBOHIC010000253.1:0-7500 GCA_050725835.1 Novosphingobium sp.
ACGAGGTGTTCCAGGGGGTCGAAGTCCCCGCCGGATCGACGCTGCACTTGCGCTGGGGCGCGGCCAACGTCGACGCGGACGAGTTCGAGGATCCACGCGAGCTAAAGCTCGATCGCAAGGCGGTGACGCGCCATCTGGCCTTCTCGGCGGGCCCGCGCGTCTGCCCCGGCGCGGGGCTGTCGCGGCTCGAGCAGACGATCGCCTGGAACCGGCTGCTCGACCGCTTCGACACCATCGCTTACGCGCCGGGCAATACCTTCCTCCACCAGCCGGGGATCATGCTCGGCACGCTTGAGCTGCACCTCGCCCTTACCCCCGTCGAGGAGACCCGCGCATGACCACCCTGCTAGTGCACATCCGGATCAAGCCGGGCAAGGAAGCCAAGTGGGAGGCGATTATCGCCGACATGGTGACACAGACTTTCGCCACCGAGGAAGGCGTCGGGCGCTACGAATACTGGAAGGGCCAGGAACAAAACGCCTACTACTGCCTGCTCTCGTTCGACGACAAATGGGCGTTCTACGCGCACCAGATGTCCGATCACCACGAAGGGCACGATTTCGCGGACGTCCTCGAAAGCATACGGCTCGAATATGTCGATCCCGTCGAGGGCGCCGGCGGAGGCCTGACCCGAACGCTCGATCCGCCGCTCCGCGAGGATGCGAGCGAGGCGATGCGCACCGCGCAGGCGCGCTTCCCGCTGGCGATCCCGGCGTGGTGGGGCGGACGCAAGTGAGCCGCGATCCGGCGGTGCAGGCGCTGCTCGACAAACAGGCCATCGCCGAAGTGATCGCGCGCTATTCGCGCACGCTCGACTGGCTCGACGACGATGGCCAGGCCAGCTGCTACTGGCCAGAGGCTGAAATCGATTACGGCTTCTTCACCGGCGCGGCGGCCGATTTCGTCCCCGTGGTCATGGCGATCGAGCGGCGCAGCCAGCGCCGCTGGCACTTCCTCGGCAGCGTGGCGATTGCGCTCCATTCGGCGACCACGGCGAGTGCCGAATGCTACGGCCTTGCCACCGGGGTTCGCGAAAGTGGCGGTGAATGGACCGGCAACCTCTATGGCGGCCGCTATCTCGACGCGTTCGAGAAACGCGGCGACGAGTGGCGGATCGCGCGGCGGCAATATGTGATGGACTGGTCGATGCCGCTCGGGCCCCAGAACGATGGGACCCCCGATGCCGCCTTCCCCCTACCCATCCTAAGCATCATCGCGTCAGGCCACCCACTTTACCGGCCGATGTGATCAGCCTTCCAACGGCGGGTCCATATAGTCGCGGTAGTAGGTCAGCTTGCCGCCGGCGACCTTGTAGATGCCGCAGCCGCCGCGGCTGCCCGCGGGCGAATGCATCGTCCAGCGCGACCAGGCCGCGTGATCGTCGCCGCACACCTCTTCAAGGGTGAAGTGGATCTTCCGCTCGCCCATCTCCCTCACCATCGTGGTCATGAACGCCATGATCTCTTCGCGCCCGCGGTAGGTGCCCCAAACGGGATCCTCGACCACCGCGTCCTCGGCGAACAGCTCGACCAGCCTGGTATATTCGCCGCTGTCCTGGATTTGCCAGAACCGCTCGACGGTGTCCTGTGCCTGTCCGGGCATGCTTCGTCCTCCTACAGATTGCGCAGCGCTTCGCTGCCATCCCAGTCGCGGGCCGCCGCAGCCACCAGTGCGTAAAAGCCGGTCAGCGATGGCGATGGCTCGTAGAGCTCGATCATGTGACCCAGCGTGGTCGAGGCGTCGATGAAAGCGTAGCGGGTTCCGGTGGCCGTTTCGCTGAGCTGCGCTAGCGGCATGCCCGCTTGCGCGAAGACTGCGAGCGCCGAGTCGAGCGCGGCGACGAACGCCGCGGTGTGATGCATCCCGTAGCGCGCGGAGCCCGCCGGATAGAGGTCGTGAAACGCGCTCGGATCGTCGCCGTGCTGCTGGACGAACTCGACCATCACCCCGCCCCATTGGCCGTAAGCGCTCGAATGATCGTGCCGCACCCGCGCGCCGCGATGCTCGCTCCACGCCAGCGGAATGTGGTCGATCACGAAGAACGGTCCCGATCCGAATGCCTGCGCATGCGCCAGGGCGGCCTCGCGAATATCGGCGCAGAAATAGGCGATCTGGCGGATCGGCAGGTCCATCTCAGTTGACCTGCCGCTCGCGGCCTTCCCAATAGGGCGCGCGGAGCTCGCGGCGGAGGATCTTGCCCGAGGGGTTGCGCGGCAGCGCAGCGATGAAATCGACCGACTTGGGGCACTTGTAGCCGGCGATGTGCTGCCGCGCGAAAGCGATGACGTCGGCCTCGTCAAGCATCTCGCCCGGCTTGACCACGACGCAGGCCTTGACCGCCTCGCCCCATTTGGCGTCGGGTACGCCGATCACCGCGACGTCGGCGACCTTGGGATGGGCGTAGATCGCGTTCTCGACTTCGGCGGGATAGATGTTCTCGCCGCCCGAGATGATCATATCCTTCACCCGGTCGTGAATGAAAAGGTAGCCGTCGGCATCGAGATAGCCGGCATCCCCGGTGCGCAGCCAACCGTCGGCGTCGATTGTCGCCGCGGTCGCTTCGGGCAGGTTCCAGTAGCCGCGCATGTTCTTGGCCGAGCGGGTGGCGATTTCGCCGACCGAACCGACCGGAACCTTCACCCCTGCGGCGTCGACGATCTTGATCTCGACCCCGGGCAGCGGCTTGCCGACCGAGCGCATCCGCGGGCTGCCCTCGGGCACGTGATCCTCGGGATCGAGCGTGACGATCGTCCCGCTGGTTTCGGTCATCCCGTACATCTGGACGAAGCCGCAGCCGAACCGCTCCATCGCCGCCTTCATCAGCTCGAGCGGGATCGGCGAAGCGCCATAGGTGATGAACTTGAGCCGGCTGAAATCGACCTCGCCCACTCGCGGATGGTTGAGCATGATCTGGATCGCCGCGGGGACCATGAAGATTTTGGAAATGTTGAACTTCTCGATCAGGTCGAGCGCCTTGCTCGGATCGTATTCGGGCAGGACTATCGAGCAGGTGCCGCCCGAAATCGTCCCGATCCCGGTACCGGTACCGCTGATGTGGAAGCACGGCATCGCCAGGAGGGTGACCTCGCCCGGGATCGGCTGCTGCCAAGCGCGCAGCTCGACCTCCTCGCCGCAGTGGCGCGCCGAGAGGATCGACCCGTGGGTCATCACCGCGCCCTTGGGCCGCCCGGTGGTGCCCGAGGTGTAGAGCTGGAGCGCGTCGTCGCCGGCCAGGACGGGGACGGAAGGATCGTCCGCGGGGAAGCTGTCGCGCCAGGTGCGGTAGTCGTCGATTTCCGGTTCGCTTGCGTCAATCCCGATCACGCACCGGACGTGTTCGAGTTCGGGGCGGACCGCCGCCAGCAAATCGCCGAAGCCTTCGCCGACGAATAGTACTTTGGCGGTGCAGTCGTTGAGGATGTAGGCGACCTCGGGCGGAGCCAGCCGCCAGTTGACCGGGGTCATCACCGCGCCGAGCTTGGCCGCGGCGACCAGCACCTCGAAGTAAAGTGGGTGGTTCTTGCCGAGGTAGGCGATCCGGTCGCCCTTGCGCACCCCGAGCGCGGCGAGCGCGTTCGCGGCGCGGTTGCTGCCGCGGTCGAGGTCGGCGAAGGTCAGCGTCTCGTCGCCGAAGGTAAAGGCGGGCGCATCCGGCTGGTTGCGGGCGTGCTCGCGGACGAGGTCGCAGAGCGATTCGGGCGGCGCGACCGCCGCTTCGCCGGGTGCAGTCGCCGCTTCCATCGTAGCAGGTTTAGCCCTCCGACCTGCCGCGGCCATTGGCACAATTCATAGCACGAAATTCCGGCGCAAGCGGAGTAGGAAGCAGACCATGACCGCGCCGGAGATCGCAGTTCCACCTGGGTTCGCGCCCGCGGGCTTCGCCATCGGCTTTCTCGACCGAGGCGGGCCTTACTGGCGGCGCGGCGCCGGCCGTGCCGCGACGCTCGGGTTGCGGATCGAGGCGGGCCATCTCAACTATCAGGACGTTGCCCACGGCGGGGTGCTGACCACTTTCGCCGATGTCGCGCTATCCTATTGCGTCCACGTCAGCGAAGGCCCCGCGCCGTCGCTCGCCACCGCCTCGCTGACCGTCAACTTCCTGAGCGCGGCGCGGCTCGGCGACTGGCTCGAGGCCGAGGCCCGGGTCGACCGGATCGGCAAGCGGATCGCCTATACCAGCGGGCGGATCGTGCGCGGCGGGGATACCCTCGCGACGATGACCGGCGTGTTCAGCATCGTCCGCCGCGGCTAGCTGCGCCAAGCAGCAACTGCCGGGGTCGAGGGATCGCGGTCGTCGCGATAGCCGCAGGCGCCTTCGGGCACGTCCGCCAGGCTCGCCTCGCCGATCGCGCGGTATTCGCGCCAGTCGTAGAGCCCATGGCGGCGCGCGATCCGCCAGCCGCCCGCGCGCTTCTCGAAGCGGTCGACGTAGCGCCCGGCGATCACCGCAGAGTAAGTCTCGCCGCGATCGGGGAAGACGTCTGTCCTGGGATGACCCGCGGGGACGATATGCATTGCGGTCATGTAGGTCTCGCAATGCGCGGTATCCGGGCCGTCGAAACCGATCAGCGTCTGGCCGAGCTGGTGCTGGGTGGCGAGGCAAGGATCGATGACCGTGCGCGCCTGCTCGACAAAGCTGCGCCAGTCACCCTCGATCGGGCCGAAGGCGAAGCTGGCGTCGGGGTGGAACAGCCGCTCCATCATCTCCCAGCGGCGCCGGTCGATGGCGTGGGCATAGAGCGCGATCACCTCGCGGATCGCCTCGCGGTCTTCGATCGTTCCGGCCATCGTCATCCTCCACCGCCGTGTTAGCCGCGGGCGACGCCGCGCCAAGCAGCGAATTGACTAGGCCGCTATCAATTTCGCGCGGTGCGGGCGGTAGGCGGGGTCCATAGGCTTGGCTCGAACCGCCGGGAAGGATGCGCACCATGGCCTTGATCACCGTAGTCGGCGCTTCGGGACGCCAGGGCATGGCGCAGGTCCGCCAGGCGCTCGCCGCGGGATACGACGTGCGCGCACTGTCGCGCCAGGCCGATCCGTTCGAGGGCGCCAGAATCGACGGGGCCGACCGGGTCGACGTGCGGCCGATCGATCTCTACGACCCCGCAAGCTACGCCGCCGCGTTCGAAGGCAGCGACTACATTTTCTACACCCACCCGCTCCAGGCCCGCGCCGACCGTGCGGTGCTGGTCGGCGAAGTCGGCAAGGCGGGAGCGGCGGCAGGGGTCAAGCGGGTGGTCTGGAACACCTCGAGCTGGATTCCGGACAAGCCCAACGACGCCCATACCTATGCCGGCAACACCGCCGGGATCAACGCGCTGTGGCGCTCTGGCGCGCCGGGCACGGTGTTCGGCTCGGTGCTGTTCATGGACAACCTCCTGACCAACTGGGCGCGGCCGTTCATCGTCAACGAGGGCCGCTACGTCTATCCGCACAAGCCCGAGCTCCAGGCCAACTGGATCAGCCTCGACGACGTCGCGAAATTCATGCTCGCCTCGCTCGAGCGGCCAGACATGGAGGGCGCGTGGCTCAACATCGGCGGACCCGAGCGGCTGGTCGGCAAACAGGTGGCGGCGATCCTCTCCAAGACCTTCAAGCGCCCGATCGCTTACGATCCGTGCACCCCGAAGGCGTTCGGGCGCTATCTCGTCGACGCCGCGGGCGACGCCATGCCTGCCGAAATGCGCGAGGCTTTCGCCGACGGGATCGAAGCCTTCTACGAATACAACAACAACTCGCAGACCCACCCTTTCGAGGTCGAGATGGGCCATGTCTACGAACGCTTCCCCGAGCTCGAAGGCAAGCTCGAGCCGATGCAGGACTGGGCCGACCGACAGGACTGGGGCGAGAGCAACCACCGCCCTGCATTCGGCTAAGGCGAGGCGCGGCTACTCCGCGGCTTCGGCGACCCGCTCGGCGGCGAAAATCGCCTGAAGCTCGGCGTCGCTCGCTGCGACCAGGCGCTCGGCCCAGCGGTGGAAGGTCTGCCCGCCGCCTTCGTTGCGCCCGAACAGGACGTGGTCGGTCAGCCCCGACATCAGCGCCGCGTGCTGGCGCTTGCCGGTCGCGTAGTCCTCGCCTTCGACCACGGTCTTGAGGAAATCGAACTGCTGGTGGGCGCCCTCGATCGTCGCGGCATCGCTCGGCGCGCGCTCCATCAGGTAGTATTGCACGGTGACGCTCTCGCCGACGGTGTCGCCGGGGAACAGCTGCGAGACCAGCGCGCCGCGCGAATTGCCGCCGTAAAAGCTAGCGATCGAGATGTGCGGAAAGATCGTCCACACCCCGGCGAGCAGCGCGTCGAGCGGCCAGTCGGCCTCGGCCAGCGTGCCCAGCTCAACCGTCTCGTCGCTGCCGAGTTTCTGGTATTGCGCGGTCGGGGTGGTCAGCCGCTGGTGCGGTCCCCAGGCGAAGAAGTTGGCGCGATTGAAGAAATCGGCGCCGAAGGTGTTCGCGTGGAGCACCGGCAGGTGGTAGAAATCGAGGTAGCCGTCGTAAGCGGTCTTCCAGTTCGGCCCGGCGATCTCGCGCTTGGCGAAGACATGCCAGTCGGCGAAACCGAAGTGTCCGAGCAGCTCGTCGTAGCCGCACAGGTAGTCTTCGATGCTCAGCGTCGAAGCGGGATCGAGGATCGCCCAGATCAGCCCGGCGCGCTCGAGCACCGGGAAGCGCTTGAGGCAGTGCGCGGCCTTGTCGATCGCGCCGAAATCGTCGGCCGAGGCGACCCCGATCAGGCTGCCGTCGTTCTTGAAGGTCCAGCCGTGATAGCCGCAGACGAAGCGGCTCGCCTTGCCCTCGCCGCTCGCCACCGGATTCCCCCGGTGCGAGCACATGTTGAGCATGGCAGCGACGCTGCCGTCCTTCTGCCGGGTCAGCAGCACCGGCACGCCGACCGCGTTCATCGCCTTGTAGCTCCCCGGCTCGGGCAGCTCGCAACTCGGCGCGAGCATCAGGGGCAGGCGGCGGAAGATGCGCTTCTTCTCGAGCTCGAACAGCGCCGGATCGGTGTAGGCCGAGACCGGCACCCGCGCCACCGCGGGGGCCTGGTCGATGGTCCCGGCCTGCGCGTGCGCGATCAGCGAGCGGGTCATCTCGATCAACTGGGTGCGGGACATGGCTTCTCCGATCGGCTTTCGCGGAGTGTGTGGAGATTCACCGCCAGCGGCAATTGCCATTTTTGAGGGATGCGGCGTGCGCTTGGCAGCGCCGTTGGTAGCGGAGGAGGGACTTGAACCCCCGACACGCGGATTATGATTCCAACGGAAACGCCAATGTAGACGCGTCAACGTTGCGTAGCGACGCCAGAGGTTCAGCTTTGTTCATTCATAGTTCTCAATCTCGCGTCCATCGACCCAAAGAAGGTCCCGCAACGCAGCTCGGTCCCAGTCCCGGACTATGAAGCTGTCGTCGGTAAGATTCCAGCCATCGAAGGCTTCGACCGAGAATCTTCGGCGATTTGTCCGATAGAACCTCACATTTCGATTACGCAAAGTTTGATAG
>JBOHIC010000254.1:0-10424 GCA_050725835.1 Novosphingobium sp.
CCCTGGAACACCTCGAGCGAGCTGCCGTTGAGCGAATAGGTGAACCCGGCCGGGAAGCCGGTGGTCAGGAACGCCCAGGTCTTGGCCCCGTCGCCGCCCGAACCCGAGAGCGTGCCGCTGGTGTTGACCCCGTTGGCGTCGTCGCCGATGCCGCCCGCGTTGCCGCCGGCGAGCGCATCGTCGTCGAGCTGGACCGCCGCATTGGGCGTGGTCGAGGGTGCGGCGTCCTGCAGGGTGATCGTCAGAGTCGCGGTGGTCGAATCGCCGTCCTTGTCGGTCAGCGTGTAGGTGAAGGTATCGGTCGCGTTGATCGGGCCAGTGCCCGAGCGGGTGTAGCTGTAGCTGCCGTTGGCATTGAGCGTGAGCGTGCCGTACTGGCCCACGGTCGAGCCGCCGACCGCGCCCGGGCCGTTGAAGCCGGTGATCGCAGTGACCCCGCCGCCGACAGCCTGGCCGTCCGCGCCGGGCGAATCGTTGGTCAGCACGTTGCCCGTCGCCGGACCGGTCGCGCCCGCAAGCAGCGAGTTGGTGTCATTGGTCGCCGTGGGCGTGTCGTCGTCGACGTTAATCACCAGCGTCCCGCCTGCCGAGTCCAGGTCCTGGTCGGTGACGGTGTAGCTCAGCGTGAACGGCTGGTTGTTCTCGTCGCTACCCGCGGCATGGACGATAGGCGCGTTCTGGGTGACCACGTAAGCGCCGTTTGCGGTGTTGAGCGTGATCGTCAGCACCTTGGTCGCACCCTGGAACACGTCGATCCCGGTTCCATTGGCGACGTAAGTGAAGCCCGCCGGGAACCCGGTGGTCTGGAACGCCCAAGTCAGCGGCCCGTCGCCGCCCGACCCGGCGAGAGTGCCGGAGGTGTTGGCGGCATCGGCGTCGTCGCCGGTCCCGCCGGGGTTGCCGCCCGCCAGAGCATCGTCGTCGAGCAGCACGGCGCCGTTGGTGCCGGTGATCGGGGTGGCGTCGTCGATGGTGATGGTCAGCGTGGTGCTGCTGGTGTCGCCGTCGGCGTCGGTGATGGTATAGGTGAAGACATCGCTCACCCCGCCCTTGGTCCCGGCGGTGCGGGTATAGCTGTAGCTGCCGTCGGCATTGAGCGTGAGCGTGCCGTACTGGCCCGCGGTGGTCCCGCCGACAGTGCCCGCGCCGTTGAAGCCGCTGATCGCGGTGACGGTGACGCCGTCGGCGCCCTGGGTGTCCTTGCCGCCGTCGTTCTCGGCGTCGGTGATGACGTTTCCGGTCGCCGGGCCAAAGGTGCCCGAAGCGATCGTATCGGTATCGGCGACCGCGGTCGGCTTGTCGTCGACAATGGCGATGGTCAGCGTGGTCGAGGCGACGTCGCCGTCGCTGTCGGTGACCTGGACGCTGAACGGATCGGTGGTCGCATCGCCGAGCGTGTTGTCGTTCAGGGTGTAGCTGTAGCTGTAGACCCCGGCGTTGAGGGTGACGGTGAGCGTACCGTAGAGCCCAGGCACGGTCCCGCCGGCGGTGACGTTGACGCCCTTGATGATCAGCGAGGCGAGCGTGTCGCCGCCGGTGGCGATGTTGATCGTGCCGACCGCGGTTTCGTCGCTCGAGGCCGCGTTCGAACCGGCCGGCTCGCCCGGCCGCGCGGGCAGCGCCGCTTCGTCGACGGTGTTGTCGCCGACCACTTCGACCGTCGGGGTCGAATCGCGCAGCAGGGTGATCGTGACCGTCGCGGTCGAGGTGTCGCCGTCGCCGTCGGTGATCCGGTACTGGAAGGTGACCGTGCCCTGTTCGCCCGGCGCAGGCGTGTAAGTGAAGGTGCCGTCGTTGTTGTAGACCAGCGTGCCCGCCCCGGAAAGCGTGCCGGGGACCGCGGCAACACCGCTGGTCAGGTTGACGCCGTCGGCGCCCGGAGTGTCCGCGCCCGCGGCCCCGGTGGTGGTGCCCGCGCCGGTGATCACATTGAGCGTGACCGCGGCGTTCTCGCTGGCCTGGGTCGCCGCGTCGTTGCGCGCGGTCGGGGTGTCGTCGATAATCGTGATCGTGAACGGCTTGGTGTCCGCATCTCCGTCGATATCGGTGACGGTGACTGTCAGCACCTGGGTGGTGGTGTCGCCCGACGTGTTGTCGGTGAGGGTGAAGGTGTAGCTGAGCGTTCCGCCCGCCGGGTTGAAAGCAGTGACGGTGAAGGTGCCGGTGGGGGTGACGATGACCTGGCCCGGACCGGTGATCACGGTGCCGTTGATCGCCACGCTGGCGACCCCGTCGGGCGCGGTGAAGGTGATCGTGCCGCTCGCGCTTTCGCTCGGCGCGGCCGCATTCGAACCCTCGGTCTCGCCGGGCCGCGCGGGCAGGCCGCTCTCGTTGACCGTGGTCGCGCCGCCGGTGGTGGGCACCGACGTGACCGTCGCAGGGCTGTCGGTGATGGTAATCACCAGAGTCGCGGTGCTGGTGTCGGTATCGCCGTCGGTCAGCTGATAGCTGAAAGTGTCGGTGACCCCGCCCGGAGTGCCGGCGTTGCGGGTGTAGGTGTAATTGCCCGCGGCATTGAACGTAAGCTTGCCGTAGGTTCCGTTGATGGTCGTTCCGGGGGCGGCGAAGGCCCCGCTGGTCCCGGCGCGGAAACCGGTAAGGGTGGCGTCGTCGGCACCCTTGGTATCGGCCCCGGCGCTGCCGCTGGTGGTGCCGATGCCGGTGATCACGTTGCCGGATTCGCCGGTATAGGTCGCGGCGGGCACGGTATCGGTATCGTTGCGCGCGGTCGGCACATCGTCGACGATGTTGATCCGCAGCATCGCCGAGGCGACGTCGCCGTCGCTGTCGGTGACAACCACCGCGAAGTCGTCGCTGGTGCTGTCGCCCGAGGTGTTGTCGGTCAGGGTATAGGAATAACCGTAGTTGCCCGGCGCGATGCTGGTGATCGTGAGCACCCCGCGCGGGGTGGTGAAGGTCTGATTGACCGCGGTGATCGCAATCCCGTTGAGGGTGATCGAGGCGAGCCCGTCGGGCGCGGTGAAAACGATCGAACCGGTGGTGGTTTCGCTGTTCGACGCCGCGTTCGACCCCGGCGATTCGGGATTGCCGTTGAGCCGCGGGCCGGGCAGCCCGGCTTCGTTGACCGAAGCGGTCGCCGAAACCGCACCCGATGGGTTGTCCGGGGTGATGATGATCGTGGTCGGCGGCCGATCCACGAAAGCGGGAATGACTTCGCGATCCGGCTGCGGCTGAAAGCCGAACTCGGTGTAGGGCAAGAGGTCGCCGAGCCCGCGCGCGGCCTGGAGCGGACGCGCCTGTTCGGCGAAGTTGCCGCCCGACGAGCGCAGTCCGATGTCCGCCGGCTCCGGCCGGTTGTCCGGATCGGCCGGATTGGCGAGCAGCGCGGCGAGATTGAGCGGCGGCACGGTGACCCCGCCGACCACGATCTCGGGGACGTAAACCGCCCCGTCGGCGATCACATAGACCCGCCCGTCAGGGAGCTGGATCACCAGGTCGCGGCCGCGCACCTGCAAATCGTCGAGGGTCGCGCCCTCGGGCAGCACGATCTGGCCCTGCGCATCGGGGATCAGCGGGATACCGCCGGTGCGCCCGATCGCTTCGGCCGCCGCGGCGATCTCCGAGACGAGCTGCCCATTGCCGAGCTGGCCGTTGCCGAGCTCGCCGTCGCTGTCCTGCCTGGTTTCGTAGTCCATCGCCTGCAGTTCCCTGTTGCGCGCGCTAGAAGCGGGCGCGATTCCACCGGGTCGTTCGCAGGCACAGACGTTCGGGCCACCGCCAAGCGGCGCTGCAACGAGTCTCTGCTCTGCGTCCCGATGAAGGCTCCGATGTCGGATCCCGGACGGCCGGGAGGGGACGGCCGCGACTCGGTATCGGAGTGCTTCGAAGCCAAGGAAACCACGGGGTTCCAATGGTTGCAACTGCATTAACCAACTGGACAACACCGCAATTCGGGTATTCGCCCTAACCGGCGCGGAGTCGCCGGGGACTTGTTGGCGCAGTTCGGTTCTCGAGAGAATCAGCCCGAATCCATGCGTTTGCGCGAGTCGCAGCTCGTCGTGCGTGTGACTCGGCTCGTCGCTGGCCAGTGTTTTTGCGCGTTGCCGATTCGCACCACCCGCCGTGCGCCAAGCGGCGCGAATCGCTTCCCTGTGCCATTTTGAGCACAGCGGGCCGGCAAAGGTTGCCGGCCCGGGCGATTCGCCCCGCGCGGCGAGCGAGCGAGCGGCACGCGCCGGTGCGCCGCGCCTTGCCCCGGCGCCCCGGCTTGCGGTAGGTTCCGCGGCGATGATTCAGACGCTTGACGAGACCCTGGCGCCCCAGCCCCGCGCCGCCGACGAGGACGACGTCCGCGCCCCCGGCGCGCCGCAGGTCGGGGTCGCCACCAAGACCCGCACCAAGCCCAAGAAGCCGAGCATGTTCAAGGTGCTCCTGCTCAACGACGACTACACCCCGATGGAATTCGTGGTGATGGTGCTTAAGCGGTTCTTCAACATGGACCTCGAGCAGGCCACCCGGGTGATGCTCCACGTCCACCAGAAGGGCGTGGGGGTCTGCGGGATCTTCCCCTACGAGATCGCCGAGACCAAAGTGAACCAGGTGATGGACTACGCCAAGCAGAACCAGCATCCGCTGCAGTGCACGCTGGAGAAGGCGTAATTGTCGGGTGCGCTGTTCGCATCCGCGAACAGCTTGTGGCACCAGCCCGCTCCCCCGCCGTCAGGCGGACAAAGTCGCTCTTTCGATCGCCTCGAGCACGATCCGCTTGGCGTCCTCGGCATCGCCCCACTTGCCGACGCGGACCCATTTGTCGGGTTCCAGGTCCTTGTAGTGAGTGAAGAAATGCTCGATCTGCTGAAGCACGATCGAGGGCAGGTCCTTCTGTTCGCCGATGTCCGAATAGTACGGGAAGGTCGAATCGACCGGCACGCAGATCAGCTTCTCGTCGCCGCCGTGTTCGTCCTCGAGGTTGAGCACTCCGATCGGGCGGGCGCGGACCACGCAGCCCGGGACGAACGGCGAGCGCGCGACGACCAGCGCGTCCAATGGATCGCCATCGGGCGATAGGGTGTGCGGCACGAAGCCGTAGTTGGCCGGATAGCGCATCGGGGTGTGGAGGATGCGGTCGACGAACAGCGCGCCGCTCGCCTTGTCGAACTCGTACTTGACCGGCTCGCCGCCGACCGGGACCTCGATGATCACGTTGAGGCTCTCGGGCGGGTTGTCGCCGACGGGGATCAGGTCGATGCGCATGGTCCGCGGCCATTACGCCCGCCCATGCTGCATTGCAACACAAGCCCGCGCACGCTCAGCTCCCGCTCAGCGCGTTGATGGTGAAGGCGATCACCCCAAGGTTGAAGACGAAGGCCGCGAAGCAGTGGAGCAGCGCGACGCGGCGGATCGCCGGCGCGGTGATCGCCACGTCCGAGGTCTGGAAGGTCATCCCCAGGGTGAAGGCGAAGTAGGCGAAATCGGCGTAGTCGGGGGTCTTGGCCGAGGGGATGGCGATCCCCCCGGCGTCCTTCCCCGCGCCCGGTTCGGCGCTGTAATAGGCGTGGGCGTAGTGCAGCGCGAAGACGGTGTTGGCGAACAGCCAGATCAGCAGCAGGGTGCCGATCAGCCGGGCCGTGGCGAGCGCCTCATGCGCCTTGGCGCGGGGCATTTCTCCTCCGATCGCCGCGAGCGCAACAAGGGTCAGGACCACCGTGACGAGCAGCACCAGCACCCGGTTGGCGTCGTTCTCGCGCGCGTGGCGGCGGATCGCCGCGGCCGAGCTGTCGTAGAGCAGCGGGACCAGCGAGGCAAGGAACACCACCGCGGCGAGATCGAAGGCGAGGATCGCGGCTTCGGCCCGGGTCTGGGTCGAGCCGGTGGCCCACAGCGCCGTGAAGCCTGCGCCCAGAAGCCCGAGGAAGACCAGGAAGCGCGGCGGCGCAAGCCGGTTGCCGAGGGTTGTGCGCTGGCTCACTTGCGCTGCGCCACCGCCGGAACCGGCCGCCGCGGCTGGAGCAGCAGGTCGAGCCCGGTCGGCGCAGTCCCCGGCGCGGCGCGTTCGAGCCACGGGTAGCGCAGCCCCCCGCGGTAGTTCAGCTTGACCGTCTGGAAACGGTCGCCGCGCTGGACCAGCAGCTCGAGTGGGGCGCCGTCCTTGGCCGCGGTCACCGCCTTCTTGAGCGCATCGCCGTCGTAGGTCGTGCCGTTTACCGCGAGGAGCTTGGCGCCGGTGACCACGCCGGCGTCGAACGCCGGGCTGTCCCACTGGACCGCGGCGATCTTGGCGTCCTTGTCGATCGAGAGGCCGAGCGAATAGGCCAGGCTGACGGTCTTGGCATCACCGTAGCGCCCCTTGTCGTACGGGTTGGGCTCATCGCGCCAGACCAGCCGGTAGCCGCCCTTCTCTATCCCCTGGAGCGGCGCGGGCTGGCCCGGGGTGTTGAGGCGGATGCGCAGGAACGGCCCCCAGTCGTACGGCTGGACCGATTGCAGTGTGGCGACCACGTCGTCGAACTCGAAAGTCAGCTGGCCCCAGTCGCCGTCGCGCATCCCGAAGAAGGCATGCGCGAAATCGTCGATCGACTTGCGTCCTCCCGACTGGGCGCGGATGACTTGGTCGATCTCGAGCCAGACCAGCGCGCCCTCGGTGTAATAGTCCTCGCTCCGCGCGAGGCTGGCATAGGGCTTGGGCTTGCGCGCGGCGAACACCGGGTCCGAACCGGTGTCCTCGACCGAGCGCCAGCGCCGCCCGGCCTGCTCGGCGAAACCGCCCGCCCAGCTCGCCAGCATGCCGAGCACCATGTCCTTGCCCTGCAGCCCCGAGCGCGCGGCGAGCACGGTGCCCCAGAACTGGTCCTGGCCTTCGTAGGCCCACAGCAGGTCGTCTTGCATCGGCTGGCGGTAATCGGGGGTCCACAGCCGCGCCGGGCGGCGGAACTTGCCCGACCACGAGTGCGAATACTCGTGCGGCAGGAGGTTGCGGTCCCATTCGTAGTCGTCCCATTTGACGAAAGCGTTGGGCTCCAATTGATTCTCGCTCGAACGGTGATGCTCGAGCCCGATCCCGCCCATCCGGTCGGTCAGCGCGAGCAGCAGGTCGTAGTGGTCGAAGTGATTGGCGCCGAAAGCGAGCCGGGCCTCGGTGACGAGGTTCTTGTGCAGTTCGATCTGCTCGGGCTTGGCGTCGAGCAGCTCGGGCTTGTCGGCGATCACGTTGAGCGTGACTTTCTGGCCGAGATCCCACTTCTTGAAATAGGCCCCCGCAAAGATCGGCGAATCGACCAGCACTTCGTAATTGGTCTCGCCCCACGACCATTTGCTCCCGGCGCGCTGAAGCCCGTCGAGCGCGGTCGCCGCGGTCCAGCCTTGCGGCAGGGTGACGCTGGGCTTTATCCGGATCTGCCGCACGTAATGCCCGGCCGGATAGAGGCTCATTTTCTCCCACTGCAGGTTGAGCATCTCCTGCGTCATCGTGATCCGCCCCTCGCTCGTCTGCAGCGGCGAGGTGTGGAGGAACCTGGCGGTCACCGTGCGCGCGCCGGCGGGGAGTTCGACGTGGAAGGCGTTGACCTCGACCGGATCGCGCTTCCACGCGAGCTTCTTGTCCCCGGCGAAGAACTGCACGTCGACCAGCTCGGCGAGCGGCCCGCGCGGGCCGTGATTGCCCGGCAGCCAGCGCGGAAACAGCAGGGTGAGCCGCTGCGTCCCCGTGGCAACGGGGATCGTCTCGGTCACGCGGTAGACCCCGCGCACCGTATCGGTCGCGTCGATCTCCAGCCCGATGACCCCGCCCGGATAGGGCGTGTCGGCGGCGTCGGGCACGGTCGCGGGAATCGCGACGGCGTGGGGCGCGGAGAGCGGGGCGGCAAGGGCAGGCGGAGCGGCCGCGACCATCAGCGCGGCGATCAGGGAGATACGCATCGCGCGGTCATGCCGCCAAGCGGTTTCGGCTGCAACCGCTCGCATGGCTTTTCGACCAAGACCATTCGGGCTAGGGGCGTGGCCCATGAGCACGCCGCCCCGAACGCCCGACGCCATTCGCGGCACCCAGGACATCTTCGGCGCCGAAGCCGAGGCTTTCGCGCACGTGGTCGAGACCTTCGAGCGAGTGCGCAAGCTCTACCGCTTCCGCCCGGTGCAGATGCCGGTGTTCGAGAAGACCGAGGTGTTCTCCCGCTCCATCGGCGAGACCACCGACGTGGTCGCCAAGGAGATGTACAGCTTCGAGGATCGCGGCGGGGATTCGCTCACGCTGCGGCCAGAGTTCACCGCGGGCATCTGCCGCGCCTACCTCACCAACGGCTGGCAGCAGCACGCGCCCGTGAAGCTCGCCACCCACGGGCCATTGTTTCGCTACGAACGCCCGCAGAAAGGCCGCTACCGCCAGTTCCACCAGCTCGACGCCGAGATCATCGGCGCGGCCGAGCCGCAGGCAGACGTCGAGCTGCTGGCGATGGCCGATCAGCTGCTCAAGGAGCTGGGGATCGCCGACGGGGTGACGCTGATGCTCAACACGCTCGGCGATGCGGACAGCCGCGAGGCGTGGCGCGCCGCGCTGGTCGGATATTTCCGCGATCACAAGGCGGCGCTGAGCGAGGACTCTCAGGACCGTCTCGAGCGTAACCCGCTGCGCATCCTCGACAGCAAGGACCCGCGCGATCAGGCGTTCCTGGGCGATGCGCCGAAGATCGACGATTTCCTGAGCGGCGAGGCGCAGGAGTTCTTCGGCAAGGTCACCGGCGGGCTGGACGCGGCAGGCGTCCAATGGACCCGCGCGGCCAGCCTGGTCCGCGGCCTCGACTACTACCGCCACACCGCCTTCGAATTCGTCACCGACCGGCTCGGCGCGCAAGGCACCGTGCTCGGCGGCGGGCGGTATGACGGGCTGATCGAGAGCCTCGGCGGAGCGCCGACCCCGGCGGTCGGCTGGGCGGCGGGGATCGAACGGTTGGCGATGCTGGTGGGGGAAGCCGGCAAGATTGTTGAGAGCAGCCCCGACGTCGTGATCATCCCTCTGGGCGAAGCAGCTGAGAACGCATGTGTGAGGCTCGCCGCGATGTTGCGCGAGAGTAGGCTGGCGGTCGAGCTGGCCTTTCGCGGCAACATGAAAAAGCGGATGAGCCGCGCCAACGAGAGTGGCGCGCGGTTTGCGCTGATCATGGGCGACAATGAAATTGCCGGAGGTCTGGTGACAGCAAAGAATCTGAGGACAGGTGAGCAATCCGAAATCGCCATGATCGGTCTCGACAGCTCCTTGCTTGGAATGGTCGAAGCAGAGAATCATCAGAGGATTTTCGCAGAAGTAGTCAAAGCTGGCGGCTTTACCGGGAATGAAATCCGACCCGGCACATGACGGTTTCTGACACCCGCCTCGCCCAAATTGCCGCCCGTTTCGCCGAGCTCGAGGCGCGGCTCGCGTCGGGCACGCTCGAGGGCGCGGAGTTCGTCGCCGCCAGCCGCGACTATGCCGAGCTCGAGCCGGTCGCGCAGGCGGCCGCGGCTGTCGCGGCGATGCGTTGGGAAATCCGCGCGCTGGGCGAAATGGCCAAGGATCCCGAGATGCGCGCGATCGCCGGCGAGGAACTGGCCGAGCTTTCCGCCCAGCTGCCCGCCGCCGAACACGCGCTCGCCGTCGCCATGCTCCCGCGCGACTCCGCCGATGCGCGCCCGGCGATGCTCGAAATCCGCGGCGGGACCGGAGGGGACGAGGCGGCGCTGTTCGCCGCCGACCTGTTCCGGATGTACGAACGCTTCGCCGCCGAGCAGGGCTGGCGGGTCGAAGTTGTCTCGGTCAATGCCTCGGACATCGGCGGGTTCAAGGAGATAGTAGCGAACATCGCCGGCACCGGGGTCTTCGCCAAGCTCAAGTTCGAGAGCGGGGTCCACCGCGTCCAGCGCGTGCCGGTGACCGAAAGCGGCGGGCGCATCCACACCTCGGCGGCGACCGTGGCGGTGCTGCCCGAGCCCGACGAGGTCGACGTCCAGCTCGATCCGAACGATATCAAGATCGACATCTACCGCGCCAGCGGCGCCGGCGGCCAGCACGTCAATACCACCGACTCGGCGGTGCGGCTGACCCATCTGCCCACGGGCCTCGTGGTGATCCAGCAGGACCAGCGCAGCCAGCACAAGAACAAGGACAAGGCGATGCAGGTGCTGCGCACGCGGCTCTACGACCTCAAGCGCGCCGAAGCGCACGGGGCCGAGGCCGAGGCGCGCAAGGCGATGGTCGGCAGCGGCGATCGTTCGGAGCGGATCCGCACTTACAACTTCCCGCAAGGCCGGGTGACCGATCACCGGATCAACCTCACCCTCCACCGCCTGCCCGAGATTCTCGAAGGCCCGGGGCTCGGCGAACTGATCGACGCGCTCACCGCCGAGGACCAGGCCAAACGACTCGCGGCGCTGGGCGAGTAGTGGCTGAGTTTCGCGCATCCTTACCCCCCTCCCCGTCGGGGAGGGGCCGGGGG
>JBOHIC010000255.1:0-15818 GCA_050725835.1 Novosphingobium sp.
GGATGCCGTACCCGAATGCCACGTGGCGCCGGGCATTGTCGCGGGTGATGTCGAGTTCGTCGGGATTCTCGAACACCGTCTCGTCGCGGTTGGCCGAGATGTACCACAGCACGACCTTGTCGCCCTGCTTGATCTCATGGCCGAACAGGTCGGCATCGGCGGTGGCGGTGCGGCGCATGTGCGCCAGCGGGGTGACATAGCGGATGCATTCCTGCACGGCGTTGGGGATCAGGCTGGGATCGGCCTCGAACAGCGCGCGTTGGTCCGGAAACTCGTCGAGCGCCTGGACGATTCCGCTCATGGTGTTGCGGGTGGTGTCGTTGCCGCCGACGATCAGCAACACCAGATTGCCCACGAACTCGTTGAAGCCCATGTCTTTCATCGCTTCGGAATGGATCATCATCGAGATCAGGTCGGGTGTCGGCTCTGCGTTGGCGCGCTCGTTCCACAGCCGGGTGAAATAGTGCCCCATCTCGTGGAGAATCGCGTGGCGGTGCTCGATCAGCTCGGGGACCAGCCCGATCTCGACGTCGCCCGACCAGTCCGACCAGAAGGTCAGCAGGCGGCGGTCCTCCCACGGGAAGCCGAACAGGATCGCGAGCATTCCGGTGGTTAGCTCGATCGAGACCTTGTCGACCCAGTCGAATTCCTCGCCCCACGGCAGGCCGTCGAGCACTTCGGCGGTGCGCGCACGGATTTCGGTGCTCATCCGCTCCATTTCGGCCGGGGTGAAAGCCGGGGCGACGGTGCGGCGCTGCCCGGTGTGCTGCGGCCGGTCCATTGCGATGAACATCGGCAGCTGGAACTTGTCGACCTGGTCGACCCGCGGTTCGCCGATGGTGATCCCGCCAAACTCCCATGAGGATGAGAACAGCTCGGGCAGCGCCTCGACGTGCTGGATGGTCTTGACCGTGGTGACGTTCCAGTAATCGCCGTAGGGCGTACCCGAAACGTGGTTGATCGGCGCTTCGGCGCGCATTTGCGCGAAGATGGGCTGCCAGCGGTCCTCGACATAGATGTCCGAGCGCGAGACGTCGCGCGGGTCGGTGTGGACCGGATGGGCGTCGGGGTTGCGGCGAAACCAGTCGTCGAGCATTTCCATCGCGGTGGGCGAAGTGCGGTAAGCGACAGGCTGGTCGGTGAGCGCTTGGGTGGCCATCGGTATCCTCTCCCCGGCCGTTGCCGAGATACGTTGCCTTCCGGGACTTATCCTGCCGGACTTACCGGAGAGTCAAGCGCCGCGCTGCAATGGCGACGATTTCCTACGCGGGCCGGGTGCGGCCCCGGAACAGGCCGCGTTTCTCGGCCTTGCCGCGCGCGGGGCCGCTTTTCATCACCCGCTTGCGGAACACGCTCGCGCCGATCCGCACGAACAGTGCGACACACAGCGCCTGCCAGGCGATCGCGGCGAAATGCGGCCACATCGCGGGGTTCTGCGCCGCGCGCGCGAGCATCGCGAAGGGCGAACTGAACGGGACCGCCACCGCGGCGAGCTCGGCCGGGCTCCCCGGCGCCGCCATCGCATAGCTGGCGAAGAAGAACACCAGCAGCTGGAGCATGGTCACCGGCATCGACAGCGTCTGCACCTCGCGCACCGTGCTCGCCATCGAGCCGATCGACAGGAACAGCGCGCCGAGCACGAGGTAGGCCATCGCAAAATAGACCACGCCGAGCAGCAGGAAGGCGGTCCAGCCGACCGCGGGCGGGGTCAGCGACGGAAGCGATTGCCCGGCGGCCAGCCCGATCGCCCCGCCGGCGAGCGCCCAGACGGTGATCCCGACCAGGCTGACGCCAAGCATCGCGAACAGCTTGCCGAGGAACACCGCGTCCATCGGAATCGCTGCGGCGAGCACTTCGATGATCTTGTTGCCCTTCTCCTCGACCAGGTTCGACAGCACCATCCCCGCCAGCATCATCGTCAGCAGGAACAGCAGCATCTGCCCGGCCTGCGCGGTGAGCAGCCGGCCGCGGGTCTGGTCGGCGGTGGTGGAGGCGAGCGCGACCGAGCGCACCTCGGGATAGGCCGAGGGGGCGGTGCTGCGCGCTTCGGCGCCAAGCAGCGCGACCGGGCCGCGCCAGCGCTCGATCAGCTCGGCCGACCCGGTCAGCTGCGGCGCTTGCGGTGTGCCGGTAAGCACCGCGCCGAGGTTGGCGCGATTGCGCTTGATCTCGCCGGCCGGATCGAAGGCCTCGCCCGGCGCCAGCCGTTTGACGACCAAGGTTTGCGGCAACGCCTCTCCAAGCCGCGGCGCGAGCCGCTCGCGCGCCGCCTCCATCGCGGCGACGTCGGACGCGCTCATCGCCAGCCCGAGTACCGGGCGATCGGCGGTATCCTTGACCTGGCGGCCGATACCGCCGGCGAGCCCGCCGACCAGCAGCGGAAACAGCGGGCCGAGCAGGAAGAACAAGAAGCTGCGGCTGAGCAGGATCGCGAAGAAATCGCGCCGCGCCACCACGAAAGCGGCTTGCAGCGTGGAGAGGCGGCCGTCCTCCTGAGCCAGTCGAAGGATCATTTGCCGCCCTCCGCCTTGTCTACTTCGAGCGCCTTGGCCGCGGCTTCGCCGGCAATCGCGACGAAGGCGTCATGCAGACCGGCGCGTTCGATCGAGAGCGAGAGGATCCCCGCCTCGCCTTCGATCAGCGCGCGCAGCAGCGGCTCGATCCCGCTTTCGGGGAGCGAGAAGTGCCAGAACGCGCCTTCGTGGCGGGCACCGGCAGGGAGCGCGGCGCGCCACGGCCCGTCGCTCGCCTTGGTTTCGAGCCGGACTTGCGGGCGGATGCGGTCGCGCGCGACGTCGACCGGCCCGGCGAACGGCACCTTGCCCCCGGCGATGATCGCGACCTCGTCGCAGAGCCGCTCGGCATGGGCGATCACGTGGGTCGAGAAGATCACCGTGGCGCCCTTCTCGGCAAGCGCGCGGATCATCCGCTCGAGCCGGCCCTGGTTGATCGCGTCGAGGCCCGAGAACGGCTCGTCGAACACCACTAGCCGCGGTTCGTGGACCAGCGTTCCGAGCAGTTGCACCTGCTGCGCCATGCCCTTGGAGAGCTGGCGGATGGTCCGTTCGGCGGCGTAGCCGAGGCCGTGCTCTTCGAGCAGCGCGCGCCCGCGCTTGCGCCCGTCGGCAAGGCTCAGCCCGCGCAGCGCGCCGAGGAAGGCGATCGCTTCGGTCGCGGTCATCGCCGGGTAGAGTCCGCGCTCCTCGGGCAGGTAGCCGATCGCGCGGGCGACCTCGTGCGGGCGATCGTGGCCGAGCACCCGGCGCACGCCCGCATCGGGATCGATGATCCCGAGCAGCATCCTGAGCGTGGTGGTCTTGCCCGCGCCGTTGGGCCCGAGCACGCCGTAGATCGCGCCTTCGTGGACCGCCAGGTCGACCCCGTCGACCGCGGCGAAGCCGTCGAATCGTTTGACCAGGCCCCGCGCTTCTACCGCGAGCGGCCTGTTCGCCACCCCGCTCGCGTTGCCGTGCATGGCCCATTCCCCTAGCTTCATCGCTCGCTGGCACTATGGCCGCCGCGTCAACAGGAGCAACAGCAAGTTTGGTTAACGATGCTCAATCGCCTGGCGAAATCGCCGGGCTAAAAGCCGACCTCATAGCTGAAGCGGAGCGGCTGGGCTTCGCCGCTTGCGGGGTGGCGGCGGCGGGCGAGGATCGGCTGCGCGCGGCGCGGCTGGCCGAATGGCTGGCCGAAGGCAGCCATGGCGAGATGGCGTGGATGGCCGCGCGCGAGGCCCATCGCCGCTCACCGCAGGGGCTGTGGCCCGAGGCGCGTAGCGTGATCGCGCTGGGGATGAGCTATGCCCCCGCGAGCGATCCCTTGGCGCTCGAAGGCGCACCCGAGCGCGGGCGGATCTCGGTTTACGCGCAAGGCAAAGACTATCACGACACGGTCAAAAAGGCGCTCAAGGCGCTGGCGCGGTGGCTGGTGGCGGAAGCGGCGCGGCGCGGGCTTGGGCCCGAAACTGGCAGCGTCGGCGTCAAGGTCTTCGTCGACACCGCGCCAGTGATGGAAAAGCCGCTGGGCGAAGCCGCCGGGCTCGGCTGGCAGGGCAAGCACACCAACCTGGTCAGCCGGACGCATGGCAGCTGGCTGTTCCTCGGCTCGATTTACACCACGCTCGACCTGCCTGCGGATGATCCCGGCGAGGACCGCTGCGGCACCTGCAACGCGTGCCAGACGGCCTGCCCGACCGACGCCTTCCCCGCGCCCTACCGGCTCGATGCCCGGCGCTGCATTTCCTACCTGACGATCGAGCACGCCGGGCCGATCCCGGAGGAATTTCGCGCCGCGATCGGCAACCGCATCTACGGCTGCGACGATTGCCTCGCGGTCTGCCCGTGGAACAAGTTTGCCGATGCCGCGGCGGCCAACAAGGCCTTCCTCCCCCGCGCCGAACTGGCCGCGCCCAGGCTCGCCGAACTGCTCGCGCTCGACGATGCGGGGTTCCGCAAGCTCTTCGCCGGTTCGCCGATCAAGCGCATCGGCCGCGACCGCTTCGTCCGCAATTGTCTGATCGCGGCGGGCAACAGCGGGGATAGAGTGTTGCTGCCCCCGATCATGGCATTGATCGACGATCCCGATCCGGTGGTCGCCGAAGCCGCCGACTGGGCGCTGAAGGCGCTAGCGGGCTAGCAGATTGCGCGCCTGGCTGGCGATCTGCGCGAGCATAGCCGGGGCGACCGGCATCGCGTTCTTCGCCCGCGCGACCATCGCGGCGAACTGACGGATCGCCGCAGCCTGCTCGGCGCTCCAGCGTTCGACCACCGCCACGGGATCGCCCTTGCGCGGGGTCGAGCGGCGCAGGAAGTCGATCCGCATGTGCTGGAAATCGCGCGACAGCCCGTTGGTCAGGAGCCGCTCCCACGGGTCCGACGGGTTGATCCGTTCGGCGCTCTGCTGCGCCCAATCGAGCCCGAGCGCAGCCCCCAGCGAAGTGAACGCGCGGGTCAAATCGCGGACGTCGAGCGCGCATTGCCGCGCCAGTCGCGCCAACCCGACCGACCCGTCGATGTCGAACAGGTGCCCGACCTCGGCAGCGATTTCCAGCGGTGCGCCCAGGGCCGCGAACTCGCCGCGCAGCCGCGCCGACTGCGCCTTGCCTTCGGCGGCGAGCAACTTGGCGGTGCCATCCGACAGCGTCCGTACCCCGGCGCTCAGCTCGGCGACAAGCTTCGATGGCTCGGTGGTCCCCCCGCCGACCCGCAGCAGGTCGGCCATGTGGGTCGCCACCGCGGCGGCGGCGCGGTCGAACAGCGCGATCCGCGCGGTCTCGCTCATCGCCCCGGTCTCGATCGCGGTCCACACCGCGTCCATTCCGAGCAAGTGCTCGGCGGCGACGAAGGCGGCGACGACCTGCGCCAGGCTCGCGCCTTCCTCTTCGGCCAGCTCGAAGGGATGGATCGGGCCGAGCCGGTTGACGATCCGGTTGGCCAGGTTGGTCGCGACGATTTCGCGGCGCAAGCGGTGGCGCTCGATGTCGCGCTTGAACTTGCCGCGCATCGGCGTGGGGAAAGCGGCGAGCAGCTCGTCCACCATCAGCGCGTCGTCGGGGACCGGCGAATGCTCGAGCGCGTCCTGGAGCACCAGCTTGGTGCTCGACAGCACCACCGCCAGCTCGGGCCTGGTCAACCCGTGGCCATCGGCGGCGCGACGCGCCAGAGTTTCGCCGTCGGCGAGCCCTTCGGTCTTGCGGTCGAGGTGCCCGCCGTCTTCGAGCATCTCGATCAGTCGCAGCCATGCCGGGGTGGCTGGCGCGCCACCCGCGTGCGCGATCGACAGCGCCAGGGCCTGGAGGCGGTTGTCCTCGAGAACGATCTCGCCGACCTCGTCGGTCATGCTGGCGAGCAGCTTGACCCGCGCCGGTTCGGTCAGCCGCCCGGCGCGTTTTGCCCCCGCGAGCGCGATCTTGATGTTGACCTCGTTGTCCGAGCAATCGACGCCCGCCGAATTGTCGATGAAGTCGGCGTTGGCCCGGCCTCCCCCCAGCGCGAACTCGATCCGCCCGGCTTGGGTGATGCCAAGGTTGGCGCCTTCGCCGATCACCTTGCAGCGCAGCTCGGCTCCGTCGATCCGCAGCGCGTCGTTGGCCGGATCGCCGACCTGGACGTTGTTCTCGGCCGCCGCCTTCACATAAGTGCCGATCCCGCCGAACCACATCAGGTCGACCTCGGCCTTGAGAATCGCGGTGATCAGCGCGTCGGGGTCGATGCTCGCCGCCTCGATCCCGAGCATCGCGCGGACTTCGGCGCTGAGCGGGATGTCCTTGAGGCTGCGCGCGAAAGCCCCGCCGCCCTTGGAAATCAGCTTCTTGTCGTAATCCTCCCAGCTCGAGCGCGGCAGCGCGAACATCCGGTCGCGCTCCTTCCAGCTTTTCGCCGGGTCGGGATCGGGATCGAGGAAGATGTGGCGGTGGTCGAAGGCCGCGACCAGTTTTATCGCCTTGCTCAAAAGCATGCCATTGCCGAAGACGTCGCCCGACATATCGCCGCAGCCGGCGACGCGCACCGGCTCGGACTGGACGTCGACTCCCATCTCGAGGAAGTGCCGCCGGACCGAAAGCCAGGCGCCCTTGGCGGTGATCCCCATCGCCTTGTGGTCGTAACCCTTCGATCCGCCGCTGGCGAAGGCGTCGTCGAGCCAGAAGTCGAATTCGTCGGCGATCGCGTTGGCGGTGTCGGAGAAGGTCGCGGTGCCCTTGTCGGCGGCGACGACGAAATAGGGGTCCTCGCCGTCGGTAATCACGACGCACTTGGGGTGGACGATTTTGCCGCCGACGATGTTGTCGGTGATCGAAAGCAGCGTGCGGATGAACACCTGGTAGCTCGCGCGGCCCTCGGCGAGCCAGGCGTCGCGCTCGCGAACCGGATCGGGGAGCTGCTTGGGATAGAACCCGCCTTTGGCCCCGGTCGGCACGATCACTGCGTTCTTGACCCGCTGCGCCTTCATCAGCCCGAGCACTTCGGTGCGGAAATCGTCGCGCCGGTCGGACCACCTCAGCCCGCCGCGCGCTACCGGACCGGCGCGCAAGTGGATACCCTCGACCCGGCGCGAATAGACGAACACTTCGCGCCACGGCAGCGGCTTGGGCAGGCCCGGGATCCTGGAAGAGTCGAGCTTGAAGGCGAGCGCTTCGTGCCCGGCGGGAGCGAAGGCGTTGGTCCTGAGGATCGCTTCGAGCAGTGCGCGGTAATGACGCAGCAGGCGGTCGTCGTTGATCGCCTTGACCTGCGCCAAGCCGGCCTGGATCGCGGCTTGCGCCGCGGCTTGCCCACGCGAGCGGTCGCCGTGGTGCGCGGGATCGTGGCGCACGGTGAACAGGTGGATCAGCGCCTTGGTCACCGCGGGCGCGTTTTGCAGTGCATCGACCGCGGTGGCGATGCCGAAGTTCATCCCCGCCTGGCGCAGGTAACGATACCAGGCGCGCAGCCAGTCGGCCTCGCGCGCCGAGAGCGCCGCGGCGACGATCAGGCGGTTGAACGGATCGCCCTCGGCCGCGCCGTTGAGCACGTCGGCGAGCGCGCCCTCGATCGCCTCGCTGCGGGCGAGCAGGCTCTCGGGGGTCTGGCCGGCGGGGAGCGCGAGGAGAAAATCGTGGATCGTCCCCAGCCGGCCTTCGTCCAAGGCGGTGGGCTGGTCGTCGATCACCCGGAAGCCGAAGTTTTCGAGCGCGGGGACCACGTCGGATAGCGCCAGCGCGCCGTGGCGCTGGTAGAGTTTGAGCCGCAGCGCGCCCGTCGGGTCTCCCGGCAGACGGTGGAGCCGCGCGTCGCGCGCCGGGCCGGGGCCGCCGGGTTCGACCGCGAGGCGGCGCAGCCGGGCGATGTCGGTCGCGGCTTCGGCGGCGCCGTAGAGCGAGCGGTAGGCGAGCGGGAAGGCTTCGGCGTGGCGCGCGGCGATCGCCGCGGCGCGGGCGGCGTCCTCGCGACCGGCGATCTCGCTTTCGACCGCTTCGGCCCAGCCGCGCAGCATGCCCCCGAGCCGCGCATCGAGCGCGGCCTCGTCGGGCAGGCTGGCCACTTCGGGCAGGTCGAGCACGAAGCGCAGCAGCGCGAGGCTGCCTTCGACCTCGAGGCTCCAGTCGAGCACCGGCGACTGTCCCGCCTCGACCAGCATCTTCTCGATCTGCAGCCGCGTCCCGGTCGACATCACGTCGCGCGGCAGCCAGACGAAGGCGTAGAGGTGGCGCATCAGTGTCGAGGGGATCAGCGCGAGCCTGGGCCGGGGGCGGTCGACCAGGCTCATCGTGGTGGTGGCGATGCGTTCGAGTTCGGGGTCGGCGAACCCGATCAGGAGGTCGTGCGGCAGCGCGGTGAGGGCGTGGACCAAAGCTTTGCCGGCGTGGCCCTGCTGGGCGAAGCCGAAGCGCTCCATCAACCCGGAAAGCTGCGCGCGCATCCGCGGGATCTGGGTTGGCGCGGCGGCGAGCGCGGCGCTGGTCCACAGCCCGGCATGGGCCGAGAGCGCGGTGAGCTTGCCGTCCTCGAACACCGGCACAATGAACAGGTCCAAGGGCGCGCGGCGGTGGACGTTGCTGATCCGGTTCGATTTGACCACCAGCGGCAGGCGCTTGTCTTTACCCTTGGCGTCGAACCAGGCGAAAGCGCGGTCCCACGAAATCTCGCCGAGCAGCACTTTGGCGCTGCGCCGGCACACCCCCAGCGCGTGGCTCTGGCTGCCGTCGCGGTGGTGCACCGCGTGGCCGAGCTGGGTCAGTGCGCCGTCCTTGAACCAGCGCAGCAGCGCGGCGCCTTCGCCGTCGGCGAGGGTATCGGCGTCGGCGGCCATCGCCTGTTGCATCTTCGGCCAGTCGCCCACCGCGGCGCGAACGTCGCCGAGCGTCGCCTTGAGCGCGGACTCGAGCGCGCGGCGCTGGCGCGCGTCGGCGCGGCCGGTCTCGAGATAGATCATCGATTCGCGCCGCTCGCCCGCGGCGTCGCCTTCGAGAATGTCGGTCAGCGTCCCCTCGGCGTCGCGCCGCACCGCCAGCACCGGGTGGACCAGCCGGTCGATCTCGAGTCCGCTGGCGCTCACCGTCGAGGCGAGCGAATCGACCAGGAACGGCATGTCGTCGTTGATCACCGCGATCCGCATGAAGCGTTCGGTGGCGCTGCCCGAAACCGATTCGATGCAGACCAGCGGCTCGCCCGGGTCGCGCCGCGCGGCGCTCTGCGTCATGAAGGCGGAGGCCTCGCGCAGGCCTTGCGGGGTGAAGCGGGGATCGCCGGGGAGCAGCGATTCGTCGAGCCGGGCGGCCAGGGCCGAATCCAGTTGCGCCTGCGCGCCGCGGACGGCGGTCTTCGAAGCCATGCGAACGTTCGCTCCCTGCGGCTCCTCGGCCGCATAAGTCCTGCGTGTTATATTATTGCCACTATGTGTAGCATTTTTGCGCACTCTAGAGCCAACCGCCCGCGCCCGCAACCGCCTAGCTAAGCGCCTCGACGGTCAGGCCCAGCGAATGCCGCCGCGCGGCGGGATCGAAGGTCGCCCCGGCGACTATCAGCTCGTCGGCCTTGGTGCGTTCGATGAAGCGACCGATGCTCGCGCGAACGGTGGCCGGCGCGCCAACCGCGCTGGCCTCGCGGACGTGCTCGAGCATCGCCTGGGCAGAGGGCGGCAGGCTTTCGCGGTAGCCGGGCACCGGTGGTTTGAGCTTGCCCGGGTTGCCGCTCCTCAGCGCGACAAAGCTCTGGTCCATCGAGCTGGCGAGCAGAACCGCCTCGGCGTCGCCTTCCGCAGCGATCACTGTCATCGCCGCCATCGCGTGGGGCTTTTCGAGCGCGGGTGAGGGGCGGAATTCGCGGCGGTAGAGCGCAAGCGCGGCGTCGAGGTGGTCGGGGGCGAAATGCGAGGCGAAGGCGAAGGGCAGCCCGAACGCCGCGGCGAGTTGCGCCCCGAACAGGCTCGAGCCGAGTATCCACAGTTCGACCGGCGCGCCGTGCCCTGGGGTGGCGCGCAGCGCCAGATCGGGCTCGCCGCTGAGCAGCGCGCGCAGCTCGGCGACGTCCTGCGGGAAGTATTCGGCGGCGCGGCCCAGGTCCTTGCGCAGCGCCTGGGCGATCCGCATGTCCGCCCCCGGCGCACGTCCGAGCCCGAGGTCGATCCGCCCCGGAAACAGCGCGTCGAGCGTGCCGAACTGCTCGGCGATCACGAAGGGGTTGTGGTTGGGCAGCATGATCCCGCCGGCGCCGATGCGGATGGTCGAGGTGGCATGCCCGACATGCGCCAGCGCCACCGCGGTCGCTCCGCCGGCGACGCCTTCCATCGCGTGATGCTCGGCGATCCAGAAGCGCTTGTACCCCGCCGCCTCCGCCGCCCGGGCGAGCAACGCGCTTTCGGCGAGCGCTTGCGCCACGGTTCCGCTCTCGCGCACAGGGACCAGGTCGAGGACGGAGAGCGGGATCACCGCTATGGAGATGCGGTCTCCGGGCCAAGCTCGTCAAGGTATTCGCGGGCGCGCTTGCCGGCATCGCTGTCGGGGGCCATCGCCAGCACCGATCGCCAGCTCTTGCGTGCTGCCGCGTCGCGCCCGTCGAGGACCGCGATGAGCCCGGCCTCCACCCCGATTTCGGGGTCGCGCGGATCGAGCGCGGCGGCGTGTTCGATATACGCTTGGGCTTCGGAGATACGGTCGAGCCGGCGCGAGAGCCGCGCCGAGATCAGCCAGGTCGCGGCGTCGTCGGGCAGGGCGATCCGCGCCTGGGCGAGGCTCTCCGCAGCTTCGGCGCGGCGTTCGAGCTTGTACAGCGAGCTGGCCCGGTCGCGCGCGATCTTGCCGGCGAGCACCACGTTTCCGCTCGCCTCGGCAGCAATCCGGGCGGCGTCGAAGTGCGCCAGCGCGCGCTCGTTGGCGCCGAGCTCCTCGGCGGCGACCCCCGCCCCGGCGCCAAGCTCGGCGCGGCGGCGCTTTTCGCTGGCGGGCAGGGCATCGCGGCCGAGCACGAAGGCGGCCTCGGCGTCCGCCCAGCGCCCGAGCGTCGCGAGCGCGAGCGCCTTGCACTCGGCCGGATCGGCCACTGGGGCGCCCTTGACCGTCTCGAGCCAAGCGTCGGCCATGTCGATCGCATCGAGCGGGGCATTGCGGGTGAGCCAGGTGCACTTTTCGGCCTGACTCTGCGGCTCTTCGGCGGGCTCGTCCTTCTTCTTTCGCGGGATCTGTAGCGGCACCTGCGGCAGTGCGCCGCCTGCACCGGGCGAAACGCTCGGGCCGAGCTGGGCGAGGAGGAGCGCGAGCATCAGCGACATCGGTGGTCCTCAGGGCAGCGTTTCGATCGTCCGCAGCAGCAGCGCGATATCCGCATCGCGGCTGAGCCGGTGGTCGCCGTCCTTGACCAGCGTCACCTGCACGTCCTGTGAACGGAGCGCAGCGCCGAGCCGCAACGAGGTCTCGCACGGCACGTCGGCGTCGGCCTGGCCGTGGAGCAGCCGCACCGGGCAGTCGAGCGCGATGGTCTCGCCGAGCAGCCGGTTGGCCTGCCCGCCGGCCCACAGCGCGGGATAGGTCGGGATCGGCTCGGGGCCATAGGGATTGGCCTCGAACACCGCCTCGCCCGCCGCGAGCCGCGCCTTGTCCCCGGCCGAATAGCCCCACTCGGTGAAATCGGGCGCGGCGGCGATCCCGACCAACGCCGCAACCCGCTCGGGGATCGCCAGCGCGACCAGCAGCATCAGCCATCCACCCATCGACGAGCCGATCAGCACAACTGAGCCCTCGCACCGCGCCGCGATCAACGCCACGACCTCGTCGCGCCAGCGGCTCAGCGTCCCTTCGGCAAAGTCGCCGTCGCTTGCCCCGCATCCCGAATAATCGAGCAACAGGCAGGCGCGGCCATTGGCCACCGCCCAGTCGAACAGCGCGACCGCCTTGGACCCGGCCATGTCGGACATGTAGCCGGACAGGAACACCAGCGCGGGTCCCCTGCCGGGCGTGAAGCGGTGCGCGATCCTCCGCCCGTCGGGCAGCACATAAAGGCTTGAGCCGTCCATCGCCCGCCCATGCCTTGCGCCGCGCGGGAAAGGCAAGCCCCGCAGCTAGTAGATGGCGAAAAGGATTGGCCGATTGGTTTCGGCGGGTTCGCCCTCGGCCGACTGGCAAGCCCCCGCCAGCAGTGCAAGGACGAGGGCGACGAGGCTACGCATCGCCCGGCGCCTCGGGTTCGAAGACCGCCTCGATCGCCAGCCCGAAGACGTCGGCGATACGGAAGGCGAGGGGCAGCGAGGGGTCGTAGCGCCCGGTCTCGATCGCGTTGACCGACTGGCGCGAAACGCCGATCCGGTCGGCCAGTTCCTGCTGGCTCCAAGCGCGCTCCGCCCGCAGCACGCGCAAGCGGTTGATCACGCGCAGCCTCCCGCCGTGCCGATCGTCACGCGGTTGTAGAATGCGCCGATCCCCAGCCCCATGAACCAGAAGAACGCCGCGCCGAACCCGCCGTTGCCTTTGCCGACGAGGTCGAAGGTCTGGAGAAATTCCCAGATCGTGACCACGGTCAGGCAGAACCCGGTGGCGACGAGGCACTGGCGGACCAGCAGCATGCGAAAGAACTCGTCGGTCTCCTCGGCAATGTAGCGCATCACCGCCCAGAACACCCCGATCACCGGCAGCGCCGGAGCGATCGCCAGCGCCCACGCCGCAGGGCCGGTCGGCGAATTGTGGCGGAACAGCCAAACCGCCACGAACAGCAGCGCGAGGTACAAGCTCATCAATACCAGCAGACGCAAGGTGTAGCGCTTGGCGGCGGGCGGCCACGGACGGGACATGGAAAGCTCCTTTGTCTGTTAGACAAGGGTGCTTTACATATCCTCAAGCGGCGTGTCAACCGTCCTTTACATCACGCGCGGTCGGCTCAGATGACCCATTCGACGGTCTGCATTTCCAACACCGCCTGGCCCTTGGCGCGGCGCTGTTCGACCATGATCTTGTTGAGCCGGGCGACGGTGTCGCTGCCGGTGGTGATGCACCAGCCGGGGACCAGCGCGTGGACAAGCGCGCCGATCCCGCCGCGGATCATTGTCACCCCGAAGCGCGAGGCGACCCCGAAATGCTCGACATAGGTTTCGTCCACCGCGCGCGGGTGATCGACGAACAGGCGCTTGAACACGGTTTCGCTCCCTTGCTGGTGCCGCTGCGCCGCGCTCTGCACCGCGCCGCCGGGCATGGCAACCACCGCCATTGCCCTGTCGCCAAACCCGGCTAGGTTCGCGCGCCACGACCGTTCGGGGAGAGACCGATGAGCCTGCCGCCGCCCGCCCCCGCGCCGCTTGCCGCGACCGACCGCCGCACCCTGTTCAAGCTCGGTGCGCTTGGGCTCGGCGCACTCGCGGCGCCGGCGCTGGGCCAGGCCGCGGGAGGGTTCACCCACGGTGTCTCCAGCGGCGAGCCTGGACCGCACCAGGCGCTGCTGTGGACCCGCTACGTCGGCGGCGGCGAGACCCGGCTGACCTGGGAAGTCGCCGAGCGCGACGATTTCCGCCGCCTCGCCGCCTCGGGCCACGCCGCCGCTTCGCCGGAGCACGACTGGTGCGCCAAGGCGATGGCGCGCGGGCTCAAGCCGGGGCGGTGGTATTACTACCGCTTCGTCGCGCCCTCGGGCGCGGCGTCGGTGGTCGGTCGCACGCGAACGCTGCCGGTGGGCAAGACCGCGAAGTTCCGCATGGCGGTGTTCTCGTGCTCGAACTTCGGGTTCGGCTGGTTCAACGCCTATGCTCACGCTGCCGTGGCGGGCGACTTCGATCTCGCCCTGCACCTCGGCGACTATATCTACGAGTACAAGCGCGGGACTTATCCGAGCGCCAAGCAGGCGCTGGCCGAGCGCGTGCTGCCGCTGAACGAAGCGATCGCGCTGGCCGGTTACCGCGAGCGGCTGGCGACCTATCGCGCCGATCCCGACCTCCAGCGGCTCCACCAGCTTTTGCCGATGGTGGCGATGTGGGACGATCACGAGACCGCCAACGACACCTGGAAGGACGGCGCGGAAAACCACCAGCCGGGCGAAGGCGACTGGGCGCTGCGCAAGGCCGCGTCCGAGCGCGCCTGGCGCGAATGGCTGCCGGTTTCGGACGACGACTTCGCGGCTTACGAGATCGGCGATCTCGCCACGCTGTTCCGGCTCGAGACCCGACACCGCGCGCGGACCGAGCCGGTCGATCTGGTAGAGGCCTGGAAATCGGCCGCGCCGGGGCAGGCCGAAGCCGCGCTGCGCGTCTTCCGCGACGGCGCCTGGCGCGATCCGGGGCACACCTTGCTGGGGCGCGATCAGGAGGCGTGGCTCGCCGCCGGGCTCAAACGCTCGAAGCGCGCGCGCAAGACCTGGCAGGTGCTGGCGCAGCAGGTAATCATGGGGCGGCTGGCGCTGTCCGACACGGTCCTCGCCGGGCTCAAGCCCGATGCGCCCGGATGGCTGCGCGATTCGTTGACCGCCGGGGTCGCCGCCGCGCGCGAAGGGCTGCCCTACAACATGGACGCGTGGGACGGATATCCCGCGGCGCGCGAGCGACTGCTAAAGTCATCGCTCGCGGCCGACGCCAACCTCTTGGTCCTCGCGGGCGACAGTCACAACGCCTGGGCCTTCGATCTCGACCACGACGGCCATCGCGCCGGGGTCGAGCTGGCCGGACATAGCGTGACTTCGCCGGGGGCGGAAAGCTCGCTGCCGTGGATCAAGCCCGAGACGCTGGCGCGCGATACGGTTGCCGCCAACTCCCAGCTCAAGTGGTGCGACACCTCGCGGCGCGGCTATCTTGCGGTCGAGCTGACCCCGGCGGCGGCGACCGGCGAGTTCCGCTTCATGGCGACGGTGCGCGAAAAGGGCACCGCGCTCGCGGGAACCCAGCGGATGACGGTGCTGGCGGGGCAGCGTCGGTTCGAGAGCGGTTGAGGCGCGCGCCCGGCCCGGCTAAGGGCCGCGGCATGTCCCAGATGTTCAAAATCAGCCTGCCCGACGGATCGCAGCGCGAGATGCCTGCGGGCTCGACCCCGGCGGATGTCGCCGCGGCGATCGGTCCGGGTCTGGCCAAGGCCGCGCTCGCGGCGAGGGTCGACGGCGAGCTGGTCGACCTGTCGCGCCCGTTCGAGAAGGACGGCACTCTCGCGCTGGTCACAGCCCGCGACGAGGCCGATGCGCTTGAGCTCGTCCGCCACGACTACGCCCACGTCCTCGCAGAGGCGGTTCAATCGTTGTGGCCGGGGACGCAGATAACCTTCGGTCCGGCGACCGACGACGGGTTCTACTACGACGTGATGGCCCCCGCCGCGCGCGAGCCATTCTCGATGGACGACCTTCCCGCGATCGAGGCGGAAATGCGCCGGATCATTTCGGCCGACAAGCCGCTGCGCCGCGAGGTGTGGTCGCGCCAGCGCCTGATCGACAAGTGGCAGGACGAGGGCGAGAGCTTCAAGGCCGAATGGGCCGCCGAACTTCCAGTCGACGAAGAGAGGGGCGAGGAGCTGACGGTCTATTGGTCGGGCGACGACTGGCTCGACATGTGCCGCGGGCCGCACCTACCCTCGACCGGCAGGCTCGATCCCCAGGCGTTCAAGCTGATGCGCGTGGCCGGGGCCTATTGGCGCGGCGACCAGCGCAACGCCCAGCTCACGCGGATCTACGGCACCGGCTGGCTGAGCAAGAAGCAACTCGACGCCCACCTCCACCGGCTCGAGGAGGCGGCCAAGCGCGATCACCGCAAGCTCGGCCAGGAAATGGACCTGTTCCACCTCCAGAGCGAGGCCCACGGCAGCGTGTTCTGGCACCCCAAGGGCTTCGTGATCTACCGCGTGCTCGAGGACTACATCCGCCGTGCAGTGCAGGGCGCTGCCTGCC
>JBOHIC010000256.1:0-4608 GCA_050725835.1 Novosphingobium sp.
CAGGAAATGGACCTGTTCCACCTCCAGAGCGAGGCCCACGGCAGCGTGTTCTGGCACCCCAAGGGCTTCGTGATCTACCGCGTGCTCGAGGACTACATCCGCCGTGCAGTGCAGGGCGCTGCCTGCCTCGAGGTCAAGACTCCGCAGGTGATGGATGCGCGCCAGTGGGAGAAATCGGGGCACTGGGGCAAATACCGCGCGAGCATGTTCGTCATCCCCGACGAAGTCCCCAACACCGAGGACGAAGGTCCGCTGGTTTCGGACGATGCCGAATGGATGGCATTGAAGCCGATGAACTGCCCGGCGCACGTGCTGATCTTCAAGCAGGGGATCAAGAGCTACCGCGATCTGCCGCTACGGCTGGTCGAGAACGGCTGCTGCCACCGCAACGAGCCGCACGGCGCGCTGCACGGGCTGATGCGGGTGCGCCAGTTCACCCAGGACGACGGACACATTTTCTGCCGCGAAGACCAGATCGTGAGCGAGGTCCGCAGCTTTTGCCGGCTCGCCGACCGGGTCTACCAGGATTTCGGCTTCACCTATGCGGTCAAGCTCGCGCTGCGGCCCGAGCAGCGCTTCGGCGCCGATACCGATTGGGACAAGGCCGAAGAAGAATTGCGTCAGGCGGTGATCGACGCCGGGCTGGCGACCGACGAGTACGGCTGGGAAGAACTCCCGGGAGAAGGCGCGTTCTATGCCCCCAAGCTCGAATGGCACCTGACCGACGCGATCGGGCGGACCTGGCAGGTCGGCACGATCCAGTCCGACCGCGTGCTCCCCGACCGGCTCGACGCGAGCTACGTCGGCGAGGACGGCGAGCGCCACCGCCCGGTCATGCTCCACCGCGCGATCTTCGGCTCGTACGAACGCTTCATCGGCATCCTGATCGAGCACTTCGCCGGCAAGCTGCCGGTGTGGCTGGCACCGGTCCAGGCCGTGGTCGCCACCATCGTTTCCGACGCCGACGGCTACGCCGCCGAGGTGACGCAGCAGCTCGAAGTCGCCGGTATCCGGGTCGAAAACGATCTCAGGAACGAAAAGATTAACTACAAGGTCCGCGAGCACTCGCTGGCGAAAGTCCCGCACCTGCTGGTGGTGGGCAAGCGCGAGGCCGATGAAGGAACCGTCGCGCTGCGCACTTTAGGGGCGGAGCACCAGAAGGTGATGCCGCTGGCCGAAGCGATCGCGCTGCTCAAGGCCGAGGCTACGCCGCCGGACCTGCGTTGAGCCTGCTCGCGGGGCTTTCGCCCGAGCAGCTCGCCGTCGCCTTTGCCGCCGCGCTCGCCGCGGCCGTGGTCCGCGGGCTGGCCGGGTTTGGGCTGGCGATCCTGCTGGTGCCGGTGCTGGCGCTGGCGGTCTCGCCGGCCGAGGCGGTGGTCGTGGCCAACTGGCTGGGGGTGCTGATCGGCCTCGTCGGCTTGCGCGGGATCCTCGGCGCGAGCGAGCCGACCGCATTTCGGATTTCGGCGCTGGCGATGCTCGCCACCCCGCTCGGCGTGTGGCTGCTCGCACTGACCGACCCGGCGCCAGCGCGACTGGCCATCGCGCTGATCGCGCTCGGCTCGTTCGTGCTGGTGCTGCTGCCCAAGCGCGACGAGCATTACGCGCCCAGCGCCGCCGAAACCGGCGCGACCGGTATTGCCTCAGGGGTGCTCACCGGGTTCGCGGGCATGCCTGGGCCGCCGGTGGTGCCATACTATCTGCGCCGGACCATCGCCCCCGCGCTCGCCCGCGCCTCGATGATGACGATCTTCCTCGCGACCAGCGTGGCGGGGGTAATCTCTGCGCTGGCGTTGGGGGTTTCGACGACGCGCGAGCCGGTGCTCGCGGGGCTGCTGTTCCCCGCGGTGCTGCTCGGCAACTGGGCGGGTTCGCTGATGTTCGGCAAAGTTAGCGACGGCGCGTGGCGCGCATTCACCGGCGCAGTATTGGGCCTCGCCGCGCTCGCGGCGTTGTGGCGCCTGCTTCAGACCTGACTAGAGCGCAATGACGGGCAGAGCCTGGCCGGCTGCAACCAGCGCGCAGGCGCAGCTGCAGACCACCATGCTCCGCAGCCAGTCGTTGCGGCCGTCGGTCCGGTAGGCAAGGGCAAAGGTGATTGCTTTAGCCATGGCGCGAGGATGCGTCCGAGGCGGTTAGCGTCCGGTTAAAATTCCGGCATCTGCTGGCTGGCGCAGTGAAAGCTGCCGCCGCCGGCGAGTACGGCATCTGCGGGCAGGCCGACGCACTCGCGGTCGGGGAACAGTTCGGCGACCGCCGCGACTCCCTCGGCGTCGTGCGCCATGCCGTAGGTCGGAACCACCACGAGGTGCGAAGTGATCGCGAAATTCATGTAGCTCGCCGGTTCGATCCGGCCATCCGTTTCCACCCGCCCGGGAGAAGGCACCTCGCGCACCGCTACCCCGAAAGCCTCGGCGCGGGCTTTCGCTTCGGCATAGATCGCGGAGTTGGGATCGTCGGCCCCGGTGGCGCGTGGCAGGGCCAGCACCCCCGGCGCAACGAACCGCGCGAGGTTGTCGACGTGGCCGTCGGTGTGGTCGTTGACGAGGCCATCGCCTAGCCACAGCACCTGCTCGAAACCCAGATCACGCGCCAGCCGCACTTCAATGTCGGTGCGAGACAGCGCGGGATTGCGATTCGGATCGAACAGGCACTGCTCGGTGGTGACGACCAGCCCGGCCCCGTCGCCGTCGATCGCCCCGCCTTCGAGAATCCAGTCGGCGGTCTCGACCGGCAATCCCGCGCTCGCCGCCAGCTCCACGCCGATCGCATCGTCGCCGTCCATCACATATTTCCCGCCCCAGCCGTTAAAGCCAAAGCGTTGGGCGACCGCCCGGCCCTCGCGCGCCACCACCAGCGGGCCGGTATCGCGCAGCCAGATGTCGCCATAACGGCGCTTCTCGAGCGTCACCGCCGCCGTGCACAACTCCGCAGCCCGCGCCGCGTTGGCCTCGTCGCGCACCACCAGCCGCACCTCCTGCCCGCTTTCGGCGACCGCATTGGCGAAAGCCGCGATCTGCGCCTGCGCCGGTTCGAGGCAGCCCGGCCACTCCTCGGCGAGGTGCGGGAACCCGATCCACAGCCAGCGCTGCGGATGCCATTCGGGCGGCATCCACGGCGGCGGATCGGTCATCGGAAGGGGCCTTTCGATCGGATGCCAGAGGGGCAGGGCGTGAGGTTCGATTGACAGAGCCGCAGCCGGTTCGCAAGCACACGTCATGCCCGGCGACTGGACTTCCGCAATCGAACGCGCGCGGGCCTGTGCGCCCTATCTCGAACGCGGGCTCGACCGGCTGCCCCCGCTGGCCGCGCTGCTCGAAGCCGGCGACGGCGCGGCTGCGCTGGCCTGGGCGCGCAACGCCGGCGAGGGCGCAGACGGAGCCGGTTCAGCGCTGCGGCGCGAGAAGGCGGCGCTGGCGCTGGCGCTGGCGATCGGCGATCTCGCGGGCGCATTTCCGCTCGCGCGCGTCGTCGGCGAACTTTCCGAATTCGCCGACCGTGCGGTGGACGCGGCCATTGCCGACGCGATCTGCCGCCGGGTTCCGGAATGCGAGCCCGCGGGCTTCGTCGCGCTCGCGCTGGGCAAACACGGCGCGCAGGAACTCAACTACTCGTCGGACATCGATCCGATCCTGCTTTACGATCCGGCGCTGCTCCCGCGCCGCGCGCGCGACGAGCCGGGCGAGGCGGCGCAGCGAGTCGCGCGCACGCTGGTCGAAACGCTGAGCCGTGTCGACGGCGAAGGCTACGTCTTCCGCGTCGATCTGCGCCTGCGCCCCGCCTCGGAAGTCAGCCCGCTGGCGATCACCTTCGACGCCGCGCTGACCCATTACGAATCGAGCGCGCTGGCGTGGGAGCGCGCCGCCTTCATCCGCGCCCGCGCCGCCGCCGGGGACATCGCTGCGGGCGAGGCCTTCCTCGCCGCGATCCGTTCGTTCGTGTGGCGGCGCAGCGTCGATTTCGGCGCGCTCGCCGAGATCGGCCGGCTTACCGCGCGGATCCGCGCCAACCACCACGGTCCGCCGCGCCCCGGCCCCGGCTTCAACCTCAAGCAGGGCCGCGGCGGGATCCGCGAGATCGAGTTCTTCGCCCAGGCCCACCAGCTGATCCACGGCGGGCGCAATCCGGCGCTGCGGCTGCGCGGGGTGCGCGCCAGCCTCGAGGCGCTCGCCGCCGCCGGGCTGATCGATCCCGCCGATGCCGCGCTTCTCGGCACAAGTTATGACCGGCTCCGCATCATCGAGCACCGGCTGCAGATGGTCGCCGACCAGCAGACCCATTCCCTGCCCAGCGATCCTGCCGCATTGGACGGCGTGGCGCGACTCGACGGACTGGCGGACGGCGCGGCGCTGGTCGCCGAACTGACCGCGCTGACCGAAGCGGTCGGGGAGCGCTACGATGGCCTGATCGCGCAATATGCCGGCGAGGCGCAGAGCACAGCGGTGGCGGTGCCGCGCAGCGGCCCGGCGCTGCAGGCCGAACTGGCCACGCTCGGCTTCGCCGACCCCGCCGTGCTCGCAGAGCGGATCGCGGGCTGGCGCACCGGGGGCCTGCGCGCGCTGCGCAGCGAGGCCGCGCGCGCCGCTTTCGATGCGGTCCAGCCCGCGC
>JBOHIC010000257.1:0-2069 GCA_050725835.1 Novosphingobium sp.
CGCGGATTTGGCGCGCTTCGACCGCGGCGAAGGCGTCTTCCTCGCACTCGAACACCTGCGCCGGCCCGCGGAACTGCAAGCGGTGCATCCCCGCCACCTTGACGATCGCCCCTTCGGGCGCGAGCGAACCGCGCAGGCCGACCACCCCGCCGGTCGGCGTGATCGGCTCGGCGAACGAATAGATCACCTTCTGGTCGGGGTTCCACACGATCCGCTCGATGTTCTCGCCCAGCGTCTTGCCGGTGACGGTAAGCGGTTCGGGATCGAGCAGCCCGCCGTCCAGCAGCGTCTTCATCACCATATAGACCCCGCCGGCGTCGTGCATGTCCTTGGCGACGTATTTGCCGCCTGGCTTGAGGTCGGCGAGATAGGGCGTCGCCTTGAAGATTGCGGCGACGTCGAACAGGTCGAACTCGATCCCGCATTCGCTCGCCATCGCCGGAAGGTGCAGCGCGGCGTTGGTCGAGCCGCCGGTCGCGGCGACCACGCGCGCGGCGTTTTCGAATGCCGCGCGGGTGCAGATGTCGCGCGGGCGCAGGTTGCGCTCGAGCAGCGCCATCACCTGTCGCCCGGCGGCCACCGCGACTTCCTCGCGCGAGCTGTAAGGAGCCGGAGCCATATTGCTGTTCGGAAGAGATAATCCGATCGCCTCGCCGACGCAGGCCATGGTGTTGGCGGTGTATTGTCCGCCGCAGGCGCCATGGCCGGGGCAGGCGACCTTTTCCAATGCCGTGAGATCTTTCAGCGGGCAGTTCCCCGCGGCGTGCTGGCCGACCGCCTCGAACACGTCGACCACGGTGACGTCACGGTCCTGGTAGCGCCCCGGCAGGATCGAACCGCCATAGACGAAGATCGAGGGCACGTTGAGCCGCAGCATCGCCATCATCATCCCCGGCAGGCTCTTGTCGCACCCGGCGAAGCCTACAATCGCGTCGTAGCAATGCCCGCGCACAGAAAGCTCGACCGAATCCGCGATCACCTCGCGGCTGACCAGCGAGCTCTTCATCCCCTGGTGGCCCATCGCGATCCCGTCGGTGACGGTGATGGTGTTGAACCGGCGCGGGGTGCCGCCGCCTTCCTCGACCCCGCGGCGGCACCAGTCGGCCTGCTGGTCGAGCAAGGTATTGCACGGCGCGCTGTCGTTGCCCGCGCTGGCGACCGCGACGAAAGGCCGCGCGATTTGCTCCTCTGTCATCCCCATCGCGTAGTAGTACGAGCGGTGCGGCGCGCGCTCGGGGCCGACCGAAACGTGGCGGCTAGGAAGCAGGGACTTGTCGAAGCGCGCGGTCATGTTGCTGTCCTTGGGGCCGATTGCACGCAATCCGCCCTGCCCTCACGGCAGGTTCAGCGCAACCCTGTTGCACAGCGCCGCCAGCCGCTCGGCCCATTGGTCCTGCTGGTCCGCGGTGGCGATCTGGTCCTGGCGGATCTCTATCCCGAGATAGGGCCGCCCCTCTGCCTCGGCGTGGCGGTTCATCGTCGCGTTGAGCAAGTGCCCCGAATAGGGCTGCTGGTCGCCGACGATAAGACCCTCGGCCTCGAGCATCGGGATAGCCACGCGCGCGGCGCGATCGTCGTGGTTGTAGAGCACCCCCACCTGCCACGGCCGTGCCTCGTCGGGATGGCTGGCAAGTCTGGGGGTAAAGCTGTGGAGAGAAAGAATCAGCGCCTGCGGTTTGTCATCAAGAAGCGCCGCCAAAGCATTGTGATAGGGATAAAAGAAGCGCGCCACCCGCGCCTCGTGCGGGGCGTGGTTGAGCGCATTACCGGGGATCGCATGGCCGTCGCTGGCGATCGGGACCACCGCCGGCGCATGCTCCTCGCGGTTAAAGTCGCAGACCAGCCGGCTGATGTTGCCGAGGAACGCTGCGATTCCTGGCCGCTCGGCCATGCGCTTCGCCACTTCGGCCACCCCAAGATCGACCGCGATGTGCTCGCCAAGCAGCGCCGGATCGATCCCGAGGTCGATGTCTGCGGGAACGCGGTTCGAGGCGTGGTCCGAAACGATAAGGATGCCCCCAAAGCGGGGTATTCCGACGATCCGGAAAGCTTCCTCGCTCATCGCAGGT
>JBOHIC010000258.1:0-4269 GCA_050725835.1 Novosphingobium sp.
GGATACCTATAGGTTCTGGGTGGCCGGGCGGGGGAGCGGGCCGGTGCCGCAAGCCCTTCGCGGATCCGAAGGGCGCACCCTGCAAAGACTCCATCTTGAAATTAGCCCTGTCGGGGTTATCTTCGAGTCGTCCCGGTGGGCTTCCCTCATGGTCCGGCGGGGCATGGTGCACCTGGTGCACCTCCTCCCTGAACCTTGGCCACCTGGTGCTTGCACCGGGTGGCTTTTTTCTTGCGCGCTTATTCGGCCGCCTCGGCCAGCGCTTCTGCTTTGGGGCGGCCGAGTTCGGCAACATCTGCGGCGAGCCGGCGAACCAGCCCGACGAGCACGTCGATCATCGCGGCGAACCCCGGACCCGGTTCGGCCAGCCGCGAATCGAGATAGCAGCTGCGATCGATTTCGAGCTGCAGCGCATGGATCCCGCGAGGAGGATCGGCATGGCGTTCGAGCACGTAGCCGCCGGCATAGGGTCGGTTGTGCGCGGCGCTGCGCCCGGCCGCCCCGAAATAGGCGAAAGTCGAGCCGACCAGGCTACCCTCGCACGAAGCGCCGAAGCGGTCGCCGAGGACGAATTCGGGCGCGTGCTGGGCGCCGACCGGTCCGAGCGGCGGCATCGAATGGAGATCGAGCAGCAGCGCCGCGCCCCACCGAGCGCGCAGCCCGGCCAGGGTCTGCTCGAGGCATGCGTGGTAGGGCCGGTGCACCCCGTCGAGCCGGTGCGCCAGATCTTCCTCGTCGTGGCGCCGCTTCCACAGTTCGCCAAGCCCCGGAAGCCGCCGCGGGATCAGCCCGAGCCCGCTCTTCGCCCGGCGTCCCGGGGTGTAGCTCCCGATCCGGTCGCCCTCGCCGCGGGCGAACATGGCCCAATCGACATCGTCTTCGGCGCGGTTGAGATCGACAATCGCGCGCGGCGCGTGGGCGACCAGCAGCGCCGCTCCGGTCTCCCGCGCGACCGCCTCGGCGAGCTTGTCGACATAGCGGTCTTCGAGCCGCAGCGCGGCAAACCCCGGATTGCGCATCCGCTCGAGCAAATGGCGCGAATAGGCGCGGCCGGCATGCGGCGCCGCGATCAGCAAAGGCAGCGCCGATGGCTGCGGTTGGACCAGGGTGAAGGCCGCCGAACCCGGCTCACCGGGCAGCTCGCCGCCGCGCAGCCGCGGCGAATCATTCCAGTTTTGCAGGTTCGCAGCCATCGGCTCTAGCTGGCGCGGTTGCCGCGCCGTGTCAAAACAAGTCGGCCGGGAAATGGGCGAGATTGTTAACCCGGCGCGGTGTAAGGAGGGCCTTCCCTGCGTACTACCCGGACCGACCCAAGCATGCTTCGTATCCTGCTCGCCGAAGACGAAGACGCCATGCGCACCTACCTCGCGCGCGCGCTCGAGAACGCGGGCTATTCGGTGGCTGCGGTCGATCGCGGGACGGCGGCGCTGCCGCTGCTCCAGGCCGAGCATTTCGACCTGCTGCTATCGGACATCGTCATGCCCGAGATGGACGGGATCGAGCTCGCCCAGCGCTGCGCCGAAATCAGCCCGGCGACCAAGGTGATGTTCATCACCGGCTTCGCCGCGGTCACGCTCAAGGCCAACCGCGAAGCGCCGCAGGCCAAGGTCCTGTCGAAGCCGTTCCACCTCAAGGATCTGGTGCTCGAAGTGCAGCGGATGTTCGGCGAGCCGGCGGAGCTGTCGCTCTAGGCTTGATTAGCCAAGGGGGCGGCGCTAAAGGCGCGCCCTGCCCTTAGCGGGGCGGCCCGGATGGTGCGGGCGTATAGCTCAGTGGTAGAGCACTATGTTGACATCGTAGGGGTCGCAAGTTCAATCCTTGCTACGCCCACCATCGCCAAAAGGCCCCGGAAATCCGGGGCCTTTTTTGTTTTGTCGGGTGCGCCAATCGCATCCGCGATTGGCTTGCGGCACCGGCCCGCTCCCCCGCCGTCAGGCGGACAAAACGCCTACTTTCCCTGCCAGTTGGGCTTGCGCTTCTCGGCGAAGGCGAGCGAGCCTTCGCGGGCGTCGGCGCTGACGAACACCGGGCCGGTATAGGCGGCCTGCTTGGTCCACATCTCGGCCTCGGTCCACTCGTGCGAAGCGCGGATGATCGCCTTGGAGGCGATCAGCGCGAGCGGACCGTTGGCGGCGACCGCGCGGGCCAACTCCTTTGCCCCGTCGAGCGCCGGGCCCTCGACGATGCGGTTGATGAAGCCCAGCGCATAAGCGCGCTCGGCGTCGATGAAGTCGCCGGTCAGCGCCAGCTCCATCGCGATCCGCGGCGGGATCTGGCGCGGCAGCTTGATCAGCCCGCCGGCGGCGGCGGCGAGTCCGCGCTTGGCCTCGGGAATGCCGAACCTGGCCCCCGAATTGGCGACGATCAGGTCGCAGGAGAGCGCCAGCTCCATCCCGCCCGCGAGCGCATAGCCGTCGACCGCGGCGATCACCGGCTTCTTCGGGGTCCATTCGCTGAGGCCGCCGAAGCCGCGGCCCTCGATGCTCGGGCGTTCGCCGCGGAGGAAACCCTTGAGGTCCATCCCCGAGCAGAACGTGCCCCCGGCCCCGGTTAGGATCGCGACGCGCAAGGTCTCATCGGCCTCGAGCCGGTCCATCGCCGCGGAAATTCCCTCGGCGGCAGCCTTGTTCATCGCGTTCTTGGCCTCGGGCCGGTTGATCGTGACGATCAGCACGCCGTCTTCGACTTCGGTCAGAACCTCGGGGGTATCGCTCATGCGGGCATCCTTTCGCGGGCGTTTAACCGCTCGATTAAACACCCGCGAAAGCCGCGTCCAGCCCTTACTTGCGCGCATGTCCGCCTCTGCTAAGGAGCCAGCGCATTCTCCCCCGGAAAGACGAGCAGCCGATGGCCAAGATCAAGGTGAAGAACCCCGTCGTCGAGATCGACGGCGACGAGATGACCCGCATCATCTGGCAGTGGATCCGCGAGCGGCTGATCCTCCCCTACCTCGACATCGACCTCAAGTATTACGACCTCTCGGTCGAGATGCGCGACCAGACCGAGGACAAGATCACGGTCGATTGCGCCAACGCGGTCAAGCAGTACGGCGTGGGCGTCAAATGCGCGACGATCACGCCGGACGAGGCGCGGGTCGAGGAGTGCGGCCTCACGAAGATGTGGAAGAGCCCCAACGGGACGATCCGCAACATCCTTGGCGGGGTGGTCTTCCGCGAGCCGATCGTGATCCAGAACGTGCCGCGGCTGATCCCCGGCTGGACCGACCCGATCGTGGTCGGTCGCCACGCTTTCGGCGACCAGTATCGCGCCACCGACACGCTGATCCCCGGCCCCGGCACGCTGCGGCTGGTGTTCGACGGCGAGGATGGCCAGAGCCTCGACCTCGAGGTGTTCAAGTTCCCCAGTGCGGGCGTCGCCATGGCGATGTACAACCTCGACGATTCGATCCGCGATTTCGCCCGGGCGAGCTTCAATTACGGGCTCGGACTGGGCTGGCCGGTGTACCTGAGCACCAAGAACACCATCCTCAAGGCCTACGACGGGCGCTTCAAGGACCTGTTCCAGGAAGTGTTCGAAGGCGAAGGCTTCAAGGAGAAGTTCGCCGAAGCCGGGATCGTCTATGAGCACCGCCTGATCGACGACATGGTCGCCTCGGCGCTCAAATGGTCGGGCAAATTCGTCTGGGCATGCAAGAACTACGATGGCGACGTCCAGTCGGACCAGGTCGCGCAAGGGTTCGGCAGCCTCGGACTGATGACCTCGGTGCTGATGACGCCCGACGGCAAGACGGTCGAGGCCGAAGCCGCGCACGGCACCGTCACCCGCCACTACCGCATGCACGAGCAGGGCAAGGCGACCAGCACCAACCCGATCGCCTCCATCTTCGCCTGGACCCGCGGGTTGATCTACCGCGGCAAGTTCGACGAGACCCCCGAAGTTGTGAAGTTCGCCGAAACGCTCGAGCGGGTCTGCATCGAGACCGTCGAGAGCGGCAAAATGACCAAGGACCTCGCGATCCTGATCGGCCCGCAGCAACCGTGGCTGACCACCGAGGGCTTCTTCGAAGCGATCGTCGAGAATCTCGAAACCGCGATGGCTTGATCGTCATCCCCGCGAATGCGGGGATCGCTGGCGGCTGGGCCGGGCATGGGGCCATCGGTCCCCGGTCAAGCCGGGGACGACGGCGAGCGCACGTGTTCGCGGCGGAACCCGAGGCCGATGATCCGCCCGGGAATCCGCCGCAGCCACGGGTAGCGGTCGAGCAGGCGCACCGGCAGCGGCGCGCGGATCGGTCCGCTGCCGCCTAGA
>JBOHIC010000259.1:0-1324 GCA_050725835.1 Novosphingobium sp.
GCGAGCCCGATTGCCGCCAAACCAGCCGCGCATACGCAGGCCGAGGCGCAGACGCTCGAACTGGCCAAGGCGCTGATCGCGGTGCGCTCGGTCCGCGGGCCGGGCAACAAGACCGGCGAAGCGCTGCAGGTGGTCAAATCCGCGCTGACCGCGGCGGGCTGGGCCGAGGCGCAGGTCGAAATCACCCCGGTCGACGACACCGCCTATCTCATCGCGACCTGGCCGGGGAGCGATACCAGGCTCAAGCCGCTGGTGATCTCGGGCCACATGGACGTGGTCGAGGCCAAACCCGCCGACTGGCAGCGCGATCCGTTCACGCCCGTTGTCGAGAACGGCCTGCTCTACGGCCGCGGAGCGAGCGACATGAAATATAGCGCGGCGCTCACCGTCGCCTCGCTGATCGAGCTGAGGCGGGCGGGGTTCAAGCCGCGGCGCAGCATCGTCCTCGAATTCTCGGGCGACGAAGAGACCACGATGAAGACCAGCGCGATTATCGCCGAGCGCCTCAAGGGCGCCGAACTGGTGCTCAACATCGACGGCGGCGGCGGAACTTTCGACGAGAAGAGCGCAAAACCGCTGTTCTGGACCTGGGACGGGGCGGAAAAGACCTACGCCGACTTCCGCCTGGAGGTGACCAACCCCGGCGGGCACTCCTCGTGGCCGCGCGACGAGAACGCGATCGTCCAGCTCGCCACCGCGCTTATCCGGATCGGGGCATACCGCTTCGCGCCGCAGCAGAACCCGCTCACCAAAGCCTACTTCGAGAAGGCAGCGGCATTCGAGGCCAACCCTTCCACTGCCGCGGCGATGCGCGCCTTCGCCGTGAGCAAGGACGACGCCGATGCGGTCGAGACGCTGCGCCAGACCTCTTACATCGGCAAGACCGGAACCACCTGTGTCGCCACGCTGGTCGGCGGGGGCCACGCCGAAAACGCGCTGCCCCAGCGCGCCACCGCGAACATCAACTGCCGCATCTTCCCTGGGGTCGCCCCGGCCGATGTGATGGCGGAGCTGGAGCGGGTCGCTGCGGTGCCGCAGGTCAGGTTCAGCGACGTCACCGAAGGCTCGATCCCCAACGACGCCTCGCCGATGCGCGCCGATTTCACTGGCGCGGTGGCCAAGGCGATGGCCGCGGCCTGGCCAGGGGTGCCGATCGTTCCGACCCAGTCTTCGGGTGCATCGGATTCGATGTGGTTCCGCTCGAAGGGCGTGCCGAGCTACGGCGTCAGCCCGCTGTTCAACAAGGATTCGGACGAATTCTCGCACGGGCTCAACGAGCGCATCGCGCTGTCGAACACCGCGCCGGGGGTAGTGTTCTACCTCA
>JBOHIC010000260.1:0-27349 GCA_050725835.1 Novosphingobium sp.
GGGTCGGACCGTGCGCGCGCAGTGCGGCGAGGTGCTCTGGGGTGCCATAGCCGGCGTTGCGCTCCCACCCGTAGTGCGGGTGGTCTTTGGCGTAGCGGCGCATCAGCCGGTCGCGGTGTTCCTTGGCGACAATCGAAGCGGCCGAGATGCACGGGACCAGCGCATCGCCGCCGACCACCGCCCGCGCCGGCCAGCACCATTCGGCGATGCGCCCGTTCGGGGTGAGGTTTCCGTCGATCAGCACTTGGTCGGGCGCCGCGCCGAGCTGGTCGCACAGGCCGCGCACCGCCAGGGTCATCGCCAGCATCGTCGCGCCGAAGATGTTGCGCGCATCGATTTCCGCGACGTCGACCACCCCCACCGCCCAGCGGCAGCGCCGCTTGATTGTAAGTTCGAGCGCGGCGCGGCGTTCGCGGGAAAGCTTCTTCGAATCGTCGAGCCCGGCGGGGCGCGGGCGGCACAACACCACCGCGGCGGCGACCACCGGCCCGGCGAGCGGGCCGCGCCCGGCCTCGTCCACCCCGATCGTCAGCTTGGCACTTGGGGCCGCGATGTGCATTGTGCCGTGCATGAAAAAGCTCCGCCTCGCCCTATCGCCGCTGCTCCTCGGCCTCGCAAGCTGCGGGGCCTCCCCGGTGGGGGAAAGTGCTGCCAAGCCGACGCCCGCAGCCGCACCGTTCACGGTCACCGAAGTCGCCAGGTTCAAGGAGCCCTGGGCGATCGCATTCCTCCCCGGCACGCCTTACGCGCTGGTCACCGAGCAGGCCGGCAAGCTCAAGCTGTGGGAGGAAGGCGGAGAAGTGGTCGACGTGCTCGGCGTGCCGCCGGTCGCTTACGGCGGCCAGGGCGGGCTCGGCGACGTGGTGCTCGCCCCCGATTTCGCCAGCACCGGGGCGATCTACCTGAGCTGGGCCGAGACCGACGACCTCGGATCGGGGTCCGGGGCAGGCGCCGACACGCGCGGCGCGGTGGTGGCCAAGGCGCGGCTCGATCTCGAGCATTTCGCACCGCGGCTGGCCGATCTCCAGGTGATCTGGCGGCAGACGCCCAAGGTCACCGGGCGCGGCCACTACTCGCACCGCATGGCCTTCTCGCCCGACGGGAAATACCTGTTCGTCGCCTCGGGCGAGCGGCAGAAATTTACCCCTGCGCAGGACATGGCGCAAAACCTCGGCAAGATCGTCCGGCTGCTGCCCGACGGTACGCCCGCGCCGGGCAATCCCTTCGCCGCGCAGGGCGGCATCGCGGCGCAGGTCTGGACGCTGGGCCACCGCAACATCCTCGGCATCAAGTTCGACGCCCAAGGCCGGCTGTGGGAGACCGAACACGGCCCCGCCGGCGGCGACGAGATCGACCTGGTCGAGCCGGGCAAGAATTATGGCTGGCCGCTAGTCTCCGAGGGCGACCATTACGACGGCCGCGATATCCCGCCGCACGCCTCGCGTCCCGACCTCGCAGCGCCGGCGGTCAGCTGGAACCCGGTGATCGGCCCGGGCGATTTCATCTTCTACCGCGGCGACAAGTTCCCCGCCTGGCGCGGCCAGGCGATAATCGCCGGGCTGGTCAGCCAAGGGCTGGTGCGCGTCGCCATCGACGGGGCCAAGGCGCGCGAGGTGGCGCGATATCCACTCGGCCAGCGCATCCGCGCCATCGCCGAGCGCGAGGACGGGACGATTTGGCTGCTCGAGGACGATCCGGGCGGACGGTTGCTCAAGCTCACGCCCAAGTAAGCCCATCGACAAGCCGCGTCGCCGCCCCTATCGGCGCGCCTCCATGCCCGCCGCGCCTGCCCTGATCCCGCTCGACAACGTCGACCCCGCGCTGGTCGAAGCCTTGCTCGACCGTGCCTTCGAGCCGGAGCGGCATACCCGCACCGCCTACAAGGTCCGCGCAGGGACCGACTGGCTGCCGGCGCTGTCTTTCGCCGCGCTCGACGGGCAAGAGCACCTCGTCGGGACCCTCCAGTGCTGGCCCGTGGCGCTGACCGACCTCGTGGGCAAGCGTCATCCGCTCATCATGGTCGGCCCGGTCGCGGTCCTGCCCGAGCATCAGGGCGCGGGCTACGGACAGGCGCTGATGCTCGCCAGCCTCGGCGCGATGGACCCGCGCGCGCCGCTGGCGCAGGCGATGATCGGCGATCCCGGGTATTACGGCCGCTTCTTCGGCTTCTCCGCCGAGCGTACCGGCGGGTGGACCCTGCCCGGCCCGTGGGACCCTGCCAGGCTGCTGCTGCGAGGCGACGAGGCGGGCGCCTTGCCGACAGAGGGTTCGCTCGGCCCTTGGGTCTAGAGGGTTCACACGAAGACACGAAGATGGCGGACCTTGCGGCGAAGCCGCGCTACCATTTGCAACGATGCGTTTGACCAAACATTGCTGAAGCGCCTGACGGCGCAACCGGCACGACATCTTCGTGTCTTCGTGTGAAATCATTGTCCCCCCAAGGCCGATCTGGCATCGCCGGGGTGTGCCCTATGTTCCGCCGCCCGAACTCGCTTCGCTCACCCTCGCCCAGACCGCCGGGCTGGTCGCCGCGCGACAGCTGCCGCCGGTCGAGCAATGGCGGCCCGAGCGCGAAGGCGATTCGAAGATGCGCATCGCCTCCGACGGGCGCTGGTTCCACGACGGCGGCGAAATCGCCCGCCCGGCGATGGTCCGCGCTTTCGCCTCGCTGCTGCGGCGTGACGGGGATGGAAGCCACTGGCTGGTAACCCCCTACGAGAAGCTCGCCATCGCGGTCGAGGACGCGGCCTTCATCGCCACCGACGTCGCGCGGCAGGACGACGCCCTCGCCTTCCGGCTCAACACCGACGAGCTGGTCATCGCCGGGCCCGACCATCCGCTGACCGCACGGGGCGAAACCGCGCTCTACCTCGCGGTGCGCCACGGGACGGAGGCGCGGATCAACCGCAGCACCTGGCTCCAGCTGGCCGAGCTCGCCGACCCCGACGGCAGCGTGACCAGCCAGGGCGCGCGTTTCCCGCTGGCGGCGACGTGAGCGACCTCGCCGCGCGGCTGCGGCTGCTCCATGCCGAGGGCCACGCGCGCGAGGTCGGCCCGCTGATGGACGACCGCCAGTTCGCCAACCGATCCCCGCGCGACGCCGCGGTGCTCGCCGCGATCACCGATCGCGAGCGGCCGACTTTCCTGCTCATCCACCGCCCATCGAATATGCGCGCGCATCCGGGGCAGGTCGCCTTTCCCGGCGGGGCGATCGACCCCGGCGAGAGCCCGACCGAGGCCGCGCTGCGCGAGGCGTGGGAAGAGCTGGCGTTGCCGCCCGAGGCGGTCCATGTGATCGGCGAGAGCGACGCCTATTTCACCGGCACCGGATACCGCGTAATCCCGGTGGTCGCGGTGGTGCCGCCCGACCTGCCGCTGGTCCCCAATCCCAGCGAAGTCGCGCAGTGGTTCGAGGCGCCGGTCGATTTCGTGTTCGATGCCGCCAACCACGCCTGGCAATCGGCGATTTGGCAAGGCGCGGAGAGGCGCTACATCGAGATCCAATGGCACGAACACCGGATCTGGGGGGTGACCGCGGCGATCATCGCCAACCTGGCCAAGCGGATCGCGTGGTGACGACGCTCCCGGCCGCCGAGTGGACCCGGCGCGAGGACCTCGCCAAACTGGTCGCCGCGCTCGGGCCAGACCAGGCGCGCTATGTCGGCGGGGCGGTGCGCGACACATTGCTCGGCCTGCCGGTCAAGGACATCGACCTCGCCACACCCTTGGAGCCACGCGAGGTGATGAAGCGCCTGAAGGCGCACGGTATCCAGGTGGTGCCGACCGGACTCGACCACGGCACCGTCACCGCGGTGCTCCCCGGCGGGGTGGTCGAGATCACCACGCTGCGGCACGACATCAGCACCGACGGCCGCCGAGCTACAGTGGCCTTCGCCGAGGATTGGCGCGAGGACGCGGCGCGGCGCGACTTCACCATCAACGCGCTCTACGCCGACCCGGCCAGCGGAGAAGTGTTCGATTGGTTCGGCGGTTTGGACGACCTGCGCGCCGGACGCATCCGCTTCATCGGCGACGCCCGCCAGCGCATCCGCGAGGACCACTTGCGGATCCTGCGATACTTCCGGTTCCAGGCAAGGTTTGGCTCGCAAACTGCCGAACCGGAAGCCGAAGAAGCCTGTGCCGAACTAGCCGCCATGCTCAAGGGCCTCTCGCGCGAACGGGTCGGGATGGAGACGCTCAACCTGCTCGCCCTGCCCGATCCCGCGCCGACCGTGGCGCGAATGGCCGAGCTCGGGGTGCTCGCGGTGATCCTGCCCGAGGCCGATCCCGCCGCGCTGGCGGCGCTGGTCGCGGAGGAACAGCGGCAGCGCATCGCGCCCGACCCCCTGCGCCGCCTCGCTGCGCTGCTTCCCGCCGATCCCGCGCTCGCCGAGCAGGTTGCAGCACGCTTCCGGCTGTCGGGGGCGCAGAAGAAGCGGCTGGCGCTGGCCGCGGATCGCAACCCTGACTCCCCTCCCCAGCGGGGAGGGGCCGGGGGTGGGGGAGCGCGGCCCGCAGGGCCGGGCGTCTCCGCCAACGCCGAGCCCCCACCCCAACCCCTCCCCGCCGGGGAGGGGCTTCTCGCCAGAACGCTCGCCTATCGCCATGGCATCGCCTCCGCACTCGATCGGCTGCTGATCGCGGGTGCGGATGCATCACCGCTCGATGGCTGGGCCATCCCCGCCTTCCCGCTCAAGGGCGGCGACATCGTCGCGCGCGGGGTCAAAGCCGGGCCCGAGGTCGCGCGCGTGCTTCGGGCGGTTGAGGCGCAGTGGATCGCTGCTGGCTTCGACGATGCGGCGGTGGCGCGGCTGCTCAGTGCGGAACTCGCCCGGTCAGGCTCCAGCAAGCCGCCGTCGGCTAGAGCCGGGGCATGAGCATGACCGATCTGTTGATCTACCTTCTCGCCCAACCGCTGTTGATGCTGGCGATGGCGGGGATTTTTATCGTGGTCCTCGGCAACATGCTGCGCCGCGCCTCGCCAGGGCTCAGCGGGTTCCTCCGCGGCGTCGGCAACCTCAGCCTGGTCGCGGCGCTGCTGCTGACCGTGGCGCAAGCCGCGCGGCTCAACCCCGACGGCGATTTCGCGCTGCTCCAGGTGGGTGCGCCGAAACAGGTGGTCAGCGGCAAGGAAACCCGGATCGAAATGGCCCGCGACGGGCATTTCTGGATCGCCGCTCGGGTCAACGGGATCGAGCGGCGCTTCCTGGTCGATACCGGCGCGACGCTAACCGCGGTCTCGCCGCAGACCGCCGCGCGCGCCGCGGTCGCCGAACAGGCCTACGCCGGACCGGTCCGTCTCAACACCGCCAACGGCACCGTCACCGCCCAGCTCGCGACGATCGGCGAGCTGCGCTTCGGCAACGTCGTCGCGCGCGACCTCGACGCGGTGATCGCCCCGGGGATGGGTGACACCAACGTCATCGGCATGAACCTGCTCTCGCGGCTGGCCAGCTGGCGGGTCGAGGGACAGACGCTGGTGCTGGTCCCGAAGCATCCGCAGGCGGAGAGCTAGGCCGGAGCAAAATGAGAAAACCAGCCCCAATCCGTCCATGCTGAGCTTGTCGAAGCACTGCTCTTACTTTTCTTCATGCCTCAATGAACGCCGAGCGAAGGCATGCAGTCCTTCGACAAGCTCAGGATGGACGGGTTTATTGGTGCCATTAGAATCGCCGCGAAGGAGTGACGCTGTGACCGATGCCGCGATCAACCTCCACGTCGGCTCGCTCGATGACATGGGCGCGCGATTCGCCGCGGCTTGGAAAGCCGCCGAGCGCGGCCGCAAGCCCGCGCGCGACCACGTGACCTTCCTCAGCCTCAAAGCCTTCATGTCCGCGATGTCGCCGAAGCGGCTCGAACTGATGCGCCACCTGCGCCGCGCCGGGCCCATGTCGGTGCGGCGGCTGGCGGGCGAGCTGGGCCGCGACTACAAATCGGTCCACCGCGAGGTGGCGATGCTCACCGCCACCGGCCTGATCGAACGCCGCGCGGCGGACGAGGTGGCGGTTGGGTGGGACCGGGCGGTGACGGAGCTGGATTTGGCGGCGTGAAAGGGTGCGGACAATATGAACTCCCCGGAATTCGCAAAGCTCTTCGCACTTTGTGCCGCGATTACTCTCGCCGGTTGCCGGGGAGGAGCAAAAGAACCCGAGCCCGAATTCACACCGAGCCTAGAAATTCCGCACGGGACGCTCGGTAGGGCAAACTTGGTCGAGTTCGGGATGGCCTATCGTGACTACACACCAAAGGACGAATTTTCTCCGCAAACGGCCGATGGTAATCGGCTGCTAGGGAGAAAATTCCACGTCGTCATCCCTAGCTTCAAGGGCCGCTATGATTGGGAGAAGCCGTATCAGTACGACGGCGAGAAGCAGACATTGAGATTTTTTGTCTGCCCGCCAATCAGCCTCTATTATAGTCGGAAGGAGCTTGGGCAACAAGAGAGGTCAAATGCATTCGGCGCTACTGTCAGTGTAAAAGTGGCTAGAGGTGATAGGATTGTGCTTGGGCGCTATCCGACGGGCAATGTCTCGAAGTACGACGAGCCAAAAGACATGGGAATCATTAAGTTAAAGCCGGGCCCGTTCGGAGACCCATACTACGAGTGTTTGGAGAAAATTGTCTCAGCCACGCCCGATCAGGCTCGCAAAATGACGGCTTCACTCTCGACTATTGTAGATGGCACGATAGTTGACGGAAATTATGGCGGACCAATCGCTTGCGTAGCGACTGGAAGTGCGGCCACACTCAATAACCCGTCTGAAGAGAATGAGAAGACCTGCAGCATTGCGCCCAACATCACGAACGTTAAGATTCGCTCAGGCAAAAAAATCATAGCGCAGTGGGGTATGAACTGACCCCATTGAGCGGCACTTGTCGTCTCGCAATCTCAAAACCGATTATCCCGCGGGAACCCTGTCGGAGGCAGTCTCCCAGCCGCTCCCCTCGCGACTTTCCACATCACCAGGTTCTTTTCGTAGCGGGTGCGGGCGGTGTCGCCGCCCATCGTCCAGCTCAATCCCTCGTCGAGCTTGAGGGTGAGCGCGTCGGACAACCCGCCATCGCGGTAGCGCTGGAGCGCCACGCCCTGGCCCTTGGCGAGGACCGGCAGCTCGGACAGCGAGAAGATCACCAGCTTGCGGTTGTCGCCGACGACCGCGACGTGATCGTGCTCGGGCGCGATTTCGCGCACCACCGCGAGCTTGACCCCGGGCTTGGTGCTCATCACCGCGCGGCCCTTGCGGGTTTCGGCGAGCAGCTCGCCCGCCTCGGCGGCGAACCCGCGCCCGGCGCTCGAGGCGAGCAAAAGCTGCGCCTTGGGCCGATAGACCAGCAGAGCAACAATCTGCGCCTCGGGGTCGATGTCGAGCATCGTCCGCAGCGGCTCGCCGAAGCCGCGCGCGCCGGGCAGCTTGTCCGTGCCGATGGTGTAGAAGCGGCCGTTATCGGCGGCGATCAGGAGCTTGTCGGTGGTCTGCGCGTGGAGCGCAAAGGCGTACTTGTCGGCATCCTTGTACTTGAAGTCGCGATCGAGCGGCTCGTGGCCCCTGGCCGCCCTGATCCAGCCCTTGTTCGAGAGGATCACCGTCACCGGCTCCTTCTCGATCATCGCGTCCATGCTAAACTCGCGCGTTGGAGCAGCTTCGGCGATGGTCGTGCGGCGGCGGCCGAGCGCGGTGTCCTCGGCGTAGTCCTTGCGCAGGTTGGCAAGATCGCGCTTGAGCCGGGTGCGCTGCCGCGCGGGGCTGTCGAGCAACTGCTGGAGCGCGTCCTGCTCGGCGAGCAGTTCGTCGCGCTCGCGCCGCAGCTCCATTTCCTCGAGCCTGCGCAAACTGCGCAGCCGCATGTTGAGGATCGCCTCGGCCTGGCGGTCGGTCAGGCCGAACTCGGCCATCATCACCGGCTTGGGCTCGTCCTCGCCGCGGATGATCTCGATGATCCGGTCGAGGTTGAGGAAGGCGATGATATAGCCGTCGAGCAGCTCGAGCCGGTCGGCGATCTTCCGCAGCCGGTGCTGGCTGCGGCGGATCAGGATGTCGATCTGCGCCTTGATCCATTCCTGGAGCACCAGCTTGAGGCTGAGAACGCCGGGGGTGCGGGTTTCGTCGAGCACGTTGAGGTTGAGCCCGAAGCGGGTTTCGAGGTCGCTCAGCTTGAACAGCGATTGCTTGAGCAGTTCGGGATCGACATTGCGGCTCTTGGGCACGAAGACGATGCGCAGCGCCTCGTCGCTCTCGTCGCGGACGTCTTCGAGGATCGGCAGCTTCTTGTCGGCGATGAGCTGGGCGATCTGCTCGATCAGCTTGCCCTTCTGGACCTGGTAGGGGATTTCGCTGATCACCAGCTGCCACTGCCCGCCGCCGAGCCGCTCGATCCCCTCCGGTTCCCAGCCATCGCCAGCGCGCCCCGTCGAAAACCGCGCTCGCACCCGGATTGCGCCGCGCCCGCTTTCGTAAGCGGCGGAGAGCGCCGCCGGGCTATCGACCACCACACCGCCGGTGGGAAAATCGGGCCCGCGGAACAGCGCCATCAGCTGGACGTGCTCGGCGTGGGGGTTGTCGATCAGCAGCAGCGTCGCGTCGACAATCTCGGCGACATTGTGGCTGGGGATGTTGGTCGCCATCCCCACCGCGATCCCGCTCGATCCGTTGGCGAGCAGATTGGGGAACAGCCCGGGGAAGATTTCGGGCTCTTCCTCCTCGCCGTTGTAGGTCGGGTGGAAGGTTACCGTGCCCTCGTCGAGCCCGGCCATCAGCTGGATCGCGGTCTTGGTCAGGCGCGCTTCGGTATAGCGGTAGGCGGCGGGGTTATCGCCGTCGATGTTGCCGAAATTGCCCTGCCCCTCGACCAGCGGATAGCGCAGCGAGAAATCCTGCGCGAGGCGGACCATCGCATCGTAGACCGACTGGTCGCCGTGCGGATGGTACTTGCCGATGACATCGCCGACCACGCGGGCGGACTTCTTGAACGCGTCGCCAGGCGAGAGCTTCAATTGCCGCATCGCCCACAGCAGGCGGCGGTGGACCGGCTTCAGCCCGTCGCGCAGGTCTGGCAGCGAGCGCGCGGTGATCGTCGATAGCGCATAAACGAGATAGCGCTCGGACAGCGCCGCATCGAACGGCGCATCGACGATGGCGTCGAAGGGATCGGTTGCATCGGTAGGCATCGCAGCGCGGCCCTAGCAGCCGGACTTGGCGCGTTCCATGCGGATGGTACGGTTTTGCGCAAGCGAATTGAGGGTGAGCGCAAAGCCCGCAAAGCTCGCAAAGACTTCACGGGAAGCGGCAGAGCCGCCTGAAATTTTGAGGTTGGATATTGTGAGGATGAGCCTTCGGCTCGGGCCAACACCTTCGCGGCCTTTGCGGACTTTGCGCGAACCAATTCACCTTCGCTGCATGTCGCGGCTTTCCCCCGGTATCCGCACCTCAACGCCATCAAGCTCAACCGTGAGCACGATCTGACATGACAGGCGGCTGGTCGGGCGGACGCCGGCGGCGAGGTCGAGCATGTCTTCCTCATCCTCGCTCGCGCGCGGCAGGCGGCCAAACCATTCCTTCGCAACCACCACGTGACAGGTCGAGCAAGCCATCTGGCCCTCGCAGGTGCCCTCGAGCGGCATTCCGGCGGCTTGAGCGACGTCGAGCAAGGGCGCGCCGGGTTCACCATCCGTTTCGACCCTAGCTCCATCGGCGGTGATGAAGGCGACTCGCACCATCACACCCCCTGCGCCGCCGCCGCGGCCTCGATCGCGCGGCACGCGGTCTCGACCTCTTCGTGCGTGGTGTAGCGGCCGAAGCCGAGGCGGATCGAATTGCGCGCCGCTTTGGCTTCGAGACCGATCGCGGTGAGCACCCGGCTCGGTGCCCCGGTGCCGCTGCCGCAGGCCGAGCCGGCGGAGAAGGCGAGGTCGCGGCAATCGCTGAGCACGCGCGGGAAGTTGAGTCCTTCGAGGCGCAGACTGAGATTGCCCGGCCAGCGCGAGGTCTCGCTGCCATTGACCGTCCAGCGCGCCAGGATCGACCGCGCCAAGGCCGCGAGTCCGCAAAGGTGCTGAAAATCCTGCTCCATCCGCGCACTTGCCAGCGCCGCCGCCGCGCCGAACCCTGCGCAGAGCGCGGGGCTGAGCGTGCCCGAGCGGAGGCCGCTTTCCTGTCCGCCGCCGTGGATCAGCTCGCCGACCCCAACTCCATCGCGCACCCACAGAGCGCCGATGCCCTTGGGGCCGTAGAGCTTATGCGCGGTGATCGCGATCAGGTCGGCGCCCTCGGGCGGGGCCAGCTTGCCCGCGCCCTGGACCGCGTCGCACAGGAACAGCGCTCCCACCTCGTGGGCCCGCTCGGCGAGGCGCTGGGTCGGCTGGATCGTCCCGATCTCGTTGTTGACCTGCATCACTGCGACGAGGCCGGTTCCCTCGGCGATCTCCACCTCGGGATCGACCAATCCGTCGGGTCCGACCGGCAGTTCCTGCACCGGCGCGCCGCTCGCCAGCGCCGAATTGACCACCGCCGAATGCTCGATCGCCGAGAAAGCGATGCCGCCGCCCGCCCCCGCCAGCATCGCCTGGTTGATCGCCTCGGTCGCCCCGCTGGTGAAAATCACCCGCCCGCCCTTGGGCAGCAACCCGGCGACCTGCTCGCGTGCCACCTCGACCGCCGCCGCCGCCGCCCGCCCGGCACGGTGCATCGAGTGCGGATTGGCGAACCCCATCGCTTCGGGTCCGGACAGCCACGGCAGCATCGCCGCCAGCGCTTCGGGCGCCAGCGGGGTGGTGGCCTGGTGGTCGAGATAGATCGGCGCGGCGGGCATGTTCGCAAATGTTGCTTTCGAGAGACGCGTTTCTATATAGCGCCTCTCTCCCGATCACAGCCCTATCCGGCCCGGCAATCGATCGAACCCGGTCGCCGCGGAAGGGGCATAGCGCAGCAGGTAGCCCAGCCCATGCCTTCCGTCATCTTCCCCGGCCCCGAAGGCCGCCTCGAAGGCCGCTTCCAGCCCGGCACTCGTCCCCGCGCGCCGGTGGCGATGATCCTCCATCTCCACCCCCAGGCGGGCGGGACGATGAACGACCGGATCACCCAGGCAATGTACAAGACCTTCGTCGCGCGCGGCTTCGCGACGCTGCGCTTCAACTTCCGAGGGGTCGGGCGCAGCCAGGGCAGCTTCGACAATGGCATCGGCGAGCTCAGCGACGCCGCTGCCGCACTCGATTGGGTCCAGTCGATCCACCCCGAAGCCTCGACCACCTGGATCGGCGGCTATTCGTTCGGCGCGCTGATCGGGATGCAGCTGCTGATGCGCCGGCCCGAGATTCGCGGGTTCATCTCGGTCGCCCCGCCCGCCAACATGTACGATTTCAGCTTCCTCGCGCCGTGCCCGGCCTCGGGGATCATCGTCCAGGGCGTTGCCGACACCGTGGTGACCCCTGGCGCGGTGCAGAAGCTGGTCGACAAGCTGCGGACCCAGCGCCACATCACCATCCACCACGACGAAATCCCGCGCGCCAACCATTTCTTCGAGAACGAAATGCCCGAAATGATGCGCGCGGTGGACAATTACCTCGACTTCCGCCTCTCGCCGGATTGCCCGATCAAATAAGCGCCTAGCGTAATTCCTTCCGCGCCGGGGCTTCGCCGCTCGCGTCGGGAAGGGTCCAGATCGCGACGTTGACCGCCATCACCGCGGCGAGCACCAGCATCAACCCGGCTTGCTTGCGCTGGCCGCGCCGCCAGGCGAACACCGCCCCGCCGACCAGCACGATCGCGGCGAGCACCAGCAGCGAGAGCGCGGTCGACAGCATGGCGCCTGGACTATCCGACCTGCCCTTGCGGCGCGACCGCAATCTCGCCGAGCGCGTCGCTGTAGCGCCCGAGCATTACGCCGAGCCAGGCCAGCAGCTCCTGGCCCGCGCCTTCCGAGCGCGCCGCGAGGTAGCCGCCGATCAGCATGGCCAGCAGCGGCAGCATCGCCTCGAGCGCGGCCGGGTCCACACCGCTGCCAAGCGCCGCGCGGTCGGCTACCAGCCGGCTCACCGCTTTCGAGCCGAATATGTCGCCAAGCACCGCGTTTCCGCGCGCGACATCGGTGGGATCGGGGCCGAGTACGTTCACGGCCAGGCCTCCGCCGCCATGGCGCTCCAGCATCCCGACCACCGCGCCAAGGCCCGCCTCGTCCCCGCCAGCTTCGGCGCTGAGTCGCGCGAACCCGCCGAGGACGAAAGGCGCCAGCGCTTCGGTCCCGCTCGTGGCGACTCCCGGAGCGAGTGCGGTCTGCTTGGCCACGGCATCGATGCCGCCGGTCCGCCGCAGCATATCAACGACGTCCATCGTCAGGGTTCCCCCGGGGTTATCTCGCGGCGCGACCCGTCTCGTAACCCTGGCGCGCATGTTACCTCATCGGAGGCACGCAACCTAGTGAATTTGCGACATCCTCAACGTGGATCGCGGGGGACAACCGGCGAAAATCGCTGCACAATATTCGTGCGACGTGACGCGTCCGGCACTACGCGGCGAAGCAATACGAATTGACACTGCGGCAGTTCCCGAACATTTTGCGGCAATGAAGTTTCAGCAATCGCGGCGCGATTTCCTCGCGCTGCTCTCGGCCGGTTCGGCCAGCTTCGCGCTGGCGGCTTGTTCTTCGCGTATCGCATCGGGCCCGGCGCCGATTACTGCCGCCGCGCTGCTCGACGCGGTCGCCTGGCGACTGCTCGGCGCCGGACCCGAGCAAGCCACCAGCCTGGGCGTCGATACCGGCGCGCATGCCGCGCTGCGCAGCCGGCTCGGCGATCGCTCGCCCGCAGGAATCGCCCGGCTCGGGCAAATATTGCGCGATGACCTGGCTCAGGTCGAAGCCTGGCCGACTGCCGGGCTCGACCCGGCGACGCGGACCAGCCTGGCAGTGGTGGCAAGCGCCTATCGCACTGCGCTCGACGGGCTCGCCCTGCCCTTTGGCGACGTTGCCGTGGGGGGCTGGCGCAACACCCCCTACGTGGTGATCCAAAACGTCGGGGCCTACCTCGACACCCCGCGGTTCCTCGATTCCGAGCACCAGGTGAAGACCGCGGCGGATGCCGAGTCCTACCTCGACCGGCTCGGGCAGATGCCCGGCCAGCTCGACGGCGAGACCGCGCGGATCGCTGCGGCGCGGCGCAAGGGGCTGATCCCGCCCTCGTTCCTGCTCGACAAGGCGCTCGGCCAGATCGACCGCACCATCGCCGAGGCCAAAGGCGGCGGCGGGCTGGTCGATTCGCTGGTCAAGCGTGCCGCCGCGTTCCCCGGCCAATGGGACCGCCGCGCGCGGGCGATCGTCGCCGCCGAAGTGGTCCCCGCACTCGAACGCCAGCGCGCCGAGCTTGCCGCCGAGCGCGCCCTCGCCACCGCCGACCCGGGGCTGTGGGCGCGCCCTCGCGGCGACGAGTTCTACGCCTGGGCGCTCCGCGCAAGCACCACCACGCGGCGCACGCCCGAAGAGATCCACGCGCTCGGGCTCGAGGAAGTGCGCGCGCTGCAGGACCGGATGGACCCGATCCTGCGAGGACTCGGCTACACTTCGGGCACGGTCGGCGCGCGGATGGCGGCGCTGGGCGACGATCCGCGCTTCGCTTTCCCCAATACCGACGCCGGCCGCGCCGAGATCATCGCGACGATGCAGGGCAAGATCGATTTCATCCGCACCAAGATGCCGCTCGCCTTCCGCCGCCCCGCTCGCGGCAATCTCGAGATTCGCCGCCTGCCTCCGGCCGAGGAAGCCGGCGCGCCGGGCGCTTATGGCGGCGCCGGATCGATCGACGGGACGGTGCCGGGCAAGATCTGGCTCAACCTTGCCGACACCGGCCGCCACAGCCGCTTCGGGGTGGCCACGCTGGGCTTCCACGAGGGCATCCCCGGCCACGTCTGGCAAGGCGAATACGCCAACCAGCTTCCGCTGATCCGCTCGATCCTGGCGTTCAACGCCTATAGCGAAGGCTGGGCGCTCTATGCCGAGACGCTCGGCGACGAGCTAGGCGCGTACGAGGGCGATGCGGTCGGGCGGCTTGGCTACCTCCAGAGCCTGTCGTTCCGCGCCTGCCGAATGGTGGTCGATACCGGACTGCACGCCAAGCGCTGGTCTCGCGATCGAGCGATCGAGTGGTTCAGCACGACCAATGGCTCGGGCCGCAACGAGGTCGCCTCCGAGGTCGATCGCTACTGCTCGTGGCCGGGCCAGGCCTGCGGATACAAGATCGGGCACAGCGAAATGCTGCGCCAGCGCGAGCGCGCCAAAGCGGCGCTGGGTGCACGCTTCGACCTGCGCGATTTCAACCAGGCGGTGGTCGACGGCGGCAACGTCCCGCTCGACGTGCTGGCGGAAAACGTCGCGCGGTATATCGCCGGTGTTCCCGCTTAACCCGGCACCCGTTTCGCCCAGAGCCACAGCAGCGGCGGCAGCACCAGTTCCACCGCGCCGAGGAAGACGAACAGCGGTGCTGGCAGGCCGACTGCGATTGCTGAAATCAGACGCGCCACGCCGCCCAGAAAGAAGACGGCGAGCAGCGCGCCAAACAGCTTCATTCGCGCGGACGGATCGCGCGAACACCAGATCATCGCCGCCCCGAAACCCAGGAACAGCGTCGCGTAAAAGCGGTCCTCACTGTCCATCGTCGCGTTGACCGGGACGGAGCCGGGGATCGCCGCCGGGCCGAACGCGACATGGGCGAGCGCAATCATCACGCAAACCGCCCCGAACAGCGCGACAAACCCGCGCAGCACCGCCGCCATGCCCGACTACTTCTTTCCGAAGAACGCCCCGGCCATCCCGGCGATGTCGTCGAGCGGGTTGCCGTCGCCGTCCTGGTCGAGCTTGTCGAACAGTCCCTTGGCCAGCGGGTTATCCTTGAGCATTTCGGCATATTGGCCGAGCGAGCCTTCGCCGCCGATCTGCTCGACGATCTTGCCCAGCATCCCGCTGTCGAGGCCGGTCTTGGCAGCGGCTCCGGCGATCGTGTCGCCCGGCTCGACGTGCGACGCGCCGAGCGCGGCGATCGCCTTTTCCGCCAGCGCCGGATCGATCCCGAGTTTGGCTGCGAGGTTGCCGACGTCGGCGTGGTCGCCGAGCTGGCCGAGGATGCTGTCGAAAATGCCCATGTGCGCCGACTCCGTCCGATTGGAGTCGGATGATGCGCCTGCCCCGTCGCAACTCAAGCGCTAATCGGCGCGAGGTCCGGCTCGATCCAACCGCGCCGCGCCGCGACCGAAAACAGCACCTCGCGCGAATAGAACCGCAGCGGCCAATCGCGCGGGGCGAGTTCGCTCGCCAGCAGCGCGTTGACCCGCTCGATCAGGCCGGTTTCGGTGCAGCGAGTCAGGAAGCCGCGCACCCCGCGGATGTAGAGCTGAGTGAGCGTCTCGTGATAGCCCTGGGTGTCGTCGTTCACCGTGCCGACGCTCTCGTTGTAGGCGCGGATGATCCCCGGCAGGTCGCGCTCGGGGACGATGTCGGGACGTTCGGTGAGCAGCCACAGGCACGATGCGAGATGCGCCTCGTGGGTCCACTCGGGCCGCGGCAGGGTGCGTGCGAGCAACCCTTCGCCGACGCGGCGCACCGCGGCGGCATCGGCGAAAGGGCGGATTGTATGGTCGGTCATCGGGAATACTCGGGTCTTGGTGCAAGGCCCGAGCGATCCCGGGCGAACTAGGCGGCGGTGGGCGCGGCCTGGCGGACGCCTTCGTCGACGTGCTCGGCAAATTGCGCGAAGTTGTCGATGAACTTGCCGACGAGGTCTTGCGCGGTGCGGTCGTATTCGGCCGCATCGGACCAGGCCCCGCGCGGATCGAGCAGCTTGCTGTCCACCCCGGGCACCGCTTTGGGCACCTCGAACCCGAAGTTGGGGTCCTTGACGAACTCGGCCCCGCCCAGGCTGCCGTCGAGCGCGGCGTTGAGCAGCGCGCGGGTCGCCTTGATCGGCATCCGCTTGATCCCCGGCATGGTCGCCTTGCCGCCCGACCAGCCGGTGTTGACCAGCCAGCAGGTCACTCCGCCCTTGGCGATCCGCTCCTTGAGCAGGTTGCCATAGACGCTGGGGTGGCGCGGCATGAACGGCGCGCCGAAGCAGGTGGAAAAGGTCGCCTCGGGTTCGGTCACCCCGATCTCGGTCCCGGCGACGCGCGCAGTGTAGCCCGAGAGGAAGTGGTACATCGCCTGGTCGGGCGTCAGCCGCGCAATCGGCGGGAGCACGCCATAGGCGTCGGCGGTGAGGAAGATGATCGTCTTGGGCACCGGGCCGAGGTTTTTCTCGGAGGTGTTGGGGATGAAGTCGATCGGGTACGAACCGCGGCTGTTTTCGGCCAGCGCGTTGTCGTCTAGGTCGATCTCACGGGTGACGGGATCGATCACCACGTTTTCGAGCACCGTGCCGAAGCGCTGGGTGGTGGCGTAGATTTCCGGCTCGGCCTCGGGCGAGAGGCGGATCACCTTGGCGTAGCAGCCGCCCTCGAAATTGAACACCGCGGTGTCCGACCAGCCGTGCTCGTCGTCGCCAATCAGGGTGCGGCTGGCATCGGCCGAAAGCGTGGTCTTGCCCGTGCCCGAAAGCCCGAAGAACACCGCCGTATCGCCGCCGGGCCCGATGTTGGCCGAGCAGTGCATCGGCATCACGCCCTTTAGCGGGAGCAGGTAATTGAGAATGCCGAACACGCTTTTCTTCATCTCGCCGGCATAGGCGGTGCCGCCGATCAGGATCAGCTTCTCGGTGAAGTTGACCGCGATAACCGTCTCGCTGCGGGTGCCGTGGCGCGCGGGATCGGCGCGGAAGCTAGGCAGGTCGATAATGGTGTATTCGGGGACGAACCCGTCGAGCTCAGCTGCGTCCGGTCGCACCAGCAGGGTGCGGATGAACAGGTTGTGCCAGGCGAATTCGTTGATCACGCGGACCTTGACCCGGTGCTCGGGTTGCGAGCCGCCGAACAGGTCGGCCACGTAGAGCGTGTCCTTCTGCCCCAGCGCGGCGAGGAAATCGGCCTTGAGCGCGGCAAAATGCGCCGGGGTCATCGCGGCGTTGGTCTTGCCCCACCACACGCTGCCTTCGGTTTCGGCGTCCTTGACGATGAACTTGTCGTTGGCCGAGCGTCCGGTGTGCTTGCCGGTGGCGACCACCAGTGGACCGTCCTTGGCGAGCAGCCCTTCGCCATTGCGCACGGCATGTTCGACCAGCGGCGCGGCGCCGAGGTTGGCGTGGATCGTCGCGGAAGTCGAAATGCCCTGCTCGTCGAGCGGGTGCGAAAGCGCGGCAGCGGTCAAGGTCGTCTCCAGGTGCGGGGCATCGCTTTCCGCATACGTATGGGAAAGGGCTCGGCTGCGCGCATAGTCGAGCCGCAAGCCGCCGTCAAACCCGCGATGCGCCTTGGTAAAGCCACATTTAATCAATCGGTTACTCAGGCCCTACGGCGGGTCGATTGTCAGCCATGACGCAAGCCGCTACCCCGGTTCGCGATGACGGAAACGCCGCCAAAACAACCGGATGGGCCGCAGACGATCGCGCTGGTCGACGACGACCGCAACATCCTGACCAGCGTCTCGATCGCCCTGCAGGCCGAGGGCTTCGTCACGCGGCTCTACAGCGACGGGTCGACGGCCTTGAAGGCTTTGCTCGAAAACCCGCCCGACCTCGCGGTCTGCGACATCAAGATGCCGCGGATGGACGGACTCGAACTGCTCGAGAAGCTGCGCGAGAAATCGCGGTTGCCGGTGATCTTCCTGACCAGCAAGGACGAGGAGATCGACGAGGCGATCGGGCTCGCCAAGGGCGCCGACGACTACATCGTCAAGCCGTTCAGCCAGCGCCTGCTGGTCGCCCGAATCCGCGCGATCCTGCGCCGGGTCGAGCTGATGCGCGGCGACGAAGCGGCGCCCGCGCCCGAAGCCCTGCCCGAGCCGATCCGCCGCGGCCGGCTCGAGATGGACCCGCCGCGCCATGCAGTCACCTGGAACGGCCGGCCGGTCTCGCTCACCGTCACCGAGTTCCTGATCCTCGAGGCGCTGGCCCAGCGCCCCGGGGTAATCAAGACGCGCAACCAGCTGATGGACGCGGCTTACAGCGACGACGTGTTCGTCGACGATCGCACCATCGACAGCCACATCAAGCGGCTGCGGCGCAAGTTCCGCGCGGCGGACCCGAATTTCGGGGCGATCGAGACGCTTTACGGCGCCGGATACTCCTTTGCCGACGGTTGACCCGCCGCAGCCCGGGCGGCGCCTGTGGCCGCCGCGCGCCTCGCTGCGCACCCGCATCCTCGCGCTCAACCTGTTCGTGCTGGCGCTGCTCGCCGGAAGCCTGTTCTACCTCGACCAGTACCGCAAGCAGCTGATCGAGGAGCGCTTCAACCAGGCGCGGACCGAGGCGGAGATCATCGGCGACGCGCTCGCCGAGACGCCGTCGGCCGGACGCCGCGCGCTGATCGCGAGGATCGGCGGCGAACAGCACCTGCGGCTGCGGCTCTACGACATCGAGGGCGCACTGAAGATCGACAGCTTCGCCATTGCCGATCCCTCGTTCCGCCTGATCGATCCGCAGGCCGAGCCGTGGCTGATGGACGCGGCGCGCGCGCTCGACAGCGGGATGGACTGGATCGTCGGCGCGCCCGCGGTCGCGCCTTATGCCGATCCCGCGACCGATCGCGCCGAAGCCTGGCCCGAGCTGGTCGAGGCGCGCGCGCATGACGGCACCGCGGTGGCGCTGCGCGCCGCTCCCGACCGGACCCCGGTGCTCAACGCCGCGGTCCCGGTGGGTATCCGCGGCGAGCTGCTGCTGGTCACCCGCAACGCCACCGATGTGACCCAGGCGGTGCGCGACGCGCGCCAGACACTGGCGATCGTGCTGGCGGTGGCGCTGCTGGTTTCGACCCAGCTCTCGCTGTTCCTCGCCCGGACCATCGTCCAGCCGCTGCGCGAACTGGTCCGCGCGGCGGTGCGGGTGCGGCTCGGGCGCGACCGCGAGGTGGTGGTGCCGCGGCTGCCCGAGCGGCGCGACGAGATCGGCCTGCTTGCCCGCGCGCTGTCGGACATGAGCGCGGCGCTGCGCCAGCGGATCGACGCGGTCGAGGCCTTCGCCGCCGACGTCGCGCACGAGCTCAAGAACCCGCTGGCGAGCCTGCGCAGCGCGCTCGAATCGCTCGACAAGGTCGAAGATCCGGCGCTGCGCGGGCAGCTTGCGGCGATCGCCCACCACGATGTCCAGCGGATCGACCGCCTGATCACCGAGATCGCCGACGCCAGCCGGATCGACGCCGAACTCAGCCGCACCCGGTTCGAGCCGGTCGACATCGCCGCGCTGGTTCGCAGCCTGGTGGTGGCGCGCGACCGGCGCAGCGCCAACCGCGGCTGCAAGGTGACTGTGCGGGTCGCCGGCAAGGGCGATTGCCGGGTGGGCGGCGACGCCCCGCGGCTCGAGCGGGTGTTCGAGAACCTGCTCGACAACGCGGTGAGCTTCTCGCCTGCCGAATGCGAGATCGGGGTGGTGATCACGCCCGGCGCAGAGCACGTCACCATCGCGGTGAGCGATGCCGGTCCCGGCATCGCCCCCGAGCAGCGCGAGCGGGTGTTCGAGCGGTTCCATTCGCTCCGTCCCGACAGCGAGGACTTCGGCGGCCACAGCGGGCTTGGCCTCGCCATCGCGCGGACCATCGTTTCCGCCCACGATGGCACGCTGGCGGCGACCGACCGGCTCGACCGAAAGCCCGGCGCGCGGCTGGTGGTCGAGCTGCCACTGGCCGAGCCGGCATGAGCATTCCCCACCAGGCCACCTGCGTCGCGGTCCGCGGCCGCGGGGTGCTGATCGAAGGGCCGCCGGGGAGCGGCAAGTCGAGCCTCGCGCTCGCGCTGATCGACCGCGGGGCGGAGCTGGTCGGCGACGACGGGGTGCTGCTTGAAGCGAAGGCGAGCAGGCTGCTGGCCAGTCCGCATCCCAACATCGCTGGGCTGCTGGAGGTTCGCAATGTCGGGCTTCTGCCGTTCACCCCCCTCGCCCGATGTCCGGTAGTGCTGGTAATCGCGCTCGATTCGTCCGCCCCCCGTCACATCGACACGCCCGAGCAAGCCGAACGCGGCGGCATCGCGCTTCCGCTCGTCCGCCTGTGGCCCGATACCCCGGTGCTCGCGCTGCGTGTCGAACTGGCACTCGCGCGCTACGGCCTTGCGGGGCCGATGGACAAGCCCGGCTGAGGCGCGCAAAGGCGCTGGCCATGCCCGCCGAGCCGCGCCCTGACCCGGTCGAGTCGCGCCAGCGCGTGCTGCTGGTCACGGGGCTGCTCGGCGCGGGCAAGACCACCGCCTTGAAGGCGCTCGAAGACCTCGGCTGGGAAACGATCGACAACTTCCCGGTGCGCCTGCTCGGCCGCCTGATCGAAACCCCGCAAGCGGCCGACAATCCCGCCCCGCTGGCGATCGGGTTCGATTGCCGCACGCGCGGGTTCAACGCCCACCAGATCATCGAGCGGGTCAAGAAGCTCTCGGGGCGCGGCGACCTCGAGCTGACCACCCTGTTCCTCGACTGCGCCGGGCAGGAGCTCGAGCGGCGCTACAACGAGACCCGCCGCCGCCACCCGCTCGCCGCCGATCGCCCCGCCGCTTCGGGGATCGCCGCCGAGCGCGAGCTGCTCGAGCCGCTGCGGCGCTGGGCCGACATGGCGATCACCACCACCGACTATTCGAGCGCCGACTTCCAGGCGGTGATCCGCGAACGCTTCCGAGGTGAATCCGCGGCCCCGCTGACCGTCACCGTCACCAGCTTCGGCTTTTCGCGCGGGATGCCGCCGGTCGCCGACCTGGTCTTCGACATGCGCTTCCTCGACAATCCGCATTGGGACGCCAGGCTCCGCCCGCTCACCGGACAGGACAAGGCGGTGGCCAAACGGATCGTCGCCGACCCCGCCTTCGCCGAGAGCTATGCGCGCATCCGCGACCTGATTCTGCTGCTGCTCCCGCGCTACGAGGCGCAGGGCAAGGCCTATGTCTCGATCGCCTTCGGATGCACCGGCGGGCGGCACCGCTCGGTCTACGTCGCCGAGCGCATCGCCGCCGACTTGCGCGGGGCCGGATTTTCCCCCACATTGCTGCACCGCAACCTGGGCTCGCGCGCGGCGGACCTCGTCGAAGGGACCAAGCCGCAGTGAGACGACAGATGCCATCCAGGGCGGCGACGCAGGACTATCGGAGCGCATTTCCTACATGATCGGTCTGATCCTGGTGACGCACGGCAAACTCGCCGACGAATTCGTGCACGCGATGGAACACGTCGTCGGGCGGCAGGAGGCGGTGGCGACGGTGTGCATCGGCCCCAACGACGACATGGAACGACGCCGCCGCGACATCGCGGCGGCGATCAAGGCGGTCGATACCGGCGAAGGCGCGATCGTGCTGACCGACCTGTTCGGCGGGACCCCGTCCAACCTCGCGATCAGCCTGATGCAGGCGGGCAAGGTCGAAGTGATCGCCGGGATCAACCTACCGATGCTGATCCGCCTCGCCAAGGCGCGCCACTGCATGGGGGTGCGCGAAGCGGTCGAAGCGGCGCGCACCGCCGGACGCAACTACATCACCGTCGCCTCGGAGTTCCTGGGCCAGGAAGCATGAGTGCGCGCGAAACGGTCGAAATCGTCAATATCAAGGGGCTCCACGCCCGCGCCTCGGCCAAATTCGTCAACATGGTCGCGATGCTGCCCGAAGGCCTCGACGTGCTGGTGACGCGCGACGGCGCCGAGGCCGCGGGGGGATCGATCCTCGGGCTGATGATGCTCGGCGCGGCCAAGGGCGACTCGATCGAGATCGCGGTCAGCGGCGAAGGCTGCGAGCCGGCGCTGGCCAAGCTTGCGGGCCTGGTCAAGGACGGCTTCGGCGAGGATTGACGCCCTTCGAGACGAGGCTTCGAGATGCCGCTTCGCGGCTCCTCAGCCTCTCCTCAGGGCAAACGGTTTTGTATTTGACCCGTTCGTCCTGAGGGGAGACTGAGCAGAGCGAAGGCTCATCTCGAAGGACCGATACCCACCATGCGCCGCCAGATCACCGGCTTTTCCAACCCAACCGTCAAGGCGCTGCGCGCGCTGCGCGAGAAGAAGCACCGCAAGGCCGCGGGCAAGTTCCTCGCCGAAGGGCTGCGGCTGCTGACCGATGCGCGCGAGAGCGGGAAGCTGCCCGAGACACTGGTCATGGCCCGCGGGCGCGAGGCGCATCCTTTGCTCGCGGCGCTCGAGGCCGAAGTGCTGGCGGCCGGCGGCGAGGTGATCGAGACCGATGCGGAAATCCTCGCCAAGATCACCGGCAAGGACAATCCGCAGGCGGTCTGCGGGGTCTTCGCCGAGTTCGACACCGCGCTCGCCAGCATCGAGCGCAGCGCCGCGCCGATCTGGCTGGTCGCGCAGGCGCTGCGCGATCCGGGCAACCTTGGAACGATGCTGCGCACCGGCGACGCGGTCGGCGCGGGCGGGCTGATCCTGATCGACGACTGCGCCGATCCGTTCTCGGCCGAAGCGGTGCGCGCGAGCATGGGCGCGGTGTTCACCCAGCGGATTGCGCGGGCGCGGTGGGAGGAATTCGTGCCGTGGCTGCGGAGCGGGCCGGGCCAGCTCGTCGCCGCCAGCCTGCGCGACGCCCAGCCCTATCGCAGCGCGCCATACGCCGCGCCGTGCTTCGTGCTGGTCGGCAACGAATCGCAAGGGCTGCCCGAAGTTTACGAAGCCGAGTGCGACCTGCGCGTGACCATGCCGATGAGGGGGGCGGCCGACAGCCTCAACGCCGCGGTCGCGGCGGCGGTGCTGGCTTACGAGGTGCTGGCGGCGCTAAGCGGCTAGTCGCCGGCGATGAACATCGCGATGCGGAACGGGCCGTTCGGTTCGCGTGTCGCGATCAGGCGGTAGCCGATCGGGCTGCGCAGGTAGGCGGTTGCAATCCACCCGCTGCGTTTGCCGAAGCTGACGTGCTGATAGCGCTGCTCGGGCGCGTAGCCGCCGACGATCTCGACGCCCTCCCAATCGAGCCGGGCCAGCACTTTGGCATCGGGCCGCGGCGCCGCACGCAGCGCAACGCGGTTGCCGGTGACGACCAGGCTTGCATAGGGGTCGGTGAAGGCGTGCTGCGCGAACAGCCACGGCATCGTCAGCCGGTCGCCCTCGAGCGCGCAGCCGAGGCGCAGCACCTCGGCGAGGTCGGCCCACGATCCTTCGCCCGCGCCCTGCAGTCGCTTGAGAAACTCCTCACGCCCCGCCCCGCCGCCAAAATCGAGTCCGATGTCGGACTCGGCGAGCCGAGCAATGAGCATCGTATCGCGGCGGCGTACGGCATCGGCGAGAGTGGCGCGGAAGCTGGCGGCGGCGGGATCGGCGGCGCACTGGTCGCGAGGTGCGAAACGGCCATTCGGAGTCGCCGAAGCCATCGTCGCCAGCAATGCGACCACAGGCAGCAGCAGCGCCGGCACCGGCTTCATCCCTCGTTCGCCGCTTTCGGCTCGGACGCGTCGTCCGCATAGCGCGGTGTTGCTTCGATCAGCGCTACGTCCTCGATCTCGCGCTTGCCGATCGCGATGCCCTTGTCGCGCAGCCTCCGCCCTGAAGTCAGGACATTGCGCTCGTAGCTGCCGACAAAGTCATTGTACTTGCGGACCGCGCGTTCGAGTCCCGCCCCAACCCCCTTGAGATGTTCGCCAGCGGTGGCCATGCGATCATAGATTTCCGCGCCGATTCGTCCGATTTCTGCGGCTTCCCGCGCCAGTTTGTCCTGAGTCCACACCATCGCCACGGTCCGCGCGATCGCCACCAGGTTGGTTGGCGTCGCAAGCAGGACCTTGTTGTGGAAAGCGAAGTCCCACAATTCGGGATCGTGTTCGAGCGCCGCGGCAACGAAATGCTCGCCCGGCACGAACATCACCACATAGTCCGGCGCATCGTCGAACTGGCTCTGGTAGCTTTTTGCGCCGAGCGTCTGGACATGCCCGCGCATCGAACGCGCATGGAGCCCGAGCTGACGCGCGCGCTCGGCCTCGTCGTCGGCCTCGAACGCAGCCTGATAGGCGTTGAGCGAGACCTTGGCGTCGATCACCAACTTCTTCTGCCCGGGAACATGGACCACCGCGTCGGGCCGCAGCCGTCCCTCCTCGGTATCCATCGAGTGTTCGAGGCTGAAATCGGTGTGCTCGCTGAGGCCGCATTGTTCGAGCACGTTCTGCAGCGCGCGCTCGCCCCAGCGCCCGCGCGCCTTGGGGGCGTTGGTCAGCGAGTTGCCCAGCCGCGCCGCTTCGCGCTTCACGTCCTCCTGCCCCTTGCGCATCTCCTCGATCACCCCGGTGAGCTGGCCGAAGGCGTCGACTCGCTGCTTTTCGAGGCTGACGACCTGCTCCTCGTAACTCTTGAGCCGCTGGTCGACCGGCGCGAGTAAGGCCTTGAGCCGCTCGGCGCTCTTCTCTTCGCTCTCGCTGAAGCGCTGCTGCGCGCGTTCGAGCAGGGCTTCCTGAGCCTTTCCGAGAATCTTCGCCCCTGCTGCTTCGAACTCGGCCTTGAGGCTGTCCTGCGCCGCGATTAGCCCCGCCTTCTGCTCGGCGAAGTTGGCTGCGTTGGCGGCGAGCGTCGCGCGTTCCTCGAGCGCCGCCAGCAGCTTGGCGTCGAGATCGGCGTTCTCCGCCTCACGCGCCGACAGCCGCGCCGCGAGATCGGACACCGGGCGCGAGCCGAAGAACCACCCGGCCCCGAGGCCGAGCGCCAGCGCCACCAGGATCAGGACGAGCGCGGTTGAATCCATCCCGGGAACATAGAACGAACGCAGGGGCGGAGGAAAGCGCTTTTACGCGGTCACGCCGCCTTGCGCAGCTTATCCAGCTTCTTGAGCGCCATCTGGCGCTTGAGCCGGCTGAGGTGGTCGATGAACAGGATTCCTTCGAGGTGGTCCATCTCGTGCTGAAGGCAGGTCGCCAGCAGTCCGTCGATGTCCTCCTCGTGGGTCTTGCCATCGAGGTCCTGCCAGCGCGCGCGGATCCGCGCGGGGCGTTCGACGTCGGCATAGATTTCGGGGACCGAAAGGCAGCCCTCCGAATAAATCGCGTGGTCCTCCGAGGGATCAAGGATCACCGGATTGACGAAAATCCGCGGCTCGCGGCGGGTAGGCTGGTGGTGGTGATGGTGGCCCCCATGATCATGATCGTGGTCGCAGGGAACCGGCTCGGCGTCTTCGTCGTCGGGCTGGAGGTCGATCACAAGCACCCGGCTCGGCACCCCGACCTGGATCGCGGCGAGGCCGATCCCGGGCGCGGCGTACATCGTCTCGAACATGTCGGCGACGAGCGTCTTGAGTTCGGCGTCGAACACCGTCACCGGGTCGGACACGGTCTTCAATCGGGGATCGGGGACTTCGAGGATTTCGCGGATGGCCATGGGCCGCCAGATAGTCGCGATGCAGGCCGTTCGCAAGGCGGGGTGAGCCGAGCGGAACGGCGGAACCGCCCCCGGCCGCACGGGTTGAGGTTGACGGAAGGAGCCGCATCATGACCCAGCAGGCCAACAAAATCGTCGAACTCGAAACCAGCTTCTGGCAGGCGATGCAGGACAAGGACGCAAAGGGCGCGGCGGCGATGATCGCCGACCAGGGCCTCGTCACCGGACCGCAGGGGACGATGCGAATGAACCCGGCGAAGTACGAGGAGTTGACCCGCGACGGCAAGTGGACGCTCGACGCGTTCGAGTTCAGCGACGTCGACGTGGTGTTTCCCGCCGACGATGTCGCGGTGATCGCTTACCAGGTCCACCAGACCGGGACGATGGGCGACAAGCCGATGGACCTGACCTGCGCCGACAGTTCGACCTGGGTCAGGGACGGCGAAGCGTGGAAGTGCGCCCTGCACACCGAGACAATCCTCGAAAACGCCGGCTAACGCTCGGCGCGATCGAGATACATGCAGGCCAGCGCGAGCACGCTGACCGGCGCGGCGATCGGCAGCCACCAGTCGAGGAACTGCCAGTAGACCTCGGCGGTCCAGGCGCCGGTCGCCGGGTCGATATATCTGCCCAGGTGGTTGGCGGAAATCCGCTCGGCGACGCCCCAGGCGGGCAGGATCGCCGAGGCGGCGAGTGCGAAGACCCAGCCCCAGACGATCCGCCAGCCCATCACCCTACCGGACGCCTGGCTCGCAAGGCTTGGGCGAGCGTGCCCTCGTCGAGGTAGTCCAGTTCGCCGCCCACCGGCAGGCCGTGGGCAAGCTGGGTGAGTCGCACCGGGAAGGTCTCGAGCCGCTCGGCGATGTAGTGCGCGGTGGTCTGGCCTTCGAGCGTGGCGTTCATCGCCAGCACCACCTCGTCGATCCCGCCCGCGGCGACCCGCTCGATCAGCTTGCCGATCGCCAGATCCTCGGGCCGCACCCCGTCGAGCGCCGACAGCCGCCCGCCGAGCACGTGGTAGCGCCCGGAGAACAGCCGCGCGCGGTCGAGCGCCCACAGGTCGGAGACGTCCTCGATCACGCACAGCGCGCGCGCATCGCGGCGCGGATCGGCGCAGACGCCGCACGGATCGGCGGTGTCGACATTGCCGCAGGTGGCGCACTCGACCAGCCCTTCGCGGACCTGGCCGAGCGCTTCGAGCAGCGCCGGCAGCGCGGTTTCGCGGCGCTTGATCAGCCACAGCACCGCGCGTCGGGCCGAGCGCGGGCCGAGTCCGGGAAGCCGCGCCAGCGCGCCGGTCAGCGCCTCGATCTCTTGCGATGCCATAGGCTTTCCCTAACCGCTCAGGCTGAGCTTGTCGAAGCCCTGCCCTTCTCTTTTGCGCCGCCCAAAGTATGGACGGTCCTTCGACAGGCTCAGGACGAGCGGGAGTTGTCTGTGCGTATCGTGTTCATGGGCACTCCCGACTTCGCGGTCCCGGCCTTGCTCGCCTTGATCGGGGCCGGGCACGAGATCGCCGCGGCCTATACCCAGCCGCCGCGTCCCGCCGGTCGCGGCAAGCAGCTCCAGCCCTCGGCGGTGCAGCGCGCCGCCGAGACGCACGGGATCGCGGTGCACGCGCCGATCACGCTGCGCGATCTCGAAGCGCAGGCCGATTTCGCCGCGCTCGATGCGGACCTCGCGGTGGTCGCCGCCTATGGCCTGATCCTGCCCCAGCCGGTGCTCGACGCGCCCCGGTACGGCTGCCTCAACGTGCACGCTTCGCTGCTCCCGCGCTGGCGCGGCGCGGCGCCGATTCAGCGCGCGATCCTCGCCGGCGACAGCGCCACCGGGGTGACGATCATGGCGATGGAGGCCGGGCTCGACACCGGGCCGATGATGGCGAGCGCGCGCACGCCGGTAGATCACAAGACCGCGGGCGAGCTCACCGCCGAGCTTGCCGCGATGGGCGCACGGCTGATGGT
>JBOHIC010000261.1:0-36136 GCA_050725835.1 Novosphingobium sp.
CCCCCACCCCCAGCCCCTCCCCACTGGGGAGGGGAGTCTTGTAGTTACAGCAGCTTGCCCATCGCCCCAGCGGTGTCGATCATCCGGTTGGAGAAGCCCCATTCATTGTCGTACCAGCTGAGCACGCGGACCAGCTTGCCGTCGATCACCGCGGTCTCGAGGCTGTCGATGGTCGAGCTTTGCGGGCTGGTGTTGTAGTCGATCGAGACCAGCGGCTCGTCCGAAAAAGCCAGCACGCCCTTCATCGCGCCTTCCGAGGCCGCCTTTAGCAGCGCGTTGACTTCCTCGGCGCTGGTGTCGCGCCCCGGCTGGAAGGTCAGGTCGACCACCGAGACGTTGGGCGTGGGCACACGGATCGCCGAGCCGTCGAGCTTGCCCTTGAGTTCGGGCAGCACCTCGCCCACCGCGCGGGCGGCGCCGGTGGTGGTCGGGATCATGCTCATCCCCGCGGCGCGGGCGCGGCGCGGGTCGGAGTGGATCTGGTCGAGGATCTTCTGGTCGTTGGTATAGGCGTGGATCGTGGTCATCAGCCCGCGCTCGATCCCGATCGCGTCGTTGAGCACTTTGGCGAAGGGCGCGAGGCAATTGGTGGTGCAGCTCGCGTTCGAGACGATGGTGTGCCCGGCTTCGAGCTTGTCGTGGTTGACCCCGTAAACAACGGTCAGGTCGACACCCTTGGCCGGGGCCGAGATCAGCACTCGCTTGGCGCCGGCATCGAGGTGCTTCTGCCCGCCCTCGCGGTCGGTGAAGAACCCGGTGCATTCGAGCGCGATGTCGATCCCGTTGGCAGCGTGGGGCAGCTTGGCCGGATCGCGCTCGGCGGTGACGTGGATGCGCTTGCCGTTGACGATCAGGTCGTTGCCGTCGACGTCGACCGAGCCCGAAAACGCGCCGTGGACCGAATCGCGCTTGAACAGCAGCGCGTTGGCCTTGGCGTCGGCGAGGTCGTTGATCGAGACCAGCTCGAGCTCGTGGTCGGTCCGCTCGAGCAGCGCGCGCGCGACGTTGCGTCCGATGCGCCCGAAACCGTTGATCGCCACCTTGATGGTCATCTGGATACTCCTGAAAGGGTCAGCGCAGCCGCGCGAGAATCTGCGGGGCGATCGCCTCCGCGGTGAAACCGAAATGCTTGAAAAGGTCGCCCGCCGGGGCCGAAGCGCCGAACCGGTCGAGCCCGATGGTCAGCCCTTCGCCGATGTATTTCTGCCAGCCGAGCGTGACCCCGGCCTCGATCGAGACGCGCAGCGTGTCGGTGGGGATGAGGTCGGCGCGGTAGGCGGCGTCCTGCTCGTCGAACAGCTCCCAGCACGGCATCGAAACGACGTCTGCGCCGATCCCCTGGGCTTCGAGTGCATCGGCCACGGCCAGCGCGAGGTGCACTTCCGAGCCGGTCGCCAGCAAGACCGCATTTCGCTCCCCCTGGGCCGCGCGCAGCCGGTAAGCGCCCTTGGCGGACTTGTTCTCGGTTTCGGAGCGCACCGCAGGCAGATTCTGCCGGGTCAGCGCGAGCACCGAGGGCCGGTCGGCATTCGCCAGCGCGAGCGCCCAGGCCTCGGCGGTCTCGATCGCGTCGGCCGGGCGGAACACCAGCAGTCCCGGGATCGCCCGCAGGCTCATCACGTGCTCGATCGGCTGGTGGGTCGGCCCGTCCTCGCCCAGCCCGATGCTGTCATGCGTGAGCACGAAAATCGAGCGCGCGTGCTGCAATGCGGCCATGCGGATCGCATTGCGGCAATAGTCGGAGAACACCAGGAAGGTGCCGCCATAGGGTATCACCCCGCCGTGGAGCGCCATCCCGTTCATCGCCGCGGCCATCCCGAACTCGCGGATGCCGTAATAGACGTAGCGCCCGGAATATTCGTCGCGGGTCAACGGCGGGGTCGCCTTGGTCTTGGTGTTGTTCGAGCCGGTGAGGTCGGCCGAACCGCCGATCATCGCCGGGACCGCCGCAGTGAGCACGCCGAGCGCGTTCTCGCTCGCCTTGCGGGTGGCGACGGTCGGCTGGTCGGCGGCGAGCGCGGCAAGGTAGTCGCCCCATCCGGCCAGCGGCGGCAGCTCGCCCGCCATGCGCGCAGAAAATTCGCTGCCGCGCTCCGCCGAGGAGAGGCGTGCCGCCCACTCGGCCCGCGTCTGCGCACCGCGCGCGGCGAGTCCGCGCCAATCCGCGAGGATGCCTTCGGGCACCTCGAACGCCGGCGCGCTCCAGCCAAGCGCCTCGCGCGCCGCCGCGACCTCGTCGGCCCCGAGCGGCGCGCCATGGACGTCGTGGCTGCCCTGCTTGTTGGGCGCGCCCTTGCCGATCACCGTGCGGCAGGCGACCAGCGAGGGGCGCGGATCGGCGACGGCCTCGGCCAGCGCGCGTTCGATGTCGGCGAAGTCGTGGCCGTCGCAGTGCGCGACGTGCCACCCGGTCGCGGCATAGCGCGCCGGGATGTCCTCGCAGGTCGAAAGCGAAGTCGCCCCGTCGATGGTGATCCGGTTGTCGTCCCACAACACGTTGAGCCGGCCGAGCCTGAGATTGGCGGCGAGCCCGATCGCCTCGTGGTTGACGCCTTCCATCAGGCAGCCGTCGCCCGCGATCACCCAGGTCCTGTGATCGGCCAGGCCGTCGCCGAATTCGGCGTTGAGGTGGCGTTCGGCCAGCGCCATGCCCACCGCCATCGCCAGCCCCTGCCCGAGCGGCCCGGTGGTGCATTCGACCCCGGCAAGCTCGAAGTTCTCGGGATGCCCCGCGCAGGGGCTGCCGAGCTGTCGGAAGTTGCGGATATCCTCGATCGTCGGGCGCGCGTAGTCAGTCAGGTAGAGCAGCGCATATTGCAGCATCGAGCCGTGCCCGGCGGAGAGCACGAAGCGGTCGCGATCGGGCCACTTGGGATCGGCCGGATCGAATTTGAGGAACTTCGAATAGAGCACCGTGGCGACATCGGCCATGCCCATCGGCATGCCGGGGTGGCCGCTGTTGGCCGCCTGGACCGCGTCCATCGAGAGCGCGCGGATGGCGTTCGCCATCGGCGCGAGGCGGGACGGATCGAGACTCATCTGGCGAAGGCTCCCGGGGTTGGCGGCGGCGGGGATCGATTCGGTGCGGCCCCCTTTGCCGAGGGGCCGCACCGCGTCAAGGCGACCGGGCGGTGCGTCCTCCCAAGCTATCCACGACCATTTGCCAAGAACCCGGCCCAAGGCTTTGCGAGGCGGCGATTTCACGCTAAGCCGGGGTCGATGGAAGGGGACCGCATCGGGGGCGCCGTCAAGCGGATCGAAGCCGCACTCACGCGGATCGAAGCGGCTGCGCGCGCGCCTCGCGGCGCTCCGGCTGCATCCGACAGCGAACTCGCCGCGCGGCACGCGGCGCTGCGCGAAGCGGTCGCCCAGTCGCTGAGCCAGCTCGACGCGGTGATCGGCGAGGCACAGGCATGAGCAACGTCACCCTGACCATCGCCGGGCGCGACTATGTCGTCGCCTGCGCCGAGGGCGAGGAAGCGCAGGTCACCGCGCTCGGCCGGGTGATCGACGCCAAGCTGCAATCGATGGGCGGGCACGAAACCCAGGGCGAAATGCGCAACCTGCTGTTCGCCTCGCTGCTGCTTGCGGACGAAGTCCAGGAATTGCGCCGCGGCGGCGGGACCGGGCCTGCCCCGGCCGCGCCGGCAACCGACGATCGCGTCGCCGAAACGCTCGAGCGGATCGCCGCGCGGCTCGAGGCCTGCGCCTCGGCCCTTGAGGGTTGAGCCCAAGACGCCTATCTTGCGTGGCGACGGGTACTGCCCGGTGCGAGCCGACAGAACATCCCTGAGGCTATAAGCAATCCTTTGGGGGCTGTCCCTGGTTCGGTCTTGGCCGGACACATATGGTCCCCACCTGACGTGAACGCGTCGGTGGATTTCCCCGGCAACGGCCCATGGTGGTCCCGTCACCTTACTCCCGGCAAGAGGGGCCGCGTGCAGGACAAGATCGACATGCGCGCGGAACTGAGGGCGCGGCGGCGCGAGCACGTCGCGGCGATTCCCGAGACCATGCGCGGCCTGCTGTTCCTGCGCCCGCCCGGGCCGGTGGCGGCGATGGCGCCCGCGGGGGCGACGGTCGGGCTCTATCATGCCGGGCCGAGCGAGGCGCCGGCGGGAGCTTACGCGCGCTGGTTCTACGAGGCCGGGCACAAGGTCGCGCTGCCGTGGTTCGCGGATCGCGGATCGCCTATGGGCTTCCGGCTGTGGGACAATCCGTTTGGCGAAGATGTCTTGGTGGCCGATCCGTTCGGCCGCCTGCAACCGCCCGAGGACGCCGAAGAGGTCGCGCCCGAGGTGGTCTTCGTCCCCCTCCTCGCCTTCACCGCTGGCGGCCACCGGCTCGGCCAGGGCGGCGGGCACTACGACCGCTGGCTGGCCGACCATCCGCAGACGCTCGCCATCGGGCTCGGCTGGGACTGCCAGCTCGCCGCCAACTTGCCGCTCGAGCCCCACGACCGCCCGCTCGCCGCGGTGGTCACGCCGACGCGACTCTACGGCCCGTTCTGATGCGCAAGGAGCCGACCTGGCGCATCCCCGTGGGGATCCTCGGCCTGCTCGCCGGGCTGACTGTCTATGGCTTGCTGATCGCGCGCTATGTCCCGGCGATGATCGGGGGCTGGCCGGCGCTGGCGCAGACGCCGGTCTATATCGCGCTCGGCCTCGCCTGGCTGATCCCGATGAAGCCGTTCCTCAAATGGATGGAAACCGGGCGCTGGCGCTGAACGCGGCGCAAGGCTAGCCTTTCAGCGGGAGGGCAGCGGGATGACTGTCAAACGCAAGATCGGGCTGGCGCTGCTGGCGCTCCTGCTGATCGGCGGCGCGCTGCTCTACGCGTTCCGCCCGTGGCTCGCCGAGCGCGCGTTCCAGCGCGGGCTCGACACCACCGTCGGGGTCGACCTGTCGCTCGCGCTCGGCGACGGGTTGCACGCTTACGTCTGCGGGTCGGGTTCGCCGATGCCCGATGCGGCGCGCGCCGGGCCGTGCCTCGCGGTGCTCGCGGGCGACAAGGCCTTCGTGTTCGACGCCGGCGCGGGCTCGATCCGCAAGCTCGGGCGAATGGGTTTCCCGATGGACAAGCTCCAGGCGGCGTTCCTTACCCACCTCCACTCCGACCACTTCGACGGGCTGGGCGAACTCCTGCTCCAGGCGTGGATCGCGGGCGGGCGCAGCGCACCGTTGCCGGTTTACGGCCCCGAGGGCACCGACAGGCTGATCGCCGGGCTGATGATGACTTACGAGGCCGACAAGGGCTTCCGTATCGCACACCACGGCCCCGCCATCGCCCGGCCCGGCGGGTTCGGCGGCGAACCGCACGTCATCGCCTTCGACCAGACCGATACCGACGCGGACGGCGTGGTCTATCAAGGCGGCGGCGTGACGATCCGCGCGGTCGAGGTCGACCATGCGCCGATCGCTCCGGCGTTCGGCTATCGTATCGACTACAAGGGTCGCAGCATCGTGATCAGCGGCGATACGGTCTATTCCGCGCCCCTCGAATACACTGCCAAAGGCGCCGACCTGCTGGTCCACGAGGCGCTGAACAAGCGCATGGTTGCCCGGCTCGGCGCGGCGCTGGCCTGGCGCGGGCGCAAGGACACCGCGCAGATCATGACCGATATCCAGAACTACCACGCCACCCCCGAAGACGCCGCGAGGTTGGCCAAGGCGGCAGGCGTAAAAACGTTGCTGCTCACCCACCTCGTCCCCGCGCCACCGGCCAAATTGCTCGAGCCGATGTTCCTCGGCGGCGCGCCGAAAATCTTCCCGGGTGTCCGCCTCGCGCACGACGGAATGATCGTCAGCCTGCCCGCGGGGAGCCGCGAGGTGAGGTTCTCGGAAGGGCTGTGATCACCCCAAGTGGCGCGAGTGACGGGGCTCGAACCCGCGACCTCCGGCGTGACAGGCCGGCGCTCTAACCAACTGAGCTACACCCGCGTGCCGCTTGGGGAGCAGCGCCACTAAGCGCTCCCCCCAAGGCTGTCAACCGGCGTTTCCGGGCCAATTTCCTGCCGCCGCGTTAACCAAACCTTTGGGGCTTTGCGGCCATGCTGCGCCCTCGTTCGACGCTGCGGGCATGGGGGCAAGCTTGATCATTCGCGCGTTTTTCGCCGCGGCGCTCTGCGCCCTCGCCGCGCCCGCGCTGGCCGCGCCGCCGGTCGCGATCGACAGCGCGGTGTTCGTCGAGCGGACCAGCGACGACAGCCGCAGCCTGACCCCGGCGCAGCGTCTCAGCCGCGGCGACCGGGTGGTCTATGTCACCAGCTGGCGGCGCATCGGCGGGGGCGGTTTCGTCCTCACCACCCCGCTCCCGCGCGACGTCGCCTACCAGGGCAGCGCCGATGCCAACGAGGAGGTTTCGGCCGACGGCGGGCGGAGCTGGGGCCGGCTCGGAACGCTGCGCATCGGCGCGCGGATGGCGCTGGCCGAGGACGTCACCCACGTCCGCTGGCATGTCGTCCCCGCGCTTGCGGCAAAGGGCGCGGGCCGGATCGCGTGGAGCGCGATCGTCCGCTAGCAGCTCTCGTATTTCCAGTGCAGCTTCTTGCCCTCGGCGATCTGTCCGGCGGCCTTCTCGATCCGCTTGGCGCGGGTTTCGGGGCGCTTGGCCTCCACGATCCACTCGAGATATTCGCGCCGACACGAGGGGGCCATGCCCTCGAACCGCTCGCGCACCCCCTGCATCGCGGCGAGCGCGGCAGCGAAATCGTCGGGCATCGGGATTTCGGCCTTTGGAGTGCGCTTTTCGCGCGGCTTCATCGCGCTGCCTTCGGTGTCGATCCGCGCCTTGCCCTCGAGGATTTTCTCCGCAAGCACCGCGTCGCTCGGCAGGTCCGTCAGCGCGGTGAGCTTGCCGTATTGCCCCATCGCCTCGCCCTGGCGCCCGTCGCCGGCGATCCCGAAGGTCGCGTGGGCCTTGAACGCCGCCATCCCGGCGAGGATTTTGCCCTTGTAGGTGAAGTGCGGCATCGACCATTTGATCGCTTCCTCGGCCTCGGGAAGCGTCTGGTGGACCACCTTGCGCAAGTGGGTGAGGATCGGCTGCGCGAACGGCGCGACCTTGGCGATATAGGCGTCGATGCGGGGTTCGGTCTTGGCCACCGGGTCCTCCCTAGTCCGCCAGCAGCAGCACCGGCGTTTCGATCAGTTTTCTCACCGCCTGGATGTAGCTCGCCGCATCCCAGCCGTCGACCACGCGGTGATCGCACGAGATCGAGATATTCATCAGCTTGCGCTTGGCCACGCGTTCGCCGCCCATCCCGTCGGGGACGAACATCGGGCGCTCAACGATCCGGTTGGGGCCGATGATCGCCACTTCGGGGCGGTTGATCACCGGCGTCGTCGCGACCCCGCCGAGCGGGCCGAGAGAGGTTATGGTCAGGGTCGAGCCGGAGAGTTCGTCGCTCTTCGCGGTGCCGGTCCGCGCGGCTTCGGCAAGGCGGCCGATCTCGGCGGCGAGCTGCCACAGGTTACGGTCCTGCGCGTCGCGGATCACCGGGACCATCAGCCCGCCGGGGGTCTGCGTCGCCATCCCGAGGTGGACCGAACCGTGGCGGGTGACAACCCCGGCCTCGTCGTCGTAGCGCGCGTTGAGCATGGGGAAATCGGGCAGCGTGCGGCAGATTGCGGTGATCAGCAGCGGCAGCATGGTCAGCTTGGGGCGTCCCCCCCGCGCCGAATTGAGCTGCGCGCGCAGTTCCTCCAGCGCGGTGACGTCGCACTCCTCGACATAGGTGAAGTGCGGGATGTTGCGCTTGGCCGCGGCCATGTTCTCGGCGATGCGGCGGCGCAGGCCGATGACCTTGACCTGCTCGTCCTTGCCCTTGGCCCCCGCGGGGCGAAAGCCGCCGGCGGCGTTGTAGGACAGGAACGCGTCGAGATCGGCATGGCGTACGCGCCCGTCCTCGGCCGGGCGAACTTCGCTTAGGTCGATCCCGAGTTCGTGCGCTCGGGCGCGGACTGCCGGGGAGGCGAGGACTTTGGCCGCGCCATGAAGCGGAGCTTCGGCCGGCAGCGGCGCAGCAGGCGGTGCTGCCTCGACCGGCGGGGGCGAAGGCGGCGGCGCGGCCTGTTCGACGCGCGCTACTGTGGCGGCATCTGGAACCTCGGCGTCGATCCGCTCGGCCACCGCAGGTGCACTCGGCATGTCTTCGCCGGCATCCTCGCCCTCGGTCTCGATCACCACCAACGCCGAGCCGATCGCGATCACGTCGCCGACCTCGCCCGCGACCTGGATCACTTTGCCCGAAACCGGGCTTTCCATTTCGACCGTGGCCTTGTCGGTCATCATATCGGCAATGCGGCCGTCCTCCTCGATGCTGTCGCCGACCTTGACGTGCCAGGCGACGATCTCGGCCTCGGCGATGCCTTCGCCGATGTCGGGGAGGCGGAAGGTGAACTTGCCCATGGAGTTACGCTTTCAAGATCCGGTCGACCGCCTCGCCGATGCGGACGGGACCGGGGAAATAGGCCCATTCGAGGCTGTGCGGATAGGGTGTGTCGAACCCGGTGACGCGCTCGATCGGCGCCTCGAGGTGATAGAAACAGCGTTCCTGGACCAGCGCGGAGAGCTCGCCGCCGAACCCGCCGGTGCGGGTCGCTTCGTGGACGATCAGGCATCTGCCGGTCTTTTCCACCGACTTCTCCACCGTCTCGATGTCGAGCGGGACCAGCGTCCTGAGGTCGATGATCTCGGCGTCGACGCCCTTTTCGGCAAGCACCGCAGCGGCGACGTGGATCATCGTGCCGTAAGCGAGCACGGTCAGCGCCTCGCCCTCGCGCACCACGCGCGCCTTGCCCAAGGGAATCGAATAGTAGCCTTCCTGGACCTGCGAGCCTTCGTGCTTCGCCCAGGGTTCGACCGGGCGGTCGTAGTAGCCGCTGAACGGGCCGTTGTAGATTCGCTTGGGCTCGAAGAAGATCACCGGATCGTCGTCCTCGATCGCGGCGATCAGCAAGCCTTTGGCGTCGTGCGGATTGCTCGGGATCACGGTCTTGAGCCCGGCGACGTGGGTGAATAGCGCCTCGGGCGACTGGCTGTGGGTCTGCCCGCCGAAGATGCCCCCGCCGAACGGGCTGCGCACCGTCATCGGCGCGATGAACTCGCCCGCCGAACGATAGCGCAGCCTCGCCGCCTCGCTGATCAGCTGGTCGAGACCGGGGTAGATGTAGTCTGCGAACTGGATTTCGGGGACGGGCCTGAGGCCGTAGGCGCCCATCCCGACCGCCGCGCCGATGATCCCGCATTCGTTGATCGGGGTGTCGAACACGCGGTTCTTGCCATGCTTCTTCTGCAGCCCTGCCGTGGCGCGGAATACCCCGCCGAAGAACCCGGCGTCCTCGCCGAAGATCACCACGCCGGGGTCGCGCTCGAGCATGATATCGAGCGCGTCGTTGATCGCCTCGATCATGTTGAGCCGCCGCACCGGCGCGTCGTGGAGCGAGACCGGGGCCTCCTCGATCAGGTGGTGGTTGGCGCTCATTCCTTCCACTCCGGCCACTTGGTCTGCCTTTCGCGGATCGCCTGGTCGGCCTGTTCTTCGAGATGCCATGGCAGCTCCTCGTAGACGTCTTCGAACATGGTGTGGAACGGGTGGTGCATGCCGTGGCCGAGGACGCCGTTCTTCTCGGCCTCCTTGGTCGCGGCCTTGACCATCTCGGCCAGCTCTTTGTCCATATCGGCTTGGCGCTCTTCCGACCATTCGCCGAGCGCGATCAGGTGGCACATCAGGCGATTGATCGGATCGCCCAGCGGCCATTCCTCGCGCTCGTGCGCCGAGCGATACTGCGAGGGATCGTCCGAGGTCGAATGGCCCTCGGCGCGGTAGGTGAAGTGCTCGATCAGCGTCGGGCCGAGGTTGGCGCGGGCCCGGTTGGCGGCCCAGCGCGCCGCGGCATAGACCGCCAGCGCGTCGTTGCCGTCGACCCGCAAGCCGGCGATGCCGTGGCCCACCGCGCGGTTGGCGAACGTGCTGCGCTCGGCCCCGGCGAAGCCCGAATAGCTCGAGATCGCCCACTGGTTGTTGACCACGTTGAGCACCACCGGGGCGTTGTAGACCGCGGCGAAGGTCAGCGCGGCGTGGAAATCGCCCTCTGCGGTCGAGCCTTCGCCGACCCAGCCCGAGGCGATCCGGCTGTCGCCCTTAATCGCCGAGGCCATCGCCCAGCCGACCGCCTGGGGATACTGCGTCGCAAGGTTGCCGCTGATCGTGAAGAAACTCAGCTCGCGGCTCGAATACATGATCGGCAGCTGTCGGCCTTTGAGCTTGTCTGCACGGTTCGAGTAGATCTGATTGATCATCTCGGTCAGCGGGTAGCCGCGCGCGATCAGGATGCCCTGCTGGCGGTAGCTGGGGAAGACCATGTCGTCGTCGGCGAGCGCGAAGGCCGAAGCGACGCTGGTCGCCTCCTCGCCGGTGCACTTCATGTAGAAGCTGGTCTTGCCCTGACGCTGGCCGCGGTACATCCGGTCATCGAAAGCGCGGGTCAGCGCCATCGTGCGCAGGATGCGGCGCAGGGTTTCGGGATCGAGCTTGGGATCCCACGGCCCGACCGCCTTGTGATCGCCATCGAGCACGCGGATCAGATCGGTGCACAGCGGCGCGGTTTCCGACGCCGGGCAGGCCTCGTCGGGCCGCGGCTGCGCGCCGGCCTCGGAGATCGTCAGGAACGAATAGTCGACCGGATCGCCCGGGCGGAACGGCGGCTCGGGCACGTGCAGCGAGAGCGGCGGCAGGTTGCCGCGGCGCGGGGCTGGACTGGCGGGCCGCTGGGCCATTGTCGCACTCTCCCGCTTCCCGCCGCCTGCGCGCGCTCGTGGAAGCATATTTTAGACCGGCGTTATTTTATTTCAAAGCCGCCCCACCGTCAACTAAACCGCCACCGGCGCGGAAAGTGCAGCCTGCGGGGCGTAATCGCGCACTTCGAAGTCCTCGATCCGGTACTCGAACATCGAATCGGGACGCCGCACAAGCTCCAGCGTTGGATGCCCCGACGGCGTCCGCGCGAGCTGGGCTTCGACCAGTTCGGCGTGGTTGCGATAGAGGTGGACATCACCCCCCATCCACACCAGCTCGCCGGGTTCGAGGTCGCATTGCTGCGCGAGCATCCGGGTGAACAGCGCCGCGCTCCACAGGTTGAACGGCAGCCCCAGCGCGACGTCGCAGCTGCGCTGGTAGAGCAGGCAGGAGAGGTGCCCATCCGCGACATGGAACTGATAGGTCTTGTGGCACGGGGGAAGCGCCATTCGGTCGAGTTCGGCGACATTCCAGCCTTCGACGATGTGGCGGCGGCTGCCCGGATTGGTCCGCAGGCTCTCGACCACCTGGGCAACCTGGTTGATCCCCGTGTCGCGTTTATACAAGTTTTCGCCGACCTGCGAGTAGACCGGCCAATCGACCCACTGCTTGCCGTAGACCGGCCCGAGATCGCCCCACTTTGCTGCGAACTCGGCGTCGGCGACGATCCGCGCCGAGAAATCTTCGCGCGAAATCTCCTCGCCGGTCTCGCGCCGGTAGCGGTCGAGCGGCCAGTCGGTCCAGATTTCCACGCCTTGCGCGCAGAGCGGGCGGATGTTGGTCTCGCCGGTGAGGAACCACAGGAATTCGCGCGTCGCGGTCTTCCAGTAGACCCGCTTGGTGGTCAGCAGCGGCATTGCCCCGCCCGCAAGGTCGAAGCGCAGCTGGGCCCCGAAGACCGAGCGGGTGCCCACCCCGGTGCGGTCGATCCGCGCGTCGCCCTGCTTCCAGATGCGGCGCATGAGATCGAGATACTGCGCCTCCCAATGCCGCTTTGCGGGCGACTCGGAAAGCAGCGGAGCGGTGGCCATGGCTCTTCCCTAAACCCGCTTGCCACCCCCGACAACGCCCCCTATAGGCCCGCTCCTGCCTCGGCCACCCACCAGTGGCCGCGATCGGTCGGGGAATAGCTCAGCCTGGTAGAGCACTGTCTTCGGGAGGCAGGGGCCGGAGGTTCGAATCCTCTTTCCCCGACCAAATCGCTCCATTTGCCGAAGCGCGGGAACCATTTGGCCGCGCGCTGCTTTTCCGCTCCGACGCCCCGCGCGGGGCCGCAGAGGAGCGCAAACCATGGCCACCGAAGATTTCACCGACGCGATCGCCCTGCTCAAGGCGGATCACCGCAAGGTCGAAGAGCTGTTCGAGAAGTTCGAAAGCGCGAGCGGCGGTTCGAAGCAGCAGATCGCCGAGAAGATCTGCACCGAGCTGAAAATCCACACGTCGATCGAGGAAGAAATCTTCTACCCAGCGCTCGAGGGCAAGATCGATGAAGAAACGCTGAGCGAAGCTTACGTCGAGCATGATGGGGCCAAGGTCCTCATCAACGACATCATGGCCGGCGGGCCGGGCGACGAATTCTACGATTCGAAGGTCAAGGTGCTCTCCGAAGAAATCGAGCATCACGTCAAGGAAGAGGAGATGCCGAGCGAGGGCATGTTCGCGCAGGCGCGCGAAACCGACGTCGATCTGGTCGCGCTCAAGGACCGGATGCTCGCCCGCAAGGAGGAACTGATGGCGCAGGCCGAGAGCGGCGGACTTCCGCCAGCCGAGCTAACCGCAGTCAACCCGCAGCCGGCCTGAGCCACCACCAGGTAACCACGGCAACACCCAGCAGCCACACTGCAGCGATCGCGCCTGCCGCCGCACGCGAAGGCTTCGGCCAGGCTCGCGCGGCGGCGGCTTCGCGCAGTTCGGCGAGCAGATCGGGCGGGACCAGCCGCAGCGTGAGCCAGATACCCGCCGGGACGATCAAAAGGTCGTCGAGCAGGCCGAGCACCGGGATGAAGTCGGGAATAAGGTCGATCGGGCTCAGCGCGTAGCCCGCGACAAGCCCGGCCAGCAGTTTGGCCACCCACGGCACGCGCGGATCGCGAGCCGCCAGCCACAGCACTAGCACCTCGCGCTTGAGGAGCCCTGCCCACTCCCTGAGCTGCGCGATCATCCGCCGCGCAACAGCTGCACGCCCCAGTCGCGCTCGAACAGGTAGAGCAGCAGGCGCGCCGCCTCGCCGCGTTCGCCGGTCAGCCCCCCATCGCGCTCGATCAACAATCGCGCGTCGTCGTGGGCGATGTCGAGCAGGCGCTGGATCTGCTCGACATTGGCGACCTTGAACGCCGCCTCGCCCGATTGCTTGACCCCGAGCAGTTCGCCCCCGCCACGCAGGCGCAAGTCTTCCTCGGCGAGGCGGAAGCCGTCCTGCGTCTCGCGCATTAGCGCGAGGCGTTCGCGCGCGGTTTCGCTCAGTGCATCGCCGCGCAGGAGCAGACAGGTGCTCTTGCCCTCGCCTCGCCCGACCCGGCCGCGCAGTTGATGCAATTGGGCGAGGCCGAACCGCTCGGCCGCCTCGATCACCATCAGCGTTGCGTTCGGCACGTCGACCCCGACTTCGATCACCGTGGTCGCGACCAGCAGCCTGGCCGCGCCGGAGGCGAACCGCTCCATCGCCGCGTCCTTGGCTTCGGGGCGGAGCTGGCCGTGGACTAGCGCGACCGTAACGCCGAACCGCGCCTTGAGTTCGGCGTAGCGGGCCTCGGCGGCGGCGAGGTCCTCGCTCTCGTGCTCGCGGACCATCGGACAGACCCAGTAGGCCTGCTGCCCGCTGTCCAGGTGCCGAGCCAGCGCGCCGACCACGTCGCCGATCCGCTCGGCAGCGACCACGCGGGTGTCGATCGGCTGGCGTCCGGGGGGCATCTCGTCGAGCTTGCTCACCTCCATCTCGCCGTACTGGGCGAGGGTCAGCGTGCGCGGGATCGGGGTCGCGGTCATCGCCAGGCAGTGGGGCGTGCGCCGCCCCTGCAAGGAATTTTGGCCCTTCTGGGTTAGCATCAGCCGCTGGCCGACCCCGAAGCGGTGCTGCTCGTCGATCACCACCAGTGCGAGGTGCTTGTAGGCAACCGCCTCCTGGAAGATCGCGTGGGTGCCCACCACGATATCGATGCTGCCATCGAGCAACCCCATCAGGATCGATTCGCGCGGCCGACCCTTGTCGCGCCCGGTCAGCGCGGCGACCGTCACCCCGGTTCCGGCGGCGAGCCGGGTGAGCGTGTCGAAGTGCTGGCGGGCGAGGATTTCGGTCGGCGCGAGCAGCGCCGCCTGCGCCCCGGCCTCGACCGCGAGCAGCATCGCTTCCAGCGCCACCACGGTCTTGCCCGAGCCGACATCGCCCTGGAGCAAGCGGAGCATCGGCGCGGTTTGCGCCATGTCCCCCGCGATCTCGCCGATCGAACGCTGCTGCGCCCCGGTCAGCGGGAACGGCAGCGCGAGCTTGTCGCGGAGACGCCCGTCGCCCTGCAGCGGGGTGCCGCGCTTGGTCCGGTTGCTCTCCTTGACCAGCAGCAGCGCAAGGCTGTTGGCGAGCAGCTCGTCGTAAGCCAGCCGGTCGCGCGCCGCGGGGTGCTCGCCCTTGTGCGCCAGCGCCAGCGCATCGCGCCAGGGCGGCCACTGCATCCGGTCGAGCAGCCCGGGCTCGATCCATTCGGGCAGCCCGGTCACGCCTTCGAGCGCCTGCTCGATCAACGCGGTGAGCCGGCCCTGCGCCAGCCCATCGGACAGCGCGTAGACCGGCTCGACCAGTTGGCCGAGCGCAGCGCCGCTGTCCTCGACGACGTGATCGGGGTGGACGATCTGGAGCATCTGCCCGAACTGATCGAGCCGCCCGGAGACCCAGCGCGTCTCGCCCAGCGGAAACAACTTCTTTGCCCAGCCGGTGTTGCGCCCGAAATAGGTCAGCGCGCAGATGTTGCCGAGCGCGTCGGCCGCAAGCACCCTGAACGGTCCACGCCCGGCGGAGCTGCGGTATTCGGTGGGGGTCAGCGCGACGACGATGTTCTCGCCGGTGCTCGCTTCATCGAGATTGGCGACCGCGCGGCGCTGCACGAAGCGGTCGGGCAGGTGATAGGCGAAGTCCTTGACCCGGGTCAGCCCGAGCTTCTCGAGCGGACGCGCGAGCTGCGCGCCGACGCCCTTGAGGCTGTCGGCGGCGACGAACAGCGGATTGAGCCGGTCGGGGCGCATCGCCCCGTCATAGCGATCCGGCGCGGCAAGGAAATCCCGCGCCGTCGCCCAAGCGCTCAGGCTTCGGCGCGTTCGCGCTCGGGATAGCGGTAGAGATCGCCCTCGCCCATCGCCGCGGCGTATTGCGCCTCGGCGAAGCGCCAGTTGGCGAGCTTGTCGAACCAGCCGGAGAGGAACGCTTTCCGGTCGTTCTTGTGGTCGAGATAATAGGCGTGTTCCCACACGTCGCAGGTCAGCAGCGGGGTTTCGCAGCGGTGGAGGAAGGTGTCGTTGGCGTCGTGGGTCGAGATCACCTCGAGCTTCTCGTCGCACATCGCCAGCCACACCCAGCCCGAGGCGAAGTGGTTGATCCCTTCATCGACGAACCTGGACTTGAGTTCGGCCAGCCCGCCGAACGCGGCGTCGACCGCCTGGGCCAGCTCGCCCGAAGGGGCCTGGTGCTTCGGCGTCATCGATTCCCAGAAGAAGGCGTGGTTCCACGCCTGCGCGGCGTTGTTGAACAGCTTGCGGTCTTTGCGCTCTTTCGCAGCGAGGATCAGCTCTTCGAGCGGCAGATCGGCCAGTCCGGCCTCCTTGGCCAGCGCGTTGGCCTTCTCGACATAGGTCGCGTGGTGCTTGCCGTGGTGAACCTTAAGCGTTTCTGCCGAGATCGTCGGGGCGAGCGCATCGTGCGCATAAGGCAGGTCGGGCAGGACATACATGGGCGGAACTCCTCGGGCGTCGGAGGCTTAACCACCGCGCTGCGGCGCCGTTCCCGCGGGTCGTGGGGCTTGCCGCCCGGCCACCCCACGCTTACCCGCTCCGCTATGGATCGCGCCGCCCGCCTCCGCCGTCTCAAGTTCCGCGCCTGGCACCGCGGCACGCGCGAGGCGGACTACATGATCGGCGGGTTCTTCGACCGCTACGGTGCGCAATGGGACGATTCCGGGCTGGCCTGGTTCGAGGCGCTGCTCGAAGAAGACGACGTCGACGTGATGGCCTGGGCGCTCGGCGCTGCTGAGCCGCCCGCGCGCTTCGCCGGAGCACAGATGGCCGCGATGAAGCGGCTGGATTACGTTACAATTCCGCGCTAGGCGCGCCGCTCCCCTTCCCCTCGCTTGCCGCCAAAATCGGCACGCGGGGCAATTGCCGTTGCGCGAGACAATGCCCGACCTTTCGAGAATCCTCGCCGCCAAGACCCCGCTGACCCTCGCCGCGGTGGCGCGGGGGGCGCAGCCGCTGGTGCTCGCCGATCTCGCGCGCGCCGCAAAAGGCGCCCGGGCGGTGTTCGTCGCGCCCGACGACGCGGCGATGCGCGGCATCGCCGACAGCGCCGCGTTTTTCGCCCCCGAGCTCGAGGTGATCGAATTCCCGGCGTGGGACTGCCTGCCCTACGACCGCGCCAGTCCGGCGCTGGCGGTGAGCGCGCGGCGGCTCGCGGCGCTGCACCGGTTGCAGGCTGATGCAGATGGCCCACAATTGCTGGTCACCACCGCCAACGCGCTGCTCCAGCGCACGCTGACCCCGTTCCGCATCCGCGAATCGGTGCGGCTGCTCAAACCCGGCATGGAGATCGGCCGCGAGAGCCTGATCGGCCTGCTCCAGCGCCAGGGCTATTCGCGCACCGACACCGTTGTCGACGCCGGCGAATACGCGGTGCGCGGTTCGATCTTCGACGTGTTTCCCTCCGGCCTCGGCAAGGGACTGCGGCTCGATTTCTTCGGCGACGAGCTCGAGACGCTGCGCACGTTCGATCCCAATACCCAGCGCTCGACCGGATCGGTGACCGAGCACCTGCTGCTCGCGGCGAGCGAGGCGCTGCTCGACGAGGACAGCGTCAAACGCTTTCGCGGGGCCTACCGCGAACGCTTCGGCGCGAGCGCGACCGGCGACCCGCTCTACCAGGCGGTGAGCGACGGGCGGCGGCTCGCCGGGATGGAGCACTGGCTGCCGCTGTTCGAGGAGCGGCTGGTGACGCTGTTCGATCACTTGAGCGCGGACGATCTGATCGTGATCGACTCGAGCGCGCTCGGCGCGGCCGAGGAGCGGCTGGGCGACATCGCCGATTACTTCGCCGCGCGCACCGAGACTTCGGGCAAGGCGGCGGGAAGCTATCGTCCGCTACCGCCCGAAGCGCTATACCTCACCAAGACCGAGCTTGACGCCGCCACCGCGACACGCCCGATTCACCGCGCCGACATCTTCGCCCAGCCCGAGAGCGCCAACGTGGTCGATTTCGGCTTCGCCTCGGGCCGCGATTTCGCCCCCGAGCGCGCGCGCGGCGACAATATATACGAGGCGGCGGCGACTTTCCTCACCGGCGCGGCCAGCCGCGGCAAGAAGGCGCTGATCGCGTGCTATTCCACCGGCAGCCGGGCGCGGATCGCGGCGATCCTCGGCGAAGCGGTCAAGCCAGCGCCCGTGCTCGCCGAAACCTGGCAGGAGGCGCTGGGGCTCGCGGCCAAGGGATCGCCGGTCGCCTTGGTGCTGCCGCTCGAAACCGGGTTCTCGAACGACGAGATCGAGCTGGTCACCGAGCAGGATGTGCTCGGCGACCGGCTGGTCCGCCGCAAGAAGCGCCGCAAGAGCGCCGACGCCTTCCTCGCCGAACTCGCCGCGCTGACCCCGGGCGATCTGGTGGTCCACATGGACCACGGCATCGGCCGCTACGGCGGGCTGCAGTCGATCCCGGTGGGCCAACCACCGCACGACTGCGCGATGATCGAGTATCACGGGGGCGACAAGCTCTACGTGCCGGTCGAGAACATCGACGTGCTCAGCCGCTACGGCAGCGACAGCGAGGCTGTAGCGCTCGACCGGCTCGGCGGCGAGGCCTGGCAGAAGCGCAAGAGCCGACTGAAAGAACGTATCCGCGCGATCGCGCACGAACTGCTCAAGACTGCCGCCCAGCGCGCGCTGCGCACCGCCCCGGCGCTGCTCCCCGAAGCGGCTAGCTACGACCCCTTCGTCGACCGCTTCCCGTGGGAGGAAACCGACGACCAGGACCGCGCGATCGACGAGGTGCTCGAAGACCTCGCCGCGGGGCGGCCGATGGACCGGCTGGTCTGCGGCGACGTCGGCTTCGGCAAGACCGAGGTCGCGCTGCGCGCCGCTTTCGTCGCGGCGATGGCCGGGCAGCAGGTCGCGATCGTCGCCCCGACCACATTGCTGGCGCGGCAGCACTACAGCAATTTCGTCGAACGTTTCGCCGGCTTCCCGCTCCAGATCGGCCGCCTCTCGCGCCTCGTCCCGGCGAAGGAAGCCGCCGCCACCAAGGACAAGCTGACCGACGGGACGATGGACGTGGTCATCGGCACCCACGCGATCCTCGCCAAGTCGGTCAAGTTCAAGCGGCTCGGGCTGGTGGTGGTCGACGAGGAGCAGCGCTTCGGGGTGAACCACAAGGAAGCGCTCAAGCAGCTCCGCGCCGACGTCCACGTCCTAACCCTCACCGCCACTCCGATCCCGCGCACGCTGCAGATGGCGATGTCGGGGCTGCGCGAACTGTCGACCATCCAGACCGCCCCGGTCGACCGCCTCGCGGTGCGCACTTACGTGATGGAATGGGACGACATGGTGATGCGCGAAGCACTGCTGCGCGAGCATCACCGCGGCGGGCAGAGCTTCATCGTCGTCCCCCGCATCGCCGACATGGCCGATGTCGAGGAATGGCTGCGCAGCCACGTCCCCGAGGTCCGCTTCGTCTCCGCCCACGGCCAGATGAACCCGACCGAGGTCGAGGAGCGGATGAGCGCGTTCTACGAAAAGCGCTATGAGGTGCTAGTCTCGACCACCATCGTCGAGAGCGGTCTCGACATTCCCAGCGCCAACACCATCGTGATCCACCGCGCCGACCGCTTCGGGCTGGCCCAGCTTTACCAGCTGCGCGGGCGGGTCGGGCGGGCCAAGCTGCGCGCCTACGCCTACCTCACCACACCGATGGATACGCAGCTCTCGGAAGTGGCGGAAAAGCGGCTCAAGGTGCTCGGCGATCTCGACAGCCTCGGCGCCGGATTCCAGCTCGCCAGCCACGATCTCGACATCCGCGGCGCGGGCAACCTGCTCGGCGACGAGCAATCGGGGCACATCCGCGAGGTCGGCTTCGAACTCTACCAGTCGATGCTCGAGGACGCGATCCTCGCCGCCAAGGCGGGCGAGATGGGGCTGGCGAAGGAGCGTCACGCGCTTTCGCCGTTGATCACCGTCGATGCCCCAATCATGATCCCGGAGAGCTACGTGCCAGATCTCGCGGTGCGGATGGCGCTCTACCGCCGGCTCAACGACGCTGCCGACCAGGACGAGATCGAAAGCCTCTCGGCCGAGATGATCGACCGCTTCGGCCCGCTCCCCGGCCCGACCGGCAACCTGATCGCCCTGATCGCGATCAAGCGCCAGGCGATCGAGGCGAATATCTCGAAGATCGACGTCGGCGCCAAGGGCACACTGGTCAGCTTCCACGAAGACCGCTTCGCCGACCCCGCCGGGCTGATCGCTTACGCCGACCGGCTCCAGGGCACGATCAAGCTCCGCCCCGACAGCAAGATCGTCGTCACTCGCGCCTGGGGCAGCGCGGAGGCGCGGCTCCACGGGCTGTTGCAGCTGACCAAGGGATTGAGCGCCATCGCGCGCAAGGCGGCGAAGGCTTAGCTCGCCGCGGAGTTGCCCTCGTTCATCTTCGACGAGCTGGTGTTAAAGGTCGCCGAAAGCTCATTGCCAAAACCCTGGATCGCTGTGATCGCGGCTACGGCGATCAGCGCCGCGATCAGGCCGTATTCGATTGCGGTGGCGCCGCTTTCATCGGGGAAAAGCTTGGCGAGGACTTGCACGATCGTTCTCCCGGTTGCCGTCGACAAGTCCGCTCATCGACCGCAGCCATGTTCGCGTCCAATTGGTTAAGGATCGCTTGCACGAACTCCTAAACCGCCCTCCTGGATTAGCCCCGCGCCAGTGCGGCGAAGTCCCCCGCCGCCAGCGGCTGCGCGCCGAGGAAGCCCTGCCACACCGCGCAGCCCTCCGCCGCAACCAGCGCGCGCTGGGCCTCGGTTTCGACCCCTTCTGCGATCACCTGGAGGTCGAGCGCCCGGGCCATCGCGACGATACCGCGCAGCACGGCAAGATCGCGCGCGTCGCCGCCCGCGCCGTCGATCATGCTGCGGTCGAGCTTGAGCGTGTGGAGCGGGAGCAGCTTGAGGTAGCGGAAATTGCAGAACCCCGCGCCGAAATCGTCGAGCGCGATACGCATGCCCTTCGCGGAGAGCGCGCCGAGCGCCTGCGCGGCATGCTGGACTTCGGCGAGGAGGACCTGCTCGGTCACCTCCAAGGTTAACCGCCACGCCGGGAACCCGCTGCGCTCGACCACCGCGGCGAACGCTTGCGCAAAGTCCGCGGCGGCAAGATCGCTCGGGGTGACGTTGAGCGACAGCCTGAGATCGCCCGGCCAGCCCGCCGCTGCGGCCAGCGCCGCCTGCGCGATGTGGCGCGAGAGCTGGGCGACATGGTCGGTCCGTTCGGCCGCGGCGAACAGCGTCGCCGCGCCGATCCGACCGAGCTTGGGGTGGTTCCACCGCGCCAGCGCCTCGGCACCGGTCAGGCGGCCGTCGGCGCAGGCGAATTGCGGCTGGTAGAGGATTTCGATCTCGTCGCGGTCGATCGCGCGGAGCAGGTCGGCCTCGAGCCGCGCCGCGCTGCGCCCACCGCGCGCCGCCTCGCCGTCGGACCACAGCAGCCGCCGCGCGGGCTGGGCGAGCACGGTCTCGAGCGTTTGCGCCAGCCGGTCGAGCGCGCCCTGGGCGGTTTCGTCCGGCACCGCGCGCAGCAGCGCCAACCGCGGCGAGAGCCGCAGCGTTTCGCCGCCCGCGGCGATCGGCCGCGCCACCAGTTCGGCGAGCTGCCCGGCGAGCAGCTGCCAACGTTCGCGGCTGCAGGCTTCGCTGGCGACCAGCAGGAACTTATTCCCACCCGCGCGCGCCGCCAGCCACGGCCCGTCGAGTTCGTCCGCCGCGAGATGCTTGAGCCGCGCTGCAACCTCGGCGAGCGCGGCGTCGCCGACGGCGGACCCGAACGCGAGGTTGACCGCATCGAACCGCCTCAGCCCGAGCAGCAGCGCGTGGACCGGCGCGCCCGCGCCCAGCCATTCGCCCAGCCGCGCGCGCGCCGCCTCGCGCCCGGGCAGGCCGGTCAGCGCGTCGCGCGCGGTTTCGGGAACCCGTTTCATCGCTACGCGCATAGCAGAGCCGCCTAACCAAAGCGTTGCATTGCAGCGCTCGCCGCCGCCGCCTATTGAGCGCGCGAGGACACGATGAGCGACCAGCCCCGCCTTGCTTTGCTCGATTCGGGCACCCCGGCCGCCGCCGCCGCGGCGCAGGACCTGCGCGCGGGCCGCGCGTTCGTCCCGCTCGATGAGGCCGATGTCGCGGTGGTGCTCGGCGGCGACGGGTACATGCTCCACGTCCTCCACGCCATGCTCGACGCCGGGCGGGTGATCCCGGCCTATGGGCTCAACCACGGCACCGTCGGGTTCCTGATGAACCGGCCCAAGTCCAGCCGCGCGCTGGCCGAGCGGATCGCCCGCGCACGCACGGTAGCGGTGCATCCGCTGGCGATGACCGCGACCACCGGCAGCGGCGCCGAGCAGACCTTCTTCGCGATCAACGAGGTCTCGTTGCTGCGCGAAACCCACCAGGCGGCGCAGCTCGAAGTCACCGTCAACGGCAAGGTCCGCCTCGCCAGCCTCGCCTGCGACGGGATCCTGGTGGCCACCCCGGCGGGATCGACCGCCTACAACCTCTCGGCCAACGGCCCGATCCTGCCCTTGGGTTCGAACGTCATCGCGATGACCCCGATCAGCCCGTTCCGCCCGCGGCGCTGGCGCGGGGCGATTCTGCCCGATCACTACGAGATCGGCTTCCGCGTGCTCGACGCGAAGAAGCGGCCAGTGGCGGCGGTCGCCGACCAGAAGGAGTTGCGCGACATTTCCGAGGTCAGGATCGCGATCGCCCGCGACCACCGGCTGACCCTGCTGTTCGATCCGGGGCGGACGCTGGAGGAGCGCATTTTCGCCGAGCAGTTCGCCGTCTGAGGCACTTGCCAAGCCGCTTCGCGCTGCTATAGGCGCACCCCTGCCGGACGGCCGTTCCCCGATAGCTCAGCGGTAGAGTAGGTGACTGTTAATCACTTGGTCGTTGGTTCGAATCCAACTCGGGGAGCCATCCTTCAACCCAAAAGCAGCCGCGAGCCGGCCCAGATGGTGAGCGCGGCGGTGAGCCAGCGGATCACCCTTTCGGGCAGGAACCTCAGCGCGAGCAGGCTGCCGAGCTGGCCGCCGATCACCACCGCGATGAGCAGCGGCAGCGCGCCCGAGAGCGCCAGCCCGAACCGGTCCACGCCGTTCTTGGCAAGCTGGCCGATCAGCCCCGCGAGCGAGTTGATCAGGATGAACAGGCTGGTGGTCGCCGCGATCCGTCGGGCCTGGTCCCAACGGGTGAGATGGAGCAGCGGGGCGAGGAAGATGCCCCCGCCGATCCCGACGAGGCCCGCGAGGTAGCCAAGCGGCGCTGCGGCGGCGGGCATGAACCGGGCAAGCCCGGTCGGCACCGCTTCCTTCTCAGGCGCGCGCGGCAACAGCAGCGCGAGCCCCGCGCCGACGAGGCTCAGCCCGAGCAGGAACAGGAAGGTCGCCTCCTTGATCGGGGTCAGCCCGCCGAGGAAGGCGAGCGGCGCGGCGACCAGCGACACCGTCAGTGCGCCCCGCCACGGCATCGTCCCGGCGCGGGCGAAGCGGATCGTACTCCCGCTCACCACCACGATGTTGCAGGCGAGCGAGATGATCGGGAGCAGCTGGAAGTTGGTCCCCGCCAGCGCCAGCAGCGCGCTGTAGGTCGATCCTCCGCCGAACCCGACCGAGGCATAGAGCAGCGCGGTGGCGAAGAAGGCGAGTGCGAGCAGTGGCATAGCCTAGCAGCTCACCCCGCCGCGCCGTGGCAGTGCTTGTATTTCTGTCCCGAGCCGCACGGGCACGGCGCGTTGCGCGACAGGCCCTGGCCGGCATAGGGATCCTCGACCGGCGCCCCCCGCTCGAGCAGCGCGGCGCTGCCCAGCCCGGCGAGCATCGCCTCGGCCCCGGCCATTTTGCCTCCGCTCTCGGCCAGCCCGCTGAACGGATCGATGTGGCTGGTGAGGAAATCGGGCAGTTCGGGCAGGTCGAACGCTGCGGGCTGCTGGAAACGCAGCTCGCTGGTCATGAGGGTGCGGGTGACGTCTTCGCGGATGTGTTCGAGCATCCGCTCGAACAGCCCGAAGGCTTCCTGCTTGTATTCGTTGATCGGGGTCTTCTGGGCATAGGCGCGCAGGAACACCACCTGGCGCAGCGCGTCGAGCGTCGCGAGGTGCTCCTTCCAGTGGTGATCGAGCCGTTCGAGCAGCACGCTCTTTTCGACCTGGCGCCACATCCCGGCATCGTCGCCCGCAACCTTTTCCGCGATGCGGGCGTCGGCAGCGGCGGCGATGCGCTCCTCGATCGCGTCGGGTTCGAGCCCGTCCTCGCCCATCCACTCGGCCAGCGGCACGTCGAGGCCCAGGACATCCCGCGCCCGTTCTGCCAGGGCTTCGACGTCCCACTGCTCGGGATAGGAACCCGGCGGGCAGGCGTCGCCGACCAGCGCGTTGACTGTATCGTGGCGCATGTCGATGACCACGTCATCGACCGCATCGGCGTCCATGATGTCGGCGCGCTGCTCGTAGATGACCTTGCGCTGGTCGTTCATCACGTTGTCGTATTCGACGACCTGCTTGCGGATGTCGTAATTGCGCGCTTCGACCTTCTTCTGCGCGGTCTCGATCGCCTTCGAGAGCCACTTCGAGCCGATCGCCTCGCCGTCGGCGAGGTTGCTGTTCATCATCCGCGAAAACAGCGTGTCGGGTCCGAAGATGCGCAGCAGGTCGTCTTCGAGGCAGAGGTAGAACCGGCTGAGGCCCGGGTCGCCCTGGCGGCCCGAACGCCCGCGCAGCTGGTTGTCGATGCGGCGGCTTTCGTGGCGCTCGGTGCCGAGCACGAACAGACCGCCGGCTTCGAGCACCTGGGCCTTTTCGGTCGCAACCTCGGCCTTGATCGCCTCGATCGCCGCGTCGCGCTTTTTCCCGGGCTCCATCTCACGCAGCTGGTCCTCGATCCGGAACTCGATGTTGCCGCCGAGCTGGATGTCGGTGCCGCGCCCGGCCATGTTGGTAGCGATGGTCACCGCGCCGAGCCGTCCGGCCTGGGCAACGATATGCGCCTCCATCTCGTGGAAGCGGGCGTTGAGGACGTTGTGCTTGACCCCTTCCTGCTGGAGGAATTCGCTGAGCAGCTCGCTCTTTTCGATCGAGACGGTGCCGACCAGCACCGGCTGGCCAAGCTTGTTTTTCTCGGCAATGCCCTTGGCGATGGCCTGGAACTTGTCCTGGGTGTTCTTGTAGAACTCGTCCTCTTCGTCGACCCGCAGCACCGCCACGTTGGTCGGGATGGTGACGACGTTCATCTTGTAGATGTCGTAGAATTCCGCCGCCTCTGTCGCGGCGGTGCCGGTCATGCCGGAAAGCTTGGGATACATCCGAAAATAGTTCTGGAAGGTGACCGTCGCCATCGTCTGGTTCTCGGGCTCGATCTGGACGCCTTCCTTGGCCTCGACCGCCTGGTGCAGCCCGTTCGACCAGCGCCGCCCGTCCATCATCCGCCCGGTGAACTCATCGATGATGACGACCTTGTCGTCCTTGACGATGTAATCGATGTCGCGCTTGAACATGACGTTGGCCTTGAGGCTCTGGTCGAGGTGGTGGACCACCTGGGTGTTCTCGACATCGTAGAGGTTCGAGCCGACCAGCATCCCGGCATCCTCGAACTGGCGCTCGGCCCATTCGACCCCGTCCTCGGTCAGGGTGATGTTCTTGGTCTTCTCGTCGGCCTCGTAGAGTTCCTTGGGGAGCCGCTTCACCACCGCATCGACCTGCATGTAGAGGTCGGACTTGTCGTCGGTCGGGCCGGAGATGATCAGCGGGGTGCGCGCCTCGTCGATGAGGATCGAATCGACTTCGTCGACGATCCCGAAATTGAACGGGCGGTGGACCATCTGACTGCGCTCGTGCTTCATGTTGTCGCGCAGGTAATCGAAGCCGAGCTCGTTGTTGGTGGCGTAAGTGATGTCCGAATTGTAGGCTATCCGGCGCTCTTCCTCGTTGAGGTTGGGGACGATCACCCCGACGGTAAGCCCGAGGAAGGTGTAGATCTGACCCATCCATTCGGCGTCGCGGCGAGCGAGGTAATCGTTGACCGTGACGACGTGGACGCCCTTGCCCTCGAGTGCGTTCAAGTAAACCGCGAGCGTCGCCACCAGGGTCTTGCCCTCGCCGGTGCGCATCTCGGCGATTTCGCCGCGGTGGAGCACCATGCCGCCGATCATCTGGACGTCGAAGTGGCGCATGCCGAGCGTGCGCTTCGAGGCTTCGCGCACCGTGGCGAAAGCTTCGGGGAGGATGTCGTCGAGCTCCTTGCCCTCGCTGAGCTGGCGGCGGAACTTGTCGGTCTGCGCCTTGAGTTCGTCGTCGGAGAGGGCCTCGATCGTCGGTTCGAATGCGTTGATGGTGCGCACGGTCTTGTCGAGCGACTTGACGATGCGGTCGTTGGACGAGCCGAACACGGCTTTGGCGATGGCGCCGAGCATGGGGATTTCCTGTCAGTCTGGGATTACGGATGGCGCCGCGCGCGCCCGTCGAGGCGCTGCGGCGAGACAGTCGGTATGGTCGGGCGGCGCGTTACTCGAACGCGCGGTCGGCGCCGAACTGGACCGAGGGGATGAACACCTTGGGACCCGCAGGTCGGGCGCGTTGGATCTCGCGTTCGCGCCGCTCGGCCCGCGCGGCGGTGCCGTCGCTGGCCTGCGTCTGAGCGCCCTTGGTCGCCGGACCCGAACGCTCGCACGCGCTCGCGGCGAACTCGGTTTCCCCCGCCCCGCACAGCCGCGCCGAGGCCGGAGCGGCCGACACGGTAAGCCCCGAAAGCAGAGCCAGAAGCGCGAGGAGGATGCGGTTCATCGGGAGGGAATATAGGACCCCAACCGGGCAAGGTCCAGCATTTCGCGCGCGAACGTGGTGGACTGCGCCGCGCGTGCTTTCTAAGGCCCGGCCGATGTCTTCGACCGCATCGCCCCTCTCCCGCCCCTTCCCCGCGATCCCGCCGATCGCCGGCGTTGCGCTGCGAGTGACGCGTGCTGGCTACAAGGACTGGGGGCGGTGCGACCTGACCTATGTGGAGCTGGCCGCGGGCACGAGTGTGGCGGGGGTGTTCACCCGCAACGTCTGCTGTTCGAGCGAGGTCGAGCTGGGGCGCGAGAGCGCGGCCGCCGGCCGGGCGCGGGCGCTGGTGGTCAATGCAGGCAATTCCAACGCTTTCACCGGCTACCGTGGACGCGCGGCGGTCGACGGAATCATGGCGCAAGTCGCGCAGCATCTCGGCTGCCCGGCGAGCGAAGTCTTCGTCTCTTCCACCGGGGTGATCGGGGTGCCGCTGCCGCAGGACAAGGCCCAGGCCGCCCTCGCCGCGGTGTTCGCCGCCGAGGAATGTTCGTGGCAAGACGCCGCCGACACCATCGGCACCACCGATACCTTCGCCAAGGGCGCGCTGGCGAGCGCGGTGGTCGATGGCCGCACGGTGATGCTCGCCGGGATCGTCAAGGGCAGCGGGATGATCGCGCCCGACATGGCGACGATGCTCGGCTACATTTTCACCGACGCCGCGGTCGAACCCGGCTTCCTGCAGGAACTGCTGGGCGCGGCGAATGTGCGGACCTTCTCGTGCATCACGGTCGATTCGGACACTTCGACCAGCGACACCGTGCTCGCCTTCGCCACGGGCAAGGCAGGCAACGCCCCCCTCGCCTCATTCGACAGCTCGGGCGCCGATGCCTTCGCGGCAGCGCTGAACGACGTATGCCTCCAGCTTTCGCACCTCGTCGTGCGGGATGGCGAGGGCGCTGAGAAGTTCATCGCGGTGAGCGTCACCGGAGCCGTGAGCGATGACAGCGCGCGGCAGATCGGCCTCGCGGTGGCCAATTCGCCCCTGGTCAAGACCGCGATCGCCGGTGGCGACGCCAACTGGGGCCGGGTGGTGATGGCGGTGGGCAAGGCCGGCGAGCCCGCCAACCGCGATCGCCTGTCGATCGGCTTCGGCGGGGTATGGTGCGCGCGCGAGGGGCAACCGCTCGCCGACTACGACGAGGCGCCGGTCGCCGCGCACCTCGCAGGCCGCGAAATCTCAGTCGAGATCGATCTCGGCCTCGGTGAAGGTCGCGCCACGGTGTGGACCTGCGACCTGACCCACGGCTACATCTCGATCAACGCGGACTATCGGTCGTGAGCCATGCGCTGACCGCCGCGGTGCGGTCGGTGATGGTCGATGCAGCAAACCGCGCGATCCTGCCCCGCTACCGCAAACTGAGCGCGGATCAGATCGACGCCAAGGCGGCCGACGATGTCGTCACCATTGCCGACCGCGAGGCCGAAGCGATCCTCGCCGAAGGGCTCGCCGCCCTGCTGCCCGAAGCGACCATCGTCGGCGAGGAGGCGGCGCATGCCGATCCCGCATTGCTCGACCGGCTGGGCGACGCGCTGTGCTGGATTGTCGATCCGCTCGACGGGACCAACAATTTCGCCCGCGGCGATCCGCCGTTCGGGGTGATCGTCGCGCTGGCCGAAGCGGGCGAAACGATCGCCGGCTGGCTCTACGATCCGCTCTCGGGCCGGTTGTGCCATGCGGCGCGCGGCGACGGGGCGTGGGTCGATGGCGAACGGATCACCGCGCAGCCCAGCGGCGCCAGCCCGCCAATCGCCGCGATCTCGCTGGTCTACATGGACGCGGCCAAGCGCGAAGCGGTCAAGGCGCGGGTCACGCCGCACTACAGCGTGGTCGACATCCCGCGCTGCGCCGCCGAGCAATGGCCGCGGCTCGCGCTGGGGATCAACGACCTCTCGATTTTCGAGCGGACCCTCGCCTGGGATCACGCCGCCGGGGTGCTGTTCCTGAACGAGGCCGGCGGCAAGGCGGCGCGGCCCGACGGGCGGCCCTATCGGGTCGATGAGGCGCACCTGCCGGGCCTGCTCGGAGCCTCCACCCCGGCACTATGGGATGCGCTGGCGGCGCGCCTCGCCGCCTGAGCGAACCGCGCCGCGCGGCCCAGCGCTTTGCTGTATTCAAGCCGTTCGCCTTCGCGCTATGGCGGGAGTCGAAGCGATGGATTTTGCAGCGAGGGGCATGATGAACGAGAGGATTCTGGGCCGGCGGGCCGCGGTGGTTGCGGTGCTCGTGAGCATGTGCCTGGCGCTCGGCGCCTGCCTGCTTTCGCCCGGCAAATTCACCTCGCAGCTCGATGTCCGCCGCGACGGGCGCTTCACTTATGGCTACACCGGGGAGATCCACCTGCTCGCGCTGAGCAAGCTTGCCGCGATGGGACAGGACAAGGCCGGCGGCGAATTCGTCCTGCAGCCGTGCTACAACGACGACACGCTGGAAGAGCGCGACTGCACGGCCGAGGAGAAGGCCCAGCAGAAGAGCGACTGGGACGCCGAGCGCGCCTCGGCCAAGGAACGCCAGAAGCGCGACAGCGACTCGATGAAGGCGATGCTCGGCGGGATCGATCCGGCCGACCCCAAGGCGGCCGAGGAGCTCGCCGCGCGGCTGCGCAAGCAGGCCGGATGGAAGCGCGTCGACTACAAAGGCGACGGACTGTTCGATGTCGATTTCGGCATCTCGGGCCGGCTCGATCACGATTTCGTCTTCCCCACGCTCGAGCGCTTCCCGGTCGCCAACGCCTTCGTCGCGGTGGTCCGCCGCGCCGACGGCTCGGTGCGGATCGACGCGCCGGGCTTCGCCCCGACCGCGGGGGGCGACCCGTTCCGCTCGATGATGACGATGGCCGCGCTCGCCGAACAGGACGAAAAGGGCAGCACCGACCTGCCGACGATGGTCGAGCTAAATGGCCGGTTCACCCTGATCACCGATGCGCCGATCCTCGCAAACAACACCGACGAGGGTCCGACCGCCGATCCCGCCGGGCAAAAACTGGCCTGGCCGGTCAACGTCCGCACCACGACCGCGCCGATGGCGCTGCTCAAGCTCGACCAACGCTAGAATCAAAACGCCGCGCCGATCCTGCGATCGGCGCGGCGAATTCGATCCGGGTCCGCGAGGCGGCCGGCCCGGCGAACTGTGGTCTTAGTTGACCGCGTCCTTGAGGCCCTTGCCGGCCTTGAACTTCGGCTGGGTCGAAGCCTTGATCTGCATCGGCTCACCGGTGCGCGGGTTGCGACCCGTCGAAGCCTTGCGCTTGGCCACCGAGAAGGTGCCGAAGCCGACCAGGCGAACTTCGTCGCCCTTCTTGAGCGCACCGGAAATGGCGTCGAACACGCCTTCGACGGCCTTGGTCGAATCGCTGCGCGACAGTCCGCTCGAGTCGGCGACGGCGCTGATCAGTTCGTTCTTGTTCATGTTCGGGAACCCCCTACCTATTTGATAACCGGTGGTCGTTTGAATCGCCTCACAGGTGGGCGCGACTTGAACCAGTTTTTTGGGGGCTGTCAAAGCCAAAAGCAGCCGGTAACCCCCGATTATCCACGTTTTTCCGCCGTTTTCGACCAAGCGAGTGGGTTCAGCCGACCGGACGCGCCGATGGTGCGATGCAGCGAAGCTCTAACGCCTCCGAGTCGCTGCGATGCAGCATCGATTCAATGTGCGGTTGCGGAGGGATTCGCCGGGTCGACAGCGGTGGGGTGCGGGTGGCTGGCAAGGTCGTCGGCCTCGGTCCATTCGATCGCTTCGGGCATCGCCACCAGCGCCCGCTCGAGCACTTCGTCGACATGCGCCACCGGCACGATTTCGAGCCCGTCGGTGATGTTGGCGGGCAGCTCGACCAGGTCCTTGCGGTTCTCTTCGGGGATCAGCACCGTGGCGATTCCCCCGCGCAGCGCGGCGAGGAGCTTTTCCTTGAGGCCGCCGATCGCCAGCACCCGTCCGCGCAATGTCACCTCGCCGGTCATCGCCACGTCCTTGCGCACCGGTATCCCGGTCAGCGTCGAGACGATCGAGGTGACCATGCCGACGCCCGCGCTTGGCCCATCCTTGGGCACCGCGCCTTCGGGGAGGTGGATGTGGATGTCCTTGCGCCCGATCAGCGAGGGCTTGATCCCGTAAGCCGGCGAGCGCGCGCGGACGAAGCTGAAGGCGGCCTGGACGCTCTCGGTCATCACTTCGCCGAGCTTGCCGGTGGTGCGCACGGTGCCCTTGCCCGGCACTGTGACGCTTTCGATCGTCAGCAGTTCGCCGCCGACCTCGGTCCAGGCGAGCCCGGTGACCGCGCCGACCTGGTGCTCCTCCTCGGAGACGCCGTGGCGGAACTTGCGCACCCCGGCGAAGTCACCGAGGTTGTCCGGGGTAATCGTAACGCTCTCGGTCTTCTTCTCGAGGATTTGGCGCAGGGTCTTGCGCGCCAGCCGCGCGATCTCGCGCTCGAGCGTGCGCACCCCGGCCTCGCGGGTGTAATAGCGGATCAGGTCGCGCAGACCCTCGGTGGTGAGGGCGAATTCGCCGTCCTTGAGCCCGTGCGCCTCGACCTGCTTGGCGATCAGGTGACGCTCGGCGATCTCGACCTTCTCGTCCTCGGTGTAGCCTTCGAGCCTGATCAGCTCCATCCGGTCGAGCAGCGGCTGCGGCAGGTTGAGGCTGTTGGCGGTGCAGACGAACATCACGTCCGAAAGGTCGTAATCGAGCTCGAGGTAGTGGTCCTGGAACCGCGCGTTCTGCTCGGGATCGAGCACTTCGAGTAGGGCGCTGGCCGGATCACCGCGGAAATCTGCGCCGAGCTTGTCGATCTCGTCGAGCAGAAACAGCGGGTTGCTGGTTCCGGCCTTGCGCAGGTTGGTGACGATCTTGCCCGGGAGCGAGCCGATGTAAGTGCGGCGGTGGCCGCGGATTTCGGCCTCGTCGCGCACCCCGCCCAATGACTGGCGCACGAATTCGCGGCCCGTGGCGTGGGCGATCGACTTGCCGAGGCTGGTCTTGCCGACGCCGGGAGGGCCGACGAGGCAGAGGATCGGACCCTTGAGCTTGTTGGTCCGCGCCTGCACCGCGAGGTATTCGACGATCCGGTCCTTGACCTTCTCGAGCGCATAGTGGTCGTCGTCGAGCACGGTCTGGGCTGCGGCGATGTCTTTCTTGAGCTTCGATTTCTTGCCCCACGGCAGCCCGAGCAGGACGTCGAGGTAGTTGCGGATGACGGTTGCCTCGGCGCTCATCGGCTGCATTCCGCGCAGCTTCTTGAGTTCGGCGGTGGCCTTGGCGCGGGCTTCCTTGGAGAGTTTGAGCTTGCCGATCTTCTCGTGCAGTTCGGCGATCTCGTTGGCTTCGTCGCCCTCGCCGCCGAGCTCGTTCTGGATCGCTTTCAATTGCTCGTTCAAATAGTATTCGCGCTGGGTCTTCTCCATCTGGCGCTTGACCCGCCCGCGGATCTTGCGTTCGACCTGGAGCACCGAAAGCTCGCCCTCCATGAACGAGAGCACCATTTCGAGCCGCTTGGCCGGATCAGTTTCGGTCAGCAGCGCCTGCTTGTCAGAGACCTTGGCCGAAATCTGCGCGGCGACCGCATCGGCGAGCGGCGCGGCCTCGGCGATCTCGGAGAGGTTGGCGCCGGCTTCCTGCGGGAGCTTCTTGTTGAGCTTGGCGTATTCGCCGAACTGTTCGAGCACCGAGCGCATCAGCGCCTCGGTCTCGGCCCCGGCGGCGGGATCGGAATCGAACAGCTCGAGCTGGGCGACAAGCATCTCGCCCGCTGCCGTGGTTTCCTCGCCGACGCCTTCGAGCCGCCCGCGCTGCTTGCCTTCGACCAGCACGCGCACGGTCCCGTCGGGCAGCTTGAGCAGCTGGAGCACGGTGGCGACCACGCCGATGTCGTAGAGGTCGTCGCGATCGGGGTCGTCGCAGCCGGGATCGAGCTGGGCGACGAGGAAGATGTCCTTGTCGCCGGTCATCGCCGCCTCGAGCGCCGCCACCGATTTCTCGCGCCCGACGAACAGCGGCACGACCATGCTCGGAAACACCACGATGTCGCGCAGGGGGAGGAGTGGGAGGAGTTGCATAGGGGTCAATCGTTCCGCGGTTGCCGGCGCAAGGCTGCGCCTGTCCGGATGAACCGGAGCTTGGCGGGGAATATGGGTGCGCGGGTGCCCGGGCGCAACGTCGGGCCGTCGCTCGGCTGTGGATGCGGCCTCAGCGCACTTACATCCCCGGCAGCTTGAACCCCGGGGGCAGGCCCATGCCTTGCTGGATGCGCTGCATCTCCGCGCCGCTCGCCGCGTCGGCCTTGCCGCGGGCGTCGTTGAAGGCGGCGGCGATGAGATCCTCGAGGATCGGCTTCTCGCCCGGCTGCATCAGGCTGTCGTCGATCGCCACGCCGACCACCCGGCCTTTGGCGGTGGCGCGGATCCTGACCAGCCCGCCGCCCGCCGCGCCCTCGACTTCGATCTGGTCGAGCTTGGTCTGGGCCTCGCCCATCTGCTTCTGAATGGTTTCGGCAGCCTGGGCGGCGGCTTTGATCATCTCTTCCATCGATTTCATGCGTTGCGGCTCCAGGTGCGCTGGCCCTCGACGATTTCGGCGTCGTCGATCAGCTCGGCTTGCGGAAAAGCGGCGAAGGTCGCTTCGACCAGCGGGTGGGCGAGCAGGGCGGCCTTCGCGTCGGCGTGCGCGCCCTCGGCCTGCTCGCGCAGGGTTGGCTGGGCTTCGCCCTCAACCATTGCGAGTTCCCAGCGTTCGCCGGTGGCGCGGAGCAGCGCGTCGCGGATTTCGGGGGCGGCATCGCCCGCATAGCCGGGGGCGAGCGCATAGCCCAGCACCGGCGGGGCGAGCGACACCACTCGCACCCAATCGCGCATGATCTGGGCGACCCGCAATTGCCCGCTACGCTCGATCCGCTCGATCAGCGCGGTCCATTCGACCTGCGCCGAGATCGGCGATCCGGCAGGTCCGGCCGCGGGAGTGGCGCCGTTTGCTCCGCCTGCAAAAGCGCCGCTGCCAGCCAGCTCTTCGAGCTTCTTCGCCAGCGTCCCCGGATCGGGCAGGTCGGCGGCGTGCATCGCGCGGAGCAGCGCCATTTGCGCCGCAACCAGCGGATCGGGCGCGGCACGAACCTCGTCGTGGCCCTTGAGCAGGAGCTGCCACAGCCTGTGGAGTTGCCCCGCCGAGAGCCGCTGCGCCCAATCCGCAATCGCGGCGCGCTCGTCTTCCGAGAGCGCGTCGACCGCGCCCTTGCCGACCTGCGCCACGGTGACCCGGTGGACCAGCTCCATCGCCGAGCGGAGCAGCGCAAGAGGTTCGACCCCAAGCGCGAACTGCGCAGCGACCAGATCGAGCAGGCCTTCAGCATCGCCCGCCAGCAATGCCGCGAGCAGGCGGCGCTGCGCGGTCTTGTCGGCGAGCCCGAGCATGTCGCGGACCTGATCGGCGCTGACCTGCTGTCCGCCGGCCATGTCGGCATGGGCGATCGCCTGGTCGAGGATCGACAGCCCGTCGCGGACCGAACCTTCGGCGGCGGCGGCGATCATCGCCACCGCCTCGTCCTCTGCCACGACACCTTCGGCCTGGCAGATCGCGGCGAAGTGTTCGGCGAGCAGCGGCGCGGGGATGCGCTTCAAGTCGAACCGCTGGCAGCGGCTGAGCACCGTCACCGGCAGCTTCTCGACCTCGGTGGTGGCGAACAGGAACTTCACATGCGGCGGCGGCTCTTCGAGCGTCTTCAAGAGCGCATTGAAGGCGTTGCGGCTGAGCATGTGGACTTCGTCGATGATGTAGATCTTGTAGCGCGCCGAGACCGCCGCATACCTCACCGCCTCGATGATCTCGCGGACATCGTCGACCCCGGTGTTGCTCGCCGCGTCCATCTCGATCACGTCGATGAACCGGCCTTCGGCGATCGCCACGCAGGGCTCGCACTGGCCGCAGGGATCGATCGTCGGCCCGCCCTGCCCGTCAGGGCCGATGCAGTTGAGCGCCTTGGCGATCAGCCGCGCGGTGCTGGTCTTGCCCACCCCGCGCACCCCGGTCATCAGGAAGGCATGGGCGAGCCGCTCGCGCTTGATCGCATTGCCGAGCGTCTGGACCATCGGCTCCTGCCCGATCAGCTCGGAGAAGGTCTGCGGGCGGTATTTGCGGGCGAGGACGCGGTAAGGCTGTGTCGGGGCGGCGGGCGGTGGCGCAGCCGGCGGTTCTGGCGCGCCGAACAGCGCCGATTGCCCTGCGTCCTCTAGCTCCGCCGCAGTCGGCGCAGCTTCGCCCTCGGGTTCGTCGCCAAGCATGTCGGGTGAATCGCCCATGGGTTCAGGTTAGGCTCCCGCGGGGAAGATGAAAATAGGAGCCGGGCGACCCGCCGCTGTCCGTTGTGGCTGCTTCCTTCCGGATCTGACCAGGTTGGCGGAGGCAAGCGCCCGCCCGGACTCCCGGGCGGGCATATGGCGGCGGTTATGCGCGAGCGCAAGCCTGCCGATTAGCCTTCGGCCGCAGCCTCGCGCCTGCCCACCGCGCCCCAATCGACGTTGCGGGTGGCGTACATCACCCCCGCCAGCGCGACGAACAGCAGCACCGCGCCGATCAGCAGCGACCACGCCTCGAGATTGAGCAGCACGAACAGCAGTGCGTAGAGTCCGATCAGCAGCGCGCCGATGAAGCGCGAGCGTTTCCAGCTCTTGAGCACCGCGGCGCTGTAGGCGGTGAGCAGCCCGACGATGGCCGCCGACGCCACGAGGTAAGCGGCGGTGAAACCGATCACCTCGGCGAAAGCCAGCAGCAGCACGAAGAACAGGACCAGCGCCGCGCCGGTGAGCAGATATTCGGCGATCGCCACGCGCGCCCCGCCGATCACGTCGAACAGCAGGAACGAGAGGAAGGTGAACCCAATGAACAGAAACCCGTACTTCACCGAGCGTTCGACCTTGGAATAGAGGTTGACCGGCTCGATCAGCCCGACGGTGACCGCGTGGGCCGGGCCGCCGATCACTTCCTCGGCCCCGCCCGCGGCGCGGTTGTCCGCCGAACTGGGCGCCTCGGCCGCGATGTCGTAGCTGGCAGAAGACGTCTTGGCCGCCATCGCCTCGGGCGGCAGGAACCCGCCCTCGTCGATCATCGGCGGGCCGGGGTCTTCCATCGCCACCGGCGCCTGGCCGAGCGCGAGCTTGTCGACCAGGTAGCGCGCGGCGAACCCGCTGCCGCTCACCTTGGGCTTTTCGGGCAGGAACGAGCCGCCGAAGCTGGGGCTGGCCCATTTAGAATCGACCTCCCACCCGGTCGAACCGCCGCGCGGGACCAGGCTGAGCGAGCGGCTGCCGCGCAGGCCGAAGGCATAATCGACGGCTAGCGTGCCCTCGCCGGTCCACGGCAGGAAGGCGAAGAAGCCCTGCCCGCCGCTCGCCGCCGGACCCTTGCCCGGCTGGACGGTGAGATCCTTGCCATCCACCTTGAGCGTCCCGCCGCTGGTCAGCCCGCGCGAATCCGAGGCGCCCATACGCAGCTCTGCCCGGTCCCACAGCAGCCGCTCGCGGGTCACGCCGAAGCGCGGCAGGTCTTCGGGCAGCGCGAAGCTGGCCGCGCCCTTGACCTTGGCCTCGTAGAGCACCGAGCGGTAGATCGACTTGCGGCGTTCCTGCGGGTCGATCGTAGTGACGACCTTGTTCGAGGTCGGCGAGATGTAGAGCAGCTTCTCGACCTCGACCACTTTGGTCACCGACTTGCCATTGACCTCTTCGGTCTGGCTTTGGGTGGTGCGGAAGGGGACGACCACCACCGGCCCGGCGATCACCTGCGGCCCGCCCCAGCCGGCGTTGATCGCCGCCTGCGCGGTCTGCGACTGGCTCTGCCGGTCGTAAACCAGCGCGTAAGTCATCACCAGGGGGATGGCGAGCGCGATGCCGAGCAGCGCGACGAACAGCAGCTTGAGCCCGGGCGAACGCTCGGCGCGCGGTTGATCGTCCATTCCCATCCCTCCGACTCGGCCTATCCGCCTAAGCTAGCTCGGAAAAACCATCTGCCCAAACGAAACGACCCAAAAAAACGGCGGGGGC
>JBOHIC010000262.1:0-1144 GCA_050725835.1 Novosphingobium sp.
CACCAGCACCAGGCGATGCTCGAAGTCCCCAGCGCCGAAGCCGCGCCGGGAACGATCGTGCAGGAGCTGCAATCGGGCTACATGATCAAGGACCGCCTGCTCCGCCCGGCGATGGTGGCGGTGGCGAAGAAGCCCGACTGAGCGTGGTCAACGGCAACCTCACCGCCGACCGCCCGACCTTCGTCACCCACCTCGAATGCTCGCTGACCGGTGAGCGGTATGAGGCGGATCGGCTGCATGGGCTGTCCGCGGCCGGGCGGCCGTTGCTGGTGCGGTATGATCTGGCTGCTGCTGGCGCGGCGCTGACCAAGGAGACCTTGGCCACCCGCCCCACCGACCTTTGGCGCTGGCGCGAACTGCTGCCGGTGCGGCAGGCTGCGAACATCGTCAGTCTGGGCGAGATCGAGACGCCGTTGGTGTCGATTCCGCTCTCGGGCGGGGCCAAGGTGCTGGTCAAGGACGAAGGCCGGCTGCCGACCGGGAGCTTCAAGGCGCGCGGGCTGGCCTTGGCGGTGGCGATGGCGAAGGAGTTGGGAGTCCAGCGGATCTGCATGCCGACCAACGGCAATGCCGGGGCGGCGGTGGCCGCCTATGCCAGCCGCGCCGGAATCGAGACCGTGGTGCTCTGTCCCGACGACACGCCGGAGATCAACGTGCGCGAAATCGCGATGCAGGGCGCGCGTGTCTACCGCGTCAATGGGCTGATCGACGAGTGTGCCGCGCTCGCGGGCAGGGGCGCGGCGGAAGGCCTATGGTTCGATTTCTCGACGCTCAAGGAACCCTACCGGATCGAAGGCAAGAAGACGATGGGGCTCGAACTGGCGGCGCAGCTGGGCTGGCGGCTGCCGAGTGCGATCTTCTACCCGACCGGCGGCGGGACCGGGCTGATCGGGATGTGGAAGGCGTTCGCCGAGCTCGAGGAACTCGGCTGGATCGGGTCTGAGCGGCCCAGGATGTTCGCGGTTCAGGCGAGCGGGTGCGCGCCGATGGTCAAGGCCTTCGAGGACGGGGTCGAGCACGCCGAGCGGTGGGAGAACGCCCACACCGTGGCGGCGGGGATCCGCGTTCCGAAGGCGGTCGGCGATTTCCTGATCTTGCGCGCGGTACGCGAAAGCGGCGGGCGGGCGCTGGCGGTGGAGGATGC
>JBOHIC010000263.1:0-23126 GCA_050725835.1 Novosphingobium sp.
TCCAGTGCATGCGGAGCGGTGGCCGAGTGGTCGAAGGCGCTCGCCTGGAAAGTGAGTATACGCCAAAAGCGTATCGAGGGTTCGAATCCCTCCCGCTCCGCCAGCCGCGCCCCTAGCGATCTGCGACGTCCCGTCCGCCGACGATCTTGCATCCGCATGCAAAGTGCCGCATCGTCGCGCCATGGATTCGGTGCATCGCGAGGCCGTCGGCGGATGAGCGTCCGGGCCCCGGTCGCGGCGAGCGCTGCCCGGTCCGGGCCGGCGGGCGCGCTTGGGTTTCTCGTCGCCCTCCAATTCTTCTACGCCTGGTCATGGAACAGCAGCGACGTGCTCCGGCCCGCGTTTCGAGCGACGCTTGGCCTGTCGCTGACCGAGGTGGGCGCGGGCTACTCGGTCCAGGTGGTGGGCACCCTGCTCGGCGCGTTGGCCACGGTGCGCTTCGAGCATCTCGCGGGCCGCCGTCATGCGCTCGCCCTGGTCTGCGCGGGCGGAGGGCTGGCCCTGCTCGCCGGACTGTTGGTGACCAGTTGGAGCGGCTTCCTCTTGCAGCGCTTCGCGATCGGGCTGTGCAGCGGTGCGGTCTTTCCGCTGACAATCGGCGTCATCGTCGAGCTGTTCGGAGCGCGCGTGCGCGGGCGTCTCGCGAGCGCGATCGACGGCACCTATTTCGCCTCCATCGCCTTGCTCGGGCTGGCCAGCGGCGAGGTCGGCCTGGAAGGCTGGCGCGTTCTGCTGTGGCTTGGCGGAGTTCCGCCGCTGGTGGTGGCGCTGGCGGCCTATTGGCTGGTGCCGGCATTTCCCGCCGATCACGCGTCCAGCGGCCATGCGCCGATCCGGCTGCTGTTTTCACCGCTGCACCGCGCCAAGACGGTGACCTTTGCAACGATGCTCGCCGCCAACGCCTGCGGCTATCAGGCGTTCAGCGGCTGGATGACCACCCACCTCTATGAAGTCGCCCGGCTGCCCGCCGCCGCGGTCGGCGCCATCGTCGCAGCGCAGTTCATCGGCAGCGTCGTCGGCTGCTTTGCCTGGGGCTGGGCGATCGACCGGTTCGGACGCCGGGTCGGTGCGCTCGGGCTGATGCTTGCCGGCGGGGCGGCCGCGGTGTTCCTGGTGTTGCCGCCTTCGCCGCTGTTGCTGGGCGTCGCCGCGGCCGGGTTCGGCCTGTCGTTTTCGGCGGTCGTCTCGATCGGTCCGTGGCTGGCCGAGCTCTATCCTCGGCCGCTGCGCACCGCCGCCACCGCGATGTTCCAGTGGGGGCGGTTCGTCAGCCTCGCCGCCCCGCTGGCGACCGGAGCGATCGCCGCGCGCTGGGGCTTGCCGCTGGCGATGAGCCTTGCGGTCGTGCTGTTCGCGCTCGCCGGGTGGCTGTGGTCGCGGCTGCCAGAAACGCTCGAGCGCTAAGCGCCGAACCGGGCAAGACTGTACGGCGCAGGCTCGATGTGCGGCCGCCCCCCGGTGACGAGTTCGGCGATCAGGCGGCCGGTCGATGGCGCGCCGATCATCCCGTCGTGCCCGTGACCGACCGCGGCGAACAGCCCGGGAAGGCGCGCAACCGGTCCGATCGCCGCGACGCTATCGGGCAGCGAGGGGCGGAACCCCATCCACAGCCGGCGCGTCTCGGCTTCGATGCCGGGGAACAGCTCGTCGAGATGGCGACGCAGCACCAGCGCGCGGGTTTCGTCGGGCGGGGCTTCGAGGCCTGCGATCTCGACCGTGCCGGCCAGCCGCAACCCTTCCGCCATCGGCGTAATCGCCAGCCCGCGCGCGCGGTGGATCATCGGCAAGGCGATCGGGATCGACGGGGTGCCCAGCTGGAGGTGGTAGCCGCGCTCGGTTTCGAGCGGAATGCGCACGCCGAGCGGCGCGAGCAGGCTCTTCGACCAGGCGCCGGCGCAGACCACCACCGCCCGGGCCGTGACGTTGGCCTTGCTGGTCAACAGGTGCCATCCGTCGACGTGCGGGATCAGCTTGAGCACGCGCTCCTGACGGAGCGCGCCGCCGCGGGCGGTGAACCCACCGTACAGCGCCTCGACCAGCCGGTGCGGCGAGAGCGTGTAGCCGTTGTTAGGGAACAGCAGCCCGCGCCTGGCGAAGGGAGCGATCCCCGGGTAGATCTCGCGAAGCCGGTCGGCGCCGAGTGTTTCGCAGCCGATGCCGAGTTCGTCGCGGATCGCGTTGGCGAACAGTTCGTCTTTGCCGGGCGTTACACCGCGAGCGAGGACCACGCCGCCCGACTGGCGCAGCAGGTCGCCAAATGCCGCCGCGCCGAGCAGGGTGCGATAGCCGTCGAACACCCCGCGGTGCAGCGCGTGCAGCGTCCGCGCGCCGCGCCGCGCGGCGCGGGCGCGGCTCGCCCACACCCATCGCATCAGCCAGGGCGCGGCCCGCAGGAGGTAGGAGGGGCGCACGCGGACCGGACCGTGCGGATCGAGCAGCCAACCCGGCACTCGCCGCAGCATGCCCGGCAGCGCGACCGGCAGATGCGCGTCGCCGTTGATGAGGCCGGCGGTGCCGAACGAGGCGCCATTGGCGACACCGGCCGCGTCGAACAGCACGGGCGCGCGGCCGTGCTGCTGCAACCAGCGCACGCACGAGAGGCCGATGACCCCCGCGCCGATCACCGCGACATCGACCGCGTCGCGCTCAGCCATCGCCGAATCCCGACAGGAACGATGCGACGTTCGCGCCGAGCGCGGCGGTGGCGTATCCGCCCTCCATCACGATGACGGCGGGCAGCCCGCGCGCCGCGATGTCGGCGGCGAGTACGGCGTAATCCTCGGTGGTCAGGGCGAAGTGCGAGATCGGATCGCCTGCCCAGGTATCGGCGCCGAAGCTGACGACGAGCAGGTCCGCGCCGAACCCGGCGATGGCATCGAGCGCGGCCTGCTGCGCGCCGCGGAATGGGCCGAGCGTGGTTCCCTGCGGCAGCGGCAGATTGAACGTCGCGCCGGTCCCTGCGCCGCCGCCTGCTTCATCGGCGTGGCCCCAGTAGAACGGATAGTCGGTCCTCGGATCGGCATGGACCGAGGCGCAAAAGACGTCCCCCCGGGTCCAGAAGATGTCCTGCGTCCCGTTGCCGTGATGATAGTCGATATCGAGGATGGCGACGCGCGTTCTTCCCGCGTCGCGAGCATATTGCGCCGCGACCGCGGCGGCGTTGATGTGGCAATAGCCGCCGAAGTAATCGCGCCCTGCGTGATGGCCCGGCGGGCGGCACAGCGCGAAGCTGTGGGGTTCGCCGTCGAGCACCGCGCGAGTCGCCGCGAGCGCCGTTTGGGCGCTCCAGTAGGCCGACTGCCATGTGGCGTCGGTGATTGGGGTCGCGGCATCGAAGCTGTACTGCCCCAGCAGCGCGTCGATCCGTCGCAGCTCGAGCGGACGGCGACCCACTACAGGCCAGACGTAGGGCATGGCCTCGCCCGGACGCCCGGCCTCGCGCCACAGTCGCGGGGCATCGCGCAGGAACTCGAGGTATGCCGGATCGTGGACCGCGAGCAGCGGGGCAAGCCCGAAGTCGTCGGGCTCCGTCGTCGGCGCGATCGCGCGGGCGATCGTCTCGGCGCGGGCCGGAACCTCGGCATAAGGCACGAGGTTGCCGTTGTGGAGCTCGTTGACCGGGTCGTGGGCGAGCTGGCGGGAAGCAAAGAAGCTGCGCATTGCCGGAGTCATCCTCGTGCCACTTGATGTCGGCGTTCAACCGGCGCTAAAGACGAGCGTTGCATTCGCATGCAATAGCATCTTTCGGCGAGGAAGCGATGACCGATTTTCAGGCGGAGAAGCAGTTCGTCCGCGATTACCATGCCGCGCTGGCGGGGGCGACGCCCGACACCGTGTCCGACATCCTCGCCCGCTACACCGCGCCCGATTGGCATTGGCGCGGCATGCACCCGTTCCATGAGCAGCACGGGCCGCAAGCGGTGGCCGAGGCGTTCTGGGCTCCGTTTCTGGGGGCGATGTCGAAGGTGCAGCGCCGCGCGGACATCTTCATGGCCGGGCTCAACGAGATCGACGGCTTCCAGGGGCGCTGGGTGTGCCAGATGGGCCATCTGATGGGGCTGTTCGACCGACCCTGGCTGGGCATCCTGCCGACCGGCAAGATCGCGATGCTGCGGTTCGTGGAGTTCAACCGGGTCGAGAACGGGCGTATCACCGAGACCGCGATGTTCGTCGACCTGCTTCACCTGATGCAGCAGGCCGGTCAATACCCGCTGCCGCCCCAGACCGGCGCCTCGCTGGTCCAACCCGGCCCGATGACGCACGAGGGGCTGATGTACGAGGAGCAGGATCCGGCAGTCGGCGAACGCTCGCTCGCCGCGATCAACGCGCTGCTCAAAAATCCCAAGTCGAAGGATTTGGGAATTACCGAGCACGAGAGGCTTCAGCGCGTCTGGCACGACGACATGATCTGGTGGGGGCCGGGCGGGATCGGGGCGACCTATACGATCCCGCGCTACCTCAAGCAGCACTCGGAGCCGTTCGGCGATGCCCTGCACACGGGCTACAAGTTCAACGGCCATCTGTGCCGGATGGCCGAAGGCAACTTCGGGGGATTCTTCGGTTGGGCCAACCTGACCGTGTTCAACGCGGGCGGTTATCTGGGCATGACCAAGGGGCCGGGGCCTTCCGAAATGCGCGTGGTCGATCTGTACCGGGTGCAGGACGGCAAGCTGGCCGAAAACTGGATCTTCATCGACCTGTTGCACTACCTGGCCGTCCAGGGGCTCGACGTGCTTGGCCGCATGCAACGGATTCGCGAATACTGATCAGAGATCGCCCATGCACCCCTTGTCAGCCACAGCGACCGCGCTGCCGGAAAGCGGTATCCGCCGGATCACCAACGCGGCGATCGCGATACCCGATTGCATTCGACTCGAGATGGGCGAGCCGCAGTTCGCCACCCCCGAGCACATCTGCGACGCCGCTGCGCAGGCCGCCCGCGACGGATTCACCAAGTATACTGCCAGCCAAGGGCTGCTCTCGCTGCGCGAGGCGGCTTCGGCCAAGCTGGCCCGCGTCAACGGGATCGAGGTGCCGCCCGAGCGCATCGTGGCGACCAACGGGGCGCTCTCCGGCCTCTTCACCACCTGCCTGGCGCTGCTTGCCCCAGGCGACGAGATGCTCATTCCTGATCCGGGCTGGCCCAACTGGGAGCAGATGATCCTGACCGCCGGCGCCCGGCCGGTCCGCTATCCCACCCCGAAGGACCGCACGTTTCTGCCCGATCCCGAGGCGATGGACGAGCTGGTCGGCCCGCGCACCCGCGCGATCCTGCTCAATTCGCCGTCGAACCCTACCGGGGCGGTGATGCCGGCCGGCTTGGTGCGGGCAATGGTGGAATTCGCCAGACGCCACGATCTCTGGGTCGTGTCGGACGAGTGCTACGACGAATGCGTGTTCGAGGGCGAGCACGTCAGTCCCGCGCGGTTCGATGTCGACGGGCGCGTGATCTCGCTGTTCAGTTGCTCCAAGACTTACGCGATGACTGGCTGGCGGGTTGGATATGTGGCGGCGCCCGAGTCGGCGATCGGGGTCATCGCCAAGCTGCAGCAGCCGGTGCTCGGCAACATCTGTTCGGTGGCGCAGAAGGCGGCCGAGGCGGCCCTGACCGGACCACAGGACTGTGTCCGGCAGATGCGGGCCTATTACCGGGAGCGGCGCGACCAGGCGGTGGCTATGCTCGCCGCTGCCGGCATGCCGATGGCGGTGCCCGGCGGCGCCTTCTACCTGATGGTCGACGTGTCGCGCGCCAACCCCGACGCGACCGCCTTCGCGCTCGATCTGCTCCACCGGCACAAGGTCGCGGTGGCGCCCGGGGAGACCTTCGGACCCGGCGCGGCCGGGCTCGTCCGCGTGGCCCTGTGCGCTTCGGAAGAGGCGATCGCGCAGGGGCTGGGAAGGCTGATCGAAGTCGTTCGGTCGGCCTAAGCGACGTCATCCGCCCGCCTCGGCCGGCACCGGCCCATGCGACGTCAGCGCGAACAGCGCCGCCAGCGACGGGTCCTGCTTACCCTCGAGCACGAACCGGGCGACATAGTCGCCGATCACCGGCCCCATCTTGTAGGCATGCCCCGATCCGCCTCCGGCGATGAATACGTCAGGATGGTCGGGGTGGCGGTCGATCAGGAAATGCTCGTTGTCGGTGTTCTCGAGCTGCGAAACGTGGCTCGCCACCACCGGGCGTCCGGCCAGATCCGGGAGGCGAGCGGTGAGATATGCGGTCACCTGCGCGAGCAGAGCCGGGGTGGGACGGCGATCCAGCTCGTCGGGGTCCATCGGCACGTGCCGGATGATCGGCGCCACCTTGAACCCGCCACCGATATCGGACGAGGTCCAGCCGAGCGGGTCTGCAAGGTTGGGGCAGTGGCGCCAGTCGAACCGCGCGTCCCCCGCGACCGGACCGATGAAAAACAGCTCGCGGCGCGGCGTCTTGATCCAGCCGGTAAGCAGCGTGGGGAAGGTCGCTGGCAGCCACGGGCCGCAGGCGAAGACGAACCGATCGGCGCTGACCCGCTCCCCTTCGATGGTGATCGCACCGATCGCGGCGCCGCGGGCTGCGCTGGCCGGGGCGAGGGCGCGGCCGCGCCGCAAGCGTCCGCCTTTGGCCACAAACAGGCGCGCGATCGCTTGCATTGCCGCGCCTCCCGCGAGAACCCCCGAATCCGGTTCGTATAGGACGTGCTCGCATCGATAGACGACGTGCGGCCAACGCCGCGCCACCTCGTCGCCGTCGAAAATCTCATAGGGATGGCCGAGCCGGTCGAACACCGCGCGCTGGGTCGCGACATCGTCGGGGGCGAGCATTCGCAAGCTCCCGCACGGGAACAGAAACTGCTGCCCAGCTTCGCGCTCGCGCTCTTGCCAGCGCTGCCAGGCCTCGATCGCCCAGCGGGTGTAGAGCTCGCGATCGCTGTAGGCGGCCCGGATATTGCGCGACTGCCCGCCGCCACTCGATGCCAGGTGATTCCCAGGGCCGAAGGCATCGACCAGCAAGACATCCGCGCCGCGCTCTTGCAGCGACAGCGCGGTCCACGCGCCGAACGCGCCGGCGCCGATGACGACCACCTCGGGCTGGCGGCCGGTCATTGATTTCGAGGACGCGATTCGGTTGCTTGCATTCGAATGCAATGAATGCCAGCATTCGCCCATGGCAGCAATACGCAGCGCGAGCGGCCGGTAATGGAACGCAGCCCGCCGGCGCCCCAGGGGCATGGCGGCGTGCCGCCGCTCACCGTCAGGCTGAAGATCTCGCACGCGTTGGGCAGCACCGCCGAGGCGATCTCGTTCACCGCCGCGAGCATGTTCCTGCTGCTCTACTACAACCAGGTTCTGGGGCTTTCGCCGGGGTCGGTCGGGACGGCCTTGTCCGCCGGGCTGATATGCAACGCGGTGTTCGAACCGCTGGTCGGCTCGTGGTCGGATCGGGTTCGCGGCCGGCTGGGGCGCAGGCACCCCTTCATGTTCGCCTCGGCGGCGCCGATCGCCCTGTGCTTCTACGCGCTTTACATGCCTCCGGCGGGCCTGAGCGATACCGGACTGCTGATCTGGCTGACGCTATTCTGGATTCTCTACCAGCAGGCAATGTCGCTCTACGAGGCGCCGCACCTGGCGCTCGGCGGCGAGCTCTCCGACGATTACCTCGAGCGCTCGAGCGTCATGGCTTACAGCACGTTCTTCCTCTGGGTCGGGGATGCCCTGACCGCATTCGTCGCGCTCAAATTCTTCTTCAAAACCACCGCCGAGTTCCCCAACGGCGCGCTCGATCCGACCAATTACCCGGCTTACGCCTTGTGGGTGGCGATCGCGATGTTCGTTCTGCGCGCCTATTCGGCATGGTCGACCCGAGGCCGCATCCCCTACCTCAGCCAGGCGAAGTCCTCGACTCCCAAGTTCAGCTTTCGCGAATTCTGGCGCGACATCGTCCGCGCGTTGGGCAATCGCAACTACGTCATTCTGCTGTTCGCGCTGCTGTTCTTCGCGCTCATGACGGGCGTCCGCAACGGGCTCTACATGTACAAGATGACCTATTTCTGGCTGATGACGAATGACGACATCGCCTGGTTTTTCATCGGCAGCCTGTTCGGATACGTCTTCGCCGCGGTGGTCGTGAAGCGGCTCCACATTCGGCTCGACAAGCGGTGGACCGGCGCTTTGGCATGCTTGGTCTATACGGTCGGACCGGCGATCCCCGTCGCCCTTGGATACCTGGGTGTGCTGGCCCCGGACACGCCCTATCTGCTGGCAATGCTCATTGCCTTCTCGGTGCTGCAGCACGCTCCATATAGCATTCTGACCACCACGATCCGCTCGGCGGTAGCCGACATCGCCGATGAAATAGAGCTCAAGACAGGCCTTCGCCAAGAAGGAGTGCTGTTTGCCGCTCGGACCTTCTTCCAACGGGTCGACACGGCGCTCGGCACGTTTCTGGCGGGCTGGGCGCTGGTGTTCATCTCCTTTCCCAAGGGCGCAGTGCCGGGCCAGGTTGCCCCCGACGTCGTTTACGGGATCGCCCTGGTTTTCCTTCTCGCCACCGTGCCCGGCCTGATTTCGGCGCTGTTCTACGGCCTGGTGCGCGTGACCCGTGAATCCTACGACAGCACCAAAGCCGCCTTGGTGGCCGACCGGGTCGAACGCGCGGCGGCGGAAACCTGATCCCTCCCCAACCCGTCGAAAGGTCCCCGATGTCCTTGCACGCCATCAACAAGCAGCTCGTCGCCAGCTTTCTGACCGAAATCGCCGACGCGCCGCCCGAGCAGTCTCGCGCCATCGTGGCGCGCTACTGCCATGACGATGTCCTCTGGGAGGTCTTCCATCCCTTCAATACGCTTAGGGGCGCCGCAGCGGGGCTGGACGGGTTCTGGCAGCCGCTGCGCACCTCCTTTCCGGATTACGAACAGCGCATCGCGCTGATCATCGGCGGCGAGTACGAGGGGCGAGAACAGGTCAGCACCTGGGGGCAAATGATGGGCACCTTCGATGAACCCCTGCTAGGAATTCCACCGACGAAGGGTGCGGTGACCATGAAGTTCGGGTTCAACTGCATCGTCCGCGACGGGAAGATCGCCAAGGCCTATGTTCTGCTCGATCTAGTCGATGTCATGCGCCAGGCGGGACACTATCCGTTTCGCGCGATGCCCGGATCGCCCGAGCAATGGGCGTTTCCGCCTTGCGACACCGGGGCCACGGCCTTCACGGACAATCCCGAACTCGGCGCCGAATCGCTGCGCATTATCCGCGAGATGCAGATGGGACTGGTCAAGCAGGCCGACATCAAGAACATCGCGAACTCGCCGAGCCGCCACAGCCCGCACTGGCACACGAACATGAACTGGTACGGCCCCGCCGGGCTGGGCTCGATGCGCGGCCTGCGCGGGTTCCGAAACTTTCACGGCGCGCTTTTCCTGCAGGCCTTTTCGGACCGCACCGGATGGGTCCGCGATCACGATGGCCCCGAGGAAGCGCCGGGCCACTACGTCCGAATGGGCGACGGGCGCTACGCGGTGACCGGGGGATGGCCTTCGCTCAACGCGACGCACCTGGGTCCGGAGTGGTTGGGTCTGCCACCGACCGGCCGGCGCGTGGAGATGCGCGTCGCCGATTGGTACCGGCTCGATAACGACGGGAAGATCATCGACAATTGGGTAATGATGGACGTGCCACACATCGTCCATCAGATGGGCATGGACCTGTTCCACGACCTGCAATTCTTCGCCGATCGAGGACAGCCGCGGACTGCTGTATTCGATCCCGTCTAGTCGAGCCGCAGCCCCGGCCGCGCCCAGCGCCGCTTGACCAGCCGCCCGGTTCCGCCAAGCGTGACATAGGCGGTGCGGAGATCGTCGCCTCCCCAGCAGATGTTGGTCGTGAACGGATCGTCGGTAGCTACGAACTCGACCAGCTCGCCGGCGGGATCGATCACCGTTATCCCGCCGCCCCCGATTGTCGCCACCGCGATGTTCCCGTTCGCTTCCACCGCGAGGCTGTCGAACAATGCAAGGCCCGGGGCGCGATAGAGGCATCGTCCGGACATCCCGCGCAGGCCGGGCTGGAGCGCGACCTCGCCGGGGCCTACCACGTCGAACGCCCACAACCGCGCTGGCGGCGTCTCGCTGACGTAAAGCGTCCGCCCGTCAGGAGATAGGCCGATTCCATTCGGCCCATCGAGCGGGAATATGACCTCGCGGCACAGCGTACCATCAGTGCGGGCGTAGAAGACCCCGCAGATCGATTTGGACCTTGGCTGCGCCTTGCCGTTGTCGGTGAACCAGAATCCTCCGTGGCGGTCGAAGACGATGTCGTTCGGGCCTTGCAGGGGCACCGCCCCGTCCGCGCCCATCCCCATGGTGTAAAGGGTCTCGAAACTGCCGGTCGCCGGATCGATCCGATCGATGGATCCGGTGACATATTCATCCGGCGTGCCGGCCGGCAGCATCATGCCACGCCATTCGCGCCAGCGACAACCGCCGTTGTTGCAGAGGTAGAGAAAGCCATCGGGTCCAAGGGCCAGCCCGTTCGGGCCGCCGCCTGTATCGGCTACCAGAGATTTCGCTCCGTCCAGAGCGATTCGGGTGACGCGACCGGCCGCAATTTCCGCCAGAACTATGCTGCCTTCGGGACTGGCTACGGGGCCTTCGGGGAAAGCAAGTCCGTCCGCGACCAGGGTCCAACCGCTCATTTCCGCCCTTTCTGGTATGATTGCGGATGCAATCCATTGTCCAACCGCATGCCGAAATAACTGTTGCATCCACCCGTTTGCGTAGGTTAAACGTCAATGCCTACGGATGCAAATATGCACAGACAGATTGCAACGAAGGCTCCGCGTAACCCGAGGGGGAGGTCATGACGATTTCTAAGAACACCAATTCGCTCCGCGGATTCATGCTGGCGACGGTCGGCCTCACCGCCATGGTGATCGCCGGCCCTGCGCTCGCGCAAAACGACGGGGGTCCCGCGGCGGAAAGCGAGACAGGCGTGCCCGACATAGTCGTCACCGCCCAGCGGCGCGAGGAATCGCTCCAGGACGTGCCTCTATCGATTGTCGCGCTTGGCCGCGACGAACTCAAGAACAAGGATGTTGGCGAGGCCTCGCGGCTCGAGCAGCTGGTTCCCGGCCTGCGGCTTGGCCGTTCGGGCGCCGATCCCCGCCCGGCAATCCGCGGCATCTACACAGAGTCGATTCAGGGCAATGCCGATCCGCGTGTTGGTTTCTACATCGATGAAATCTACCAGTCGCGTACCTCGCAAACGAGCGTGCCGTTTGTGGACCTCGAGCGGGTCGAGGTCCAGAAGGGTCCGCAAGGCACGCTTTACGGACGCAACAGTTTCGGCGGCAATATCGCCATTTCGACCGCAAAGCCTTCCGACGAGCGCGAAGGTGGCGTCTCGCTGCTGGTCGGCTCCTATCGCCGGGTCATGGCCGACGCTTATGTCAACTTGCCGATCACCGAGGGCATCGCGGTTCGCTTCGCCGGCTATGCCGAGCGGCGCGATGGGTTCATCAAGAGCGTCACCGCTCCCGGTTTTGCAGACCAAGACGACAAGAACCAGCAGTACATTCGCGGTTCGCTGCGCATCGCCCCGCCGGAAAGCGGTCTCGAAATCATCCTGCGCGCTTCGCACTGGAACGACGACAGCAGCGGCAACGGGACCTTCAATGCCAAGGCGATCGGGCAATTCGTCGATCCCGCGCTGGTCACGGCGCCGGGGGGCACGCTCAACGTCGGCGGCGCGACCTATACTTTCCCGAACGGCTACAACGGCCGCACCTTCCAGGGTCAGTTCTATCCCTTTGCCACGTTCCGCGATGGGATCGTCGATGTGACCCTGAACGGTGTCGCCCTGGATCTCGGCTATCCGGTGCTTGGCCCGTACAAGGTGCTCAACGACGCGCCCTCGAAGCAGCGGATCAAATCCACCCAGGTGTCGGCGATCATCAACTACGATATCGGCGAGGCGGTGCGCATTCGCTCGATCACCGGTTACAACCACTTCGACGCAGTGCGGAGCACCGACAACGACGGGACTCCGGCCAACTACGGGATCGGGTACTTCCTGACCAAGAACAAAGCGTTCAGTCAGGAACTCCAGCTCCAGTCGCTGGGCGACGGGCCGTTCAACTACACTATCGGCGGCTACTATCTGAACGACGAGGTGCCGGACGGGTTCCTGTCGGAACGGATCCGGGGTTATTCGACCGCGGGCGCTTTGGCGAACGCACCGGGGACGGGCGGCTATCCGCTCTATTTCGGAAGCAATTTCACCGTCTTGCCGAGTTCCGGCGGCGCGGTCGTCAACCCGCCATCGACTGCCTACATCACCCCGAATGCCAGCGACGCGTTCAATCCGCTGTCTTGGGCCAAGTCGATCACCTACGCCATCTATGGACAGGCGTCCTATACGATCGCAGAGCGCCTGACGCTGACCGCCGGTGCGCGGTACACGATCGACAAGAAGGATCTGCGTTCGGCGCTTTCCACCCCGGGGCTCAACCTCGGCGGGGGTTACCTGGTGTACAAACCCACGACCGACTTCAACCGCACGTGTGACGGCGTAACCGCCGCCGATCCGTCGTCTACCGCGGCGGCCGCTGCGGTGGCCAACGCGCTGACCACCCGGTGCGGGCAGAAGACCTTCAAGTACTTCACCTATCGGCTCGCCGCCGATTACAAGGTCAGCGACGACGTGATGGTCTACGCCAGCTATTCGACCGGAAAGCACGCCGGCGGCTTCAGCTACTCGCCTATTTCCAACACCGCGGGCCAGCCGCTCCCGCCCTATAATACCGAAAGCGTGCAAGCGTTCGAGGCGGGTCTGAAGGGGACCTTCTTCGACCGCCGGGTGCAGTTCAACCTGGCAGCGTTCTACAACATCTACTCCGACCTTCAGGTGCAGACGAGCTTCCCCAACCCGCTCGTTCCCAACAGCGTAATCACGCTGCTGAGCAACGGTGCCAAGAACAAGACGCCTGGGGTCGATCTATCGATCGTCGCCTTCCCCACGTCCAAGCTGCGCCTGAACCTGGCGGTCAACTACCTTCATGCCCGGGACGATCCGTTCCCCGTGTCGGTGACCAACAACGGCATCTGCGGTATCGTTTCCCCCGGCGGCACCTGCACCACGCGGCCGGAAGTGCAACTCGGCTATCTTGGCGGGATTCTCCCCAACCCGGTCAGCAATCCCAGCCTGTTCGTTCCCGTTCGCGACGCCAACGGAAACCAGATCATCGCCGGCGGCGTGCCGCAGTTCACCGCGCTGGGATACAACACGCCGACGCGGGTGCAGAACACGCCCGACATCAGCGTGCAACTGGGTGCGGCCTATGAGATCGATCTGGGCGAGAGCGGAACACTCACCCCTGAGGTCCAGACGCTGTACAGCGGCAACTATCTGCTCTCGCGCGCCTTCCCGCAGTACGTGCAGAAGGCCTACACCAAGACCGAACTGCGGCTGACCTACCGCACCGCCGACGAAAAGCTGACCCTCCAGGCGTTCGTCGAGAACCTCGAAAACGAGGCTACCATCGGGCGCGTCACGGTGGCCAGCGGCGGCGGCTTCAGCGGCAGCTACGCCGCTCCGCGGACTTGGGGCCTGAAGCTGGGCTACAAATACTGATCGGACTTGCCTCGGCCCGGGGTTGCCAGCGGCGATCCCGGGCCGTTATCCCTGCCCGGTCAAAGAGGTGACATTGGCAATGACGTTCGAAGGCCTACCGTTCGTGCTGCCGGAACGGCCGCAGGTAACGCGCATCCGGCAACGCGACACGGCGGAGCTGCGTATATCGAGCGGGGTGCGGACCCAACCTATGGCTGGGTTCGAAGACGATTTCACGGATATCGTCGATTACATCGTCCGCATCACCGAACAGATCTGGGCCGAGCGCGCCGTCGGCCGAATCTACGATACCTACGACGCCAGCTGCACCGTCTACACCACCAACGGCGTCGTGCGATCGGTCGAGGAGGTGATCGCCTCGACGACGATGGGCATTCATGGCGGCCCCGACGGCGAATCGCATCACTTGAACGTCGCCTGGAGCGGCGACGAAGCCGAAGGCTTCTACACCTCGCACCTAGGGTTCGCCCGCTCGACCAATATCGGGGATTCTCCCTATGGCCCGGCGACCGGACGGAGGCTCGGGCGGTTTTTCGTGGCGGACTGCGTCAGCCGGGACAATCGCATCCACACCGAATGGCTGGTGCGAGACAACGGCGCCTCGGTGCGTCAGATGGGCTTCGATCTTCACGAGACCGCGCAGCGCCTGGCGGAGGTTCCGCTGCTTGAATCCACGGTCGTTTCGGTTCCCACCCGTCTGCAGGGGCAGGTTCCGCGCAAGCCTTACGATGGGCCGACCGATACTGTCGAAGGCTGGGTGGCCAACCATTTCAGCCGTATCTGGAACGGGCGAAGGTTCGATTACATCGGGCAAGCCTACGCCCCGGATGTGATCGCGCACTGGGCGGGCGGGCGCGTCGCCGCGGGACAGCGCAACCTCAGCTCGCTGATCATCGGCCTCCTCGCCAGCTTGCCCGACGCCACGCTGCGGGTCGAGCATGTCTGCTGGTCGGAAGAGACCGATGGGGTAATCGTCGCGGTGCGCTGGATGCTCGAAGGCACCACGCGCCCCGGCGGACTGCTTGGCGCCGCGCCAGCGGGTCGGCCGGTGGCGGTGATGGGCATGACCCACCTGCGATTCGCCGGGCCGGTGGTGGTCGAGGAATGGACGATGTTCGATGAGGTTGCGGTGCTCGCCCAAGCCTACCGCGCCTAGTCCGCCATCCCCGCCTCTGTTCGCAACCCGCGCCCCCCGGCACGCACGAAGCTGTGGTCGGAAGCCAACAGGAACAGGCTCGCGCCTTTGTCTCGCCATTGTGGGACGTCAGCCGGCCGCGACAGGAACATGCCCACGGCGCGTCCCGCTTTGCCGCAAGCGGCGACGATCGCATCGACCGCGGCGATGACGCGGGGGTCGTCGGGCGAGCTGCAGCCGAGCGAGATGGTCAAATCGATCCGGCCCACGAACAGCGCATCGATGCCCTTCACCGCGGCGATGGCGTCGAGGCAGTCGAGCGCCTCGGCATCCTCGATTTGTGCGATCACCGCGGTTCGCGCGCTGCTTGCGCGCAAATGATCGCCGATCGAGACGAGACCATAGCCTGCCGCCCGCGTCGATCCGGCGAAACCCCGCCCGCCGGGTCCATAATGCGCGATCCGCGCCAGCGTCGCAGCCTCTTCGGCGGAGCGGATATGCGGCACGAGCACGCCGTCCGCACCGCAGTCGAGGGCGTTGAGCAGCTCGTGCGGCGCCGCGGAGGCCGGCCGCACGATCGCCGGAACGGCACCCGCGCGCGCGGCCATCAAGCACGCATCGATCGCGGCGCGATCGAACGGCGCGTGCTCGGCATCGATGCACAGGCAATCGAGGCCGGCCGTGGCCAGCACCTCGACGATGTGCGGGTGCGGGGTCTTGACGAAAGTGCCGAGCAGGGGTTCGCGAGCGGTAAGCCGCTGTTTGAACGTCAAGGTTGGTACTCCAGGGTCGTTCACGCGGTTTCCGCCTCGATCTCTGTCGTTCCGCGCTTCGCTTCCAGTGCGGCGCGCGTGGCGTCGTGTGTCGCCCGCGTAACCCGTAGAAAGCTATAGCTCAAGGCGGCCAGCAGCCCGGGAATTGTCGACAGCACGGTGGCCAGCGCCAGATCGGCGAGCACGTCCGCGTCGACCGCGCCGGGCTTGGCCTTTGCGGGAAAGGAAATGACCGTCAGCGTCCACCCGGCCAGCGCGGTGCCGAGCGCCTGATCGATGCGCTGGAAGAAGGTGCGGGTCGAATAGAGCACGCCTTCCTGCCGGATGCCGTATTTCAGCTCGTTTTCGTCGGCGATGTCGGCGAGCGCGGAGTACACCGTGGTGGTCATCAGGCTGTACGCGATGTGGCCGAGCGCGCCGAAGGCCATGACGATCCACATGATGCCCGCGGTGCGGTGGCTGAGGATCCCGAGCCAGCCGAGCAGCGGCGCCAGCGCCGGTCCGACGGCATAGAGCATCACCGCGACGGCGCCGGTTGCGCGCTTGTCGAAGCGGGCATGAACCCGCTTTACGACGGTCGCAGCGACGGCATATCCGCAGAAGCTGCCGATGACGAACAGGCCGATCTGATCGTTGCTGAGCTGCCAGAAATAGCTGAGCGTGTAGAGCGACAGTCCCGACCGGACCCCGACCATCATCGAAAGGAAGAACAGCCCCACCAGCAGCACCACATAATTGCGGTTCGCCAGCGCGCGGCCGGCGTCGCGCAGCCACTCTTTCAACCCGAACCCAGGTGTCTCGGCCGAGGGTTGCGGCAGGTGGGGAATGAAGCGCCGGGTGGACCAGCTCGAGTAGCCCAGCAACACGAAGATCGCGGCGGCGAAAGTCGCGGAAAACGCCCCGTAACGGCTCGGGTCGAGCGCGCCGTTGGCGTACTGCTCGGTGCTCGCGAAGAACAGGCGGAACGACAACACCCAGGCGATCGTGTCGCCCAGCCAGAGGCAGACCGTGTTGAAGCCCATGATGCTGGTGCGCTCGAGATATTCGTCGGACATCTCTCCGCCGAGCGCGAGATGCGGGGTGTGGTAGAGGGTCAGGGCCTGCTGGAGCATGGTGTTGCACACCGCCAGCCAGACGAGCTGTCCCGTCTCGTCCCAGTCCGGCGGATTGAATACCGCCCAGAACAGCAGCGCTGCAGGCACGATCGAGGCGAACATGAAAGGATGTCGCCGCCCGAGCCGGGACCGCGTCCGGTCCGACCACGACCCGACCAATGGGTCGAACAAGGCGTTCACCACCAGACCTGCAGCCAGCGCGGTTCCAACATGGCCTGCCGGGAGACCGCGCACCTGATTGTAGAAGATCAGCAAGAACGAGCTGGTGGCGGTAAAGGCGATTGCTTCGGCCGTGCTGCCGAGGCTGTAGCTGATCTTCTGCCCGCGGGTCAGTTGGGGCACGCTCATCGGGCCGTCCTTTCGGGCCGATCGGGCGACTCGCGGCCGGGTCGAAACTGCGGCGATTGGATCATGCGCGATAAGCCTGCGTAAGCGCGTCGAGTTCGTCGAATACCGTCCACTCTTCCACCACGAGCCCGTCGCCGAAGCGGAAATGGCTGCAGCCCGGCAGCGAGACGGGCCGTCCACCGGGCGCTTCGCCCAGTAGCCCGCCGCTGCGCGTGGTGCCTTCGAGCACCCACCTGACCGCCAGGATCACCCCGTCGGTCTCTTCCGACCAGCTGACATGGTCGACGCGCACGGTCCCATCCGGAATGCTGGCCAGCAGACCCGCGATGAGGTTGCCGGTTTCCCGCGGTCCGGCCGCCTCACGCCCACCCGGCCAATGGGCAACGAGGTCGACCGCATAGTGCAAGGGGACGTGGTCCAGCGCACGGGCATTCCACACCGTATCGAAATGATGCCGCGCCCAGCCTTCGGGCGTGTCGGTCGGTCCTTGGTACCAGCGGCGCGGAGCCTGGCCGTCGAGCCGCGTCGGCGGCGAGCACACAAATACCCCCGCCAGCGGCAGCGCGGCCCGTTCCCGAGCGGTTTCGTGCAGGTCGAGCCCGAGGTCGCGCAGCACCGAGCCGCAGTCATGAATCAGCCATTCGGTATGAATGCGGTTGTCCCGGCTAACGCAATCGGCGACGAAATAGCTCACAACCCGCTTACCGGTCGCCGCGCCGAAGTCCGAAGCGCCGAGATTGGTACCGGTCGAGAGGCCGAGGTGCGAGGTGTAGAAGCCGCTCGCCTCATCGCCGCTCCAGGCGATGTTGACATGTTCGGTCTGTCCGTCCGGGTATGCGTTCAACGAGGCCAGCGTGGCGGCGACGACTTCCTCGACGGAGCGGATTACGCCGCTTGCGCCGTAGACGGTGCAGCTCGCGTCATAAGTCTCATAGATCCGCCCCACCGCCCGGTCGCGCCAGATCTCCTCGGTGATCCGCACTACGTAGTCGACGATGTCGCCGTATTGCGGATCGAAGCCCGCCATTGGTTGGGTTCGGGCAGGCGACCCCTTGAGCAGGTCGCTCATTTCGCGCTGACGCACCTGGGTAACCCGCGGGCGCGGGGGCAGGGTGAACGGCAAAGGAGAAGCCGCGGTCATGCCGCAACCACCAGCATGGAGTCACCAGGGGCGACACCGAGCGCCGCGGCCAGGCCCGGATCGATTCGTCCGTCGTCGATATTCCCCCGCGCCGCTCTGAAGTCGGCTCCGGTCCCGACGGCGATCAGCGCGCGAGACCCGCCTTCGGCAGTCCCGGTCATCGTGACGCGGGCCGCCTCGCGCACCGTCCGCACCGCGTCGATGTCCGCGACGACGGTCGGCCCGCCGTCGAAGATGTCGACATAGTCGCCGACGTGGAAGCCTTCGCCGATCAGCATTTCGAAGGCAGGGCGGCCGTCGTCATGGGGACGCCCCATTGCCTCCTGCGCCGCCGCGGAAAGCAGGGACACGTAGAGCGGATATCGGGGCCCGAGATCGGCGATGAACTGGTTGCCGCTGAGCGCGCCGGTCCGGTCGGCTTCATGGAATTCCATGTCGTAGAAGTGCCGCCCGATCGCATCCCACACCGGCGACCGGCCGGCCGCGTCCTGCCACCCGCGCAGCTCGGCGATGACCCGGCGTCCGAACCAGCAGCGATGCGCCGCCATGAACAGGTAGCGGCCCCGCGCGGCGAGCTTGCCCAAGGCGCCGCCCCGCATGGTCGGATCGACGAACAACATGCCGATTTCCGCTTCGCCGTCGAAATCGTTGACGAGGTTGAGCAGTGTCTGCGCTTTTTGGCGGCCGACTGCGAGCGAGCGACTTGCCTGGCGGGTCAGCCGATAGCTGTAAAACGGCCACTCGGCGCCGACGCGCGGGAAGATTCCCGAGACCGCCACGACCCGGGATTCGAGCTCGACCACCAGCATGATCGCGGCGCCGGCTTCGCGCGCAGCGCCATCGCTTATCGCGCGTTCGCTCGCGGCGATCTTGGCGGCCAGGCTGTCACGGTCGGGGGGGAGGTTGGTCAGCCCGCTGCCGCCGGCGACGGCGAGCGCCAGCACGGCATCGATATCGGCTGCCACGGCGGGGCGCAAAACCGCGATGCTCGGCGTTTCATGCGACAGTTTTGTCGACCCCATGAGCCCATTGAAGCTGAGTTTGCATGCGAATGCAATAGGGCGCAGCGGTCATGGCCGGGTGCCGATTCACTGTAGGCATTGCGCGGTGCTCAACCAAACCTTTGCGCCGGTGGCCCGGTCGCTATAGTCGGGGGTATGAGCAAGCTCCGACGGCAGCCGACATCCTACGACGTTGCGATGCTGGCGGGCGTTTCCCAATCGGCGGTCTCGCGGTGCTTTCGCCCCGGCTCGAGCATCGCGCCCGAGACCCGCGCAAAGGTGATGGCAGCGGCCAAGGCGCTCAATTATCGCCCGAACGCGATCGCATCAGGGCTGATCACCAAGCGCTCCGGGCTGGTCGCGGTGATCATCTCGAACCTGACCAACCTCTATTACCCCGACGTGCTGTCCGAGCTCACTCGGCGCCTGTCGGATGCGGAGCTGCGCGTGTTGCTGTTCGCGCTCGACGCGGAGAGCGACGTCGACGGGATGCTCGACCAGGTCTGGCGCTTCCGGGTCGACGGAGCGATCGTCGCGGCACGGCTGTCGACCGGGCAATTGCGCGAGTTCGGAGCGAACGGCGTCCCCGTGGTGCTCTACAATCGGACCGGGGAGAGTGAGCCCGTGCCGAGCATCTGCTGCGATTCGCTCGCGGGCGAACGGCAACTGATCGATCGTCTGTGCGAATCCGGACACCGCGGTTTCGGAATAATCGGCGGACCACAGGACAATACCGTCAGCCGCGACCGCGTGCGCGGAGCCCAGGCGCGACTGGCGGCGCTCGGCCTGGAATCAACCGTGGTGACCGGAGCTTTCGATTATCAGAGCGGCAAGCGCGGCATGATCGATCTTCACGAACAGCTGGGCCGCCGCCTCGATGCGGTAATCTGCGCCAATGACCTGATGGCGATCGGGGCGATAGACGCCGCCCGCGGCGAACTTGCCCTCAACGTCCCGGCCGATGTTTCGATCGTTGGCTTCGATGGGGTGGGACCGGGACAGTGGGACAGCTATCAGCTGACCACGGTGCGTCAGCCGGTTCGGCGGATGACTCAGGCGGCGGTCGAAATGCTGGCGGAACGGATTGCCGATCCGGCTCTCCCGCCGGAAACCCGCAGTTTTGCCGGGCAACTGATCGCGGGTAGGACGGCTCGCGCGCACGAAAGCTGAGCATCTGCGTTGCAAACGTAGTCACACAAAGGACTGGCGGTTATCCGCCACTATTCTGCGTCAGACGGATATTGTAAGCGCGAAAATCCACTTGTCATTGCATGCGATAGCATTCACAACCTCCGCGCTGCCTGGAGGATCGAAGTGGAACAGACGAGAACGCGGGCCGAGGACCTTGCGCTGTCGCGGCGCTGGATCGCTTTCGCGTTTCTGATGGTCGCCGAGTTCTTCTACGGCTGGACCTGGAACACGGTCGACGTGCTGCGTCCGCAAATCCGCGAATCGCTTGGCCTGACGCTGACCGAGGCGGGCTCGGCCTACACCGCGCAAAGCCTTGGGGCGATGGTCGGGGCGATCGTCCTAGGGCAGGTCGCGGATCATTTCGGGCGCCGGCGTACGCTGTTCTTCGTCATTGCCGGCTATGGCCTGGCTGGCGCGGCGGGGACGATCGTCGCGAGCTATCTCGGCTTGCTGGTCCAGAGGTTCGTGCTGGGATTTTTCCTGGGCGCGATCTTCCCGGTGCTGATCGCCACTTACATGGGGCTGTTCCCGAACACCTGGCGCGGCAAACTGGCGTCGCTGGGGCAGGGAACCTACAACCTTTCGGTGGTTGCGCTAGGCTGGGCTTACGGGACCGAGACCGGCCAGCACGATTGGCACGCGCTGCTCCTGTGGGGCGCGATCCCGCCGCTGGTCATCGCTCCGTTCGTTTTCGTGTTCGTGCCAGACGACCGCATCATGCTGGCGTGGGGCGCGGGCGAGCATCAGAAGATCGAGGGCAAGTTGCCCATCGTCGAGATGTTCCGCCCCGCGCTGCGCCGCACGACGGTGCTGCTGTTCTTCCTGATGGCGCTCAATTTCTTCGCCTACCAGGCATTTGCGGGCTGGGTCACGACCTACCTCAAGGACGTCAAGCAATACGCGCCCGAGGTGATCTCTAGGATCGTCTATTGGCAATTCATCGGGGCGATGGTCGGCGGGTTCTTCTGGGGCTGGTTCAGCGACCGCTACGGACGGCGTCTCTCGGGGATCGGGTTTTTCATCGGCGGGGTTTCGGTGGTGCTGTATCTCACCCTCCTCCGCGATCCGTTTTCCCTGCAAATGGGGGGAGCGCTGTGGGGCTTCATGATCACCGCTTCGGTGGCGTGGGCGCCGTGGATGTCCGAACTCTATCCCGCTCACCTCCGCTCGACCGCGATGTCGATCTTCAATTGGGGCCGCATCATTTCGATGACCGCGCCGCTCGTCACCGGCGCGATCGCCGACGCTTACGGACTGGAGATCGCCATGTTGCTGTCTGCGGTCGGCCTGTTTGCCGGCGGGGTAATCTGGATGATGCTCCCCGAAACGGTGCAACGGCGCGGCGCGGTCTCATGAGCGGGTGGGACGATCTTCCCGAGGTGCGCTCCCCCGCCGGGCGCCCGATCGCCGAATTGCTCGAGGAAGGCCCGCGGCGCCAGGACCTTCCCGGTTACGAGCCGATCTACCGCGACTTCGTCGACTACATCATTCGCTGCACCCACCGCATCTGGGAGGAGAAGAACGTCGGACTGTGCCGCACCCACTACGGCGCGGACTGCCAGGTCCACACGCTCTCCGGGCCCACCGTGGGGGCGGAAGCGGTGGTCCAGAACACGATCAACGCCCTTGCCGCCTGTCCCGACCGGCGGGTCATCGGCGAGGACGTGATCTGGAGCGCCGACGAGGACGCTAGGCTCTACAGTTCGCACCGCATCATGAGCCGCGCGACCCATGCCGGGGACGACGCGCTGCTCGGAGCCGCCTCGATGCGCTCGTCCGGAGTGATGACGATCGCCGACTGCGCCTGCGTCGAAAACCGCATCGTCGAGGAGTGGCTGGTCCGCGACAATCTCCGCGCGGTTTGGCAAGTCGGGGGCGATCCCCTGGCGGTTGCGGCGGCACAGGCAGAAGCGGACCGCACCGGCGACCAATCCCGCCACGGCTGGCGCACCGCGGCGATCGCCCGAACCCGCGGCGAACCCGACGTGGCCATCCCGCCGGATCATCCCTCGGTGGGGCCCGCGGCGATGCTCGCCCTGGCCTTTCGCGAGGACAATTTCGGTGCGGCGGCCGAAGCCTTGTCCAGTTGTGTCGAACTGCGCTGGCCGTCCAATCGCCATGGCTATGGGCGCGGATACTGGATCGGGTGCCTGACCCAGCTGCGGGGCAGCCTGCACGACATCGCCTGGCGGCTCGACCATGTCGCCGCGCGCCCCTTGCCGGACAACGACGTGGCGGTGGCCTTGCGCTGGTCGCTGGCCGGACATCACAGCGGCGGCGGCGCGTGGGGGCAGGCCAGCGGGCGCGAGCTCTACATCCTCGCCTGCTCGCACTACCGCGTCCGCGCCGGATCGATCGTCGAGGATGCGACCGTGTTCGATGAGCTGGCGATCCTGCGCCAGATCGCCGGAGGGCTGGGCGCGTGAGCGGGGAAGCCATCCTGCGCCGGCTCGCCGCGGGCGAGCAGGTTCCGCCCGGCGCCGTCTTGCAGAACGCGCGCCTGCACGCTCGCGGGCGGGAGCACTACGGCGATGAGGAGATTCTCGCGCATTTCGCGGCCTGTCCGCTCGAGACGGAAGTCCGGATGGTAACATCCGGGAGATTGGCGGTGCTTCACACCGAAACCGAATCGGTCTTCGCCGAGCTGGCGGGCGCCCATCTCACGCGGCTGTGGCGCTTGGGATCGGGTGCCCCGCTCGAGCGCGAACCGGCCATCGCGGTTCCCTGGGATGTCGATCTGAAACAGGCGGGCGGCGGTATCGTGCTCGATCCTTCCGACCATCCCGACCTTGCCGCCGGTGACGCCTCGCG
>JBOHIC010000264.1:0-2283 GCA_050725835.1 Novosphingobium sp.
ACGTCCAGTTGTTCGAGGCGCTTGGGCTGACCCCGCCCGACTACGCGCACATCGCCCCGCTGATGAAGATCGACGGCAGTTCGAAACGCAAGCTGTCCAAGCGCAAGGACCCCGAGGCCAACGTCGCCTACTACATGGAGAGCGGCTATCCGGCGGAAACGCTGCGGATTTACTTGCGCGGCCTCGCCAACGGAAACCTCGCCGACATCGACTTCGCCGAGACGCTGGAAACCCCGCTGACGTTCGAACGCATGGGCACCGCGGGTCCGGTGTTCGACGAGGCCAAGCTCCAGTCGATCAGCCGGGCATGGATCGCCGAGCTGAGCCCGGCAGATCGAGTCGCGAAGCTCACTGCCTGGGCGGACGAGTTCGATCCGGCGCTCGCGGCGATCCTTGCCGGGGACTCCGGGCAGGTGCTCAAGGCGTTCGAGCTCGAAAAGGCGCTCGACAAGAACCCGCGCAAGGACGTCGCCGCGTGGCGCGATTTCCTTCCCAATTACCGGGTGTTCCTGCCCAGCCAGTTCGAGGGCGTAAGCGATCCGGCGCACGAGGACTTTGCGCCGACCTCGCCCGAGCTGGTCCGCGCGCTGATCGCGGACTATCTCGCGCGTTACGAGCACGTCAGCGACCGCGACCGGTGGTTCGACCTGTTTCGCAGCGTCGCCAAGGATCACGGCTTCGCCCCGACCACCGGCGATTACAAGCGCAACCCCGAAACCTTCGCCGGCTCGATCGCCGAGGCCAGCAACGTGATCCGCGTCGGCCTCGCGGGCGCGCGGCGCAGCCCCGACCTGTTCCTGATTTGCCAGGCGATCGGCGAAGCCGGGGTGCGCATGCGGCTTTCCGCGCTGCTCTAACGCTTGCGCTGAAGCACGCGGCAATCCACACCGCCGGCATGCCGGATACCGCGCCAGACCCCGATGCCCCGGCTTCGGTCTGGCGTTACGTCCGCGCCTCGCGCGCGCATGTGGTGGTCGATGCTGCGGCCTACTTCGCACTGATGCGCGAGGCGATGCTCCGCGCGCGGCAGCAGATCGTGCTGATCGGGTGGGATTTCGACACCCGCATCCATCTCGGGACCGGTCGGCGCTGGTGGAACAAGCCCAGCCGGCGGACCAGCCCGGCGCGGCTCGGCGCGTTCGTCGTCTGGCTCTGCACCCGCACCGACGATTTGCGCATCCGCGCGCTCAAGTGGAATTTCGGCGCGCTCAAGTTCATTTTCCGCGGCTCGATGGTGCTCGACCTGATCCGCTGGCTGCGCCACCCGCGGATCAAGCTGCGGCTCGATTCGGCGCACCCGCTGGGGTGCAGCCACCACCAGAAGATCGTGGTGATCGATGACCGGTTCGCGGTCTGCGGCGGGATCGACATGACCTCGTGCCGCTGGGACACCCGCGAGCACCGCGACGACGATCCGCGTCGCACCGGCCCCAACCGCAAGCCCTACGGCCCGTGGCACGACCTGACCATGATGGTCGAGGGCGAGGCGGCGACGGCGCTGGGCGAACTGGCGCGCGAACGCTGGGTCCAGTCGGGGGGCAAGCCGCTATCGCCATGCCGGGCGCAGGACCATTCGCCGTGGCCGGGCAAGCTCGACGCGGAGTTCCGCGACGTCGTGATCGGTATTGCCCGGACGCGTTCGGGCTGGCGCGACATCGCAGAGGTCCACGAGGTCGAGGCGCTGTTTGTCGAGCACATCCGCAGGGCCAAACGCTTCATCTACGCCGAGAGCCAATATTTCGCCTCGCGCGCCATCGCCGAGGCGATCGCGGCGCGGGTCTGCGAACCCGATCCGCCCGAGATCGTCCTGATCAACCCGCTCAGCGCAGAAGGCTGGCTCGAGGTGGTGGCGATGGACGGGGCGCGGGTGCGGCTGTGCCACGCCATTGGCGAGCGTGACAGGCTCAGCCGCTTTCGCATCTATATCCCCTATACCACTGGCGGAACTCCTATTTACGTCCATGCCAAGCTGATGATCGTCGACGACGAGATCGTCCGGGTCGGCACGTCCAACATGAATAACCGCTCGCTCGGACTCGACAGCGAGTGCGACCTGTTCATCGACGCGGCGCGTCCCGGCAATGCCCACGCTGCCGATCCAATCCGCCGGCTGCGGCTGTCGCTGCTCGCCGAACACTGCGGGATCTCGCGCGAGGCAGCCGAGGCCGAACTCGAAGCCCACGGCTCGATGATCGCGATGATTGCCGCGCAAGACAAGACCGCCAAGCGGCTCGAGCCTTTTGTCTTGCGCGAGTTGACCGATGCGGAGAAAGCGGTGGCGGA
>JBOHIC010000265.1:0-4472 GCA_050725835.1 Novosphingobium sp.
TCGACGCGCTGACCATCCGCCGCGCGAAAGGCGACATCGACCGGCTGACCGTGACGATCTGCGGCGACATCCTCCACAGCCGGGTCGCGCGCTCGAACGTCCACTGCCTGACCACGCTGGGCGCCGAGGTGCGAGTGTGCGCCCCGCCCGCGCTGATGCCCGCGGGAATCGAGGGGCTCAAGGTCGCGCCGTTCGGCGATTTCGACGCCGCGCTCGCCGGGGCGGATGTGGTGATGATGCTGCGGCTCCAGCAGGAGCGGATGAGTGGGCAGTTCATCCCCTCCCCGCGCGAATACCGCCACCTCTATGGGCTGACGCTCGAGCGGTTGGCGCTCGCAAAACCCGACGCGCTGGTCATGCACCCCGGGCCGATGAACCGCGGGGTCGAAATCGACAGCAACGTCGCCGATCTGGTCGGGCGCTCGGCGATCACCACCCAGGTCGAGATGGGGGTGGCGATCCGGATGGCCTGCCTCGACGTGCTCACCCGCCGGGCGCGCGGCGTGGAGGGTTGGGCATGAGTGGGCACACGCCGCTGACGATCACCGGGGGTCGGCTGGTCCTTCCAAGCGGCGAGCCGCAAGCCGGCGGAGTGCGATGCGAGGATGGCCGGATCGTCGCGGTCGGCGATGTAACCGCCCAACCCGGCGACACGGTGGTACAAGCCAAGGGCGCGCTGATCGCGCCCGGACTGATCGACCTCGGTGTCTTCGCGATCGACAAGCCCGCGTTCCACTTCGGCGGGATCGTCCGCGCCGCGCTGATGCCCGACCAGAACCCGCCGCTCGACCATCCGGCGCGGGTCCGCTTCGCGGCGCAATCGGGCAAGCCCGACCTGTGGGTCCACCCCCTCGCCGCGGCGACCCGCGGGCTCGAGGGCGCGGAACTCGCCGAACTGGCGCTGATGCGCGATGCCGGAGCCAAGGCGGTCAGCACCGGGCGCGGCTGGATCGCCGACAGCGGCACGATGCACCGGCTGCTGTCCTACTGCGCGATGCTCGGGCTGGTCGTGGTGAGCCACGCCGAGGACGGCGGCCTTGCGGGCAGCGCGGTCGCCACGGCGGGCGAAACCGCGACCCGGCTTGGGCTACCGGCAGCCCCCGCCGAAGCCGAAGCCCTGGCGGTGGCGCGTGACATCGCGCTGGCCGAGCTGACAGGGGCGGCGCTCCATTTCCGACAAGTGACGACGGCGAACGCGCTCGCGCTGGTCCGCGCCGCCAAGGCGCGCGGTCTCGGCGTCAGCGCAGGGGTGACCCCGGCGCACTTCATGCTGTCCGACACCGCGATTGGCGACTTCCGCACCTTCACCCGCTTCTCCCCGCCGCTGCGCAGCGAGGCCGACCGCCACGCGGTGCGCGAGGCGATCGCCGACGGGACGATCGACGTCATCGCATCGGGCCACGATCCGCGCGGGCCCGAGGACAAGCGCCTGCCCTTCGCCGACGCCGCGCCGGGGATGGCGGGGGCGGAAACGCTGCTGCCGCTGACGCTGAGCCTGGTCCGCGATGGGGTGATCGACACGGCGCGCGCCCTCGCGCTGCTCGCGGGCAATCCCGCGGCGCTGCTGGGGGTTAGTGCGGGTAAGCTCGAAGTCGGCGCCGAGGCCGACATCGCGCTGATCGCCCCGGGCAAGCCGTGGGTGGTCGATTCGGACAAGATGGCCGCAGCCGCGGGCAACACCCCGTTCGACAAGCAGCCGGTCGAGGGCCGCGTCGTCGCCCTGTTCAAGGGCGGCGTGCGGGTCGGCGACTAACTAGTTCAGCGGCGGGCGAAAGCCGGGCCGACCGCGCGGCCCGGCGCCTTGCCGGGAACCACGGCGCGCGCCGGAGCATAAGCAAAGCAGGCCCCGCCGCGGCGCTTGAGGTTGGCGCACAGGCCGTTGGCCGAAGCCCCGTCGAAGCCGGCGGCGGCGACGCGCCAGTAGTTCTTGCCGCGCACATGGGCCTGGGTGATGGTCATCTTGTAGCCGCGCAGCGCGGGGGTCTTGGCGGCGAAGATGCCCCAGGCCCGGCGTGCGCCCTGCGGGCTCGAGAAGCTGCCGAGCTGGACCAGGTGCGAACCGCTCGCGCGGCCGACGGTGACCCCGGCGGCGCGGGCGCGAACCGCCCGCGGCTGGGGCACGAAGGCGGCGAGCGCGGCGACCGGCACCGGCTGGACGATCGGGCTCGAAAAGAACTCGACATTGCCGACCCGCTCGACCGCGACCTGGACCGGCATGGCGACCGGCATCGGCTCGGCTACCGCTTCGGCGGGCGGAGCATAGGCGACGGCGACGACCGGCGCTTCGGCGACCGGCGGCAGCTCGGCCGCGGCGGCTACCGCGGGAAGCTCGGCGGCGGGCGCAGGAACCGCCGCGGTTTCGGCGGCAAACTGCTCGACCGCCGGACTGGCGTTGAGCGCGAGCGCGGCGGGCATCCCTGCATCGGCGGCCGGGGCAACCCCGAGCAGCGCGGCGACGCGGGCCTGGTAATCTTCGGCCTTGCCGCTCGCCGCCCACTGGGTCAGCCGGGCGTCGACCTCGCCCGCGGGGACATCGGCCTGGACCATGATCCGCGCCTCGCGCCAGCGCCCGTCGAGCGCGTAGGCATAGGCCAGGTTCTGGCGCAGCTTGGGGGTGTTGTCGCCGCTGCGCAGCGCATCGGCGAGGATCGCCGCGCCCCGCGCGGGTTCGCCCGAGAGCGCGAGGGCGAGCCCGAGGTCGCTCGCCGGAATGGTATCGCGCCAATCGTCGAGCAGGCCGACCGCGGCCTGGCTGCGCCCGGCGGCGGCCTGGCTCAGCGCCAGCGCCAGCGCGGTGCGCGCGGTGTTGTCGCCCAGCGTCATCGCGTCGCCGAGCGCCGAGGCGGCCGAATCGAACCGCCCCGCCTTGAGGTAGGCGTGGCCGAGCTGCCCGCGCAGCGCGGCGTTGTTGGGATCGGCCGCGACCGCGGCTTCGAGCAGCGGGATCGCCTTGCCCGGCTGGCCCTTGGCGACCAGCGACTGGGCCTGCTTGACCACCTTGGCGGCGTCGAACTTGGGCGCGGCGATCGCGCTGGCGCAGCCGGCGACGAGCGTTGCGGCGAGCACGCCGGTGAGCGCGTTGCGGAAGGCGGTGGGGCTACTGGTGGCGGTCATGATCATTCCCCTTGCTCCAAAATCCATGCGGTCAGCGTTGCTTGACCTGGTCGGCCAGCGCGGCGACTTCGGGCAGCTCGCTGAGCAGCCGGTCGAGCGCTTCGGTGACGAGTTGCTGCGCGCTGCGGTTGCGCACCGCGCAAGCGAGGCGCAGCGCGAGATGGCGGTCGGTATCGACCCGCAGCGTAAAGGCGGCGCGGCGGCCCTCGGACAGCGCCGAGCGGCGCGCGCGCGGCGGCCGGGCAGACGTGGCCGCGCCCCGGTGGGCGACCACGCGGTCGGCAATCTTCTTCTGCTGGAGAACCACTTCCGGCACGCTGCGAACCAGCGGCGAAACCGCGGGTTCGGCCTCGGACAGGATCGGCACGATCTCGGCCACCGGCGCAAACGAAGCTTCGAGCGTTTCGGCGTCGTTGTCGTGGCCCATGTCGTTCCAGCCGAGGTCGTCCTCGGCCTGGCGCGCCAGCCCGTCGTTGAAGTGGCCGATCGGGGTCAGCTGCGGACGCATCGCAGGTTTGGCCCCGCCTTTGCGCGCAAGCAGCGTCGGCTCGAGCGAGGCGAAAGACTTGGGTTCGTTCATGCCTGGGGTTCCTTCGCTCAGGAACCGGCAACGCGGCGGCCGAAGCCCCCGGCGGGGCGATGCACGCCGGGCATCACCGCGACGCTCGACGGCGCGGCGAACACGGTGCGGCGGAAGTTCTTCTCGAGGCGGTCGGAGATATAGTGCCACAGCGCGACGACCTCGGCGGCCGAGCGGCCGTTGGGATCGACCTCCATCACCGTGCGACCGTCGATCATCGAGGCGGCGAAATCGGTGCGGTGATGCAGCGTGATCGGCGCGACGGTGCCATGCTGCGACAACGCGACCGCAGCTTCCGAAGTGATCTTGGCCTTGGGCGTCGCGCCGTTTACCACGAAGATCAGCGGCTTGCCCGCACGCTCGCACAGATCGACCGTGGCACCCACGGCGCGCAGGTCGTGCGGGCTCGGGCGAGTCGGGACGACGATCAGCTCGGCGACGGAGATCACCGACTGGATCGCCATGGTGATCGCAGGCGGAGTATCGAGCACCGCCAGCTTGAAGCCCTGCTGGCGCAGCACCGCAAGATCCGCCGCGAGCCGCGCGACCGTGGTCTGAGCGAAAGCGGGGAATTCGTCCTCGCGCTCGTTCCACCAGTCGGCCAGCGAGCCTTGCGGATCGATGTCGATGAGCACCACCGGCCCGGCGCCGGCGCGCTGGGCCTGAACGGCGAGATGGCCGGACAGGGTCGTCTTGCCCGATCCGCCCTTCTGCGAAGCCAAAGCCAATACTCGCAAGGTGCAAACCCCCCGTAATGCCGGCCACGCGCCGGACCTTT
>JBOHIC010000266.1:0-4053 GCA_050725835.1 Novosphingobium sp.
GACAAAACCAACGCGATCCTCGTCTGCCATGCGCTGACGATGGACCAGCACTTCGACAGCCTGCACCCCAAGACCGGCAAGCCCGGGTGGTGGGCCAAGGCGGTCGGGCCGGGAAACGTGGTCGATACCGACCGCTTCTTCGTGATTTGTGCCAACGTGCTCGGCGGGTGCATGGGATCGACCGGCCCGGCGAGCCTTGCGCCGGACGGCGCGCCGTTCGCGATGGGCTTTCCGGTGATCACCATCCGCGACATGGTCCGCGCCCAGATTGCTTTGCTCGATGCGCTGGGGATCGAGAGGCTCCACGCGGTGGTCGGCGGCTCGATGGGCGGGATGCAGGCGCTCAGCCTCGCCGCCAACTTCCCCGAGCGCACCGCCGCGGCGCTGGTGATCGCCAGCACCGCGCGACATTCGGCGCAGAACATCGCGTTTCACGAGGTCGGGCGCCAGGCGATCATGGCCGATCCCAGGTGGAACGGTGGGGACTACTATGGCAGGAAAGGCCCCGACGCCGGACTCGCGGTGGCGCGGATGGCGGCGCACATTACCTATCTCTCCGAAGAGTCGATGCACGACAAGTTCGGCCGCAACCTGCAGGAGCGGGAGGCCAAGACCTTCGGGTTCGACGCCGATTTCCAGGTCGAAAGTTACCTGCGCCATCAGGGGCTGAGCTTCACCGACCGCTTCGACGCCAACTCCTACCTCTACATCACCCGCGCGATGGACTATTTCGACCTCGCCGAGGAGCACGGCGGCAGGTTGGCCGAAGCTTTCGCCAAGACCACCGCGCGGGTCTGCCTGGTCAGCTTCGACAGCGACTGGCTCTACCCGACCCCCGAAAGCCGCACGATCGCTCACGCGCTCAACGCCGCGGGCGCGCCGGTGAGCTTCGTCGAATTGTCCGCGCCGTTCGGACACGACTCCTTCCTCCTCGACGTCCCCGCGCTCGACCGGGTGATCGCCGGATTTCTGAACCAATGAGCCTGCGCCCCGATCTTGCAGTGATCGCCGCCAATGTCGCGCCGGGGAGCCGGGTGCTCGACATCGGCTGCGGCGACGGGGCGCTGATGGCGGCGCTGCAGGCCGAGCGCCGGGTCGATGCCCGCGGGATGGAGCTCGATGCCGGCAATGTCGCGCTGTGCGTCGCGCGCGGGCTCTCGGTGATCCAGGGCGACGCCGATGTCGATCTGACCGACTATCCCGACGCCAGCTTCGACTACGCAGTCCTTAGTCAGACGCTGCAGACCACCATGCGCCCCGACCGGGTACTCGGCGAGCTGCTCCGGGTCGGGCGCAAGGCCTTTGTTTCGTTCCCCAATTTCGCCCACTGGCGGGTGCGGCTGAGCTTGCTGTGGGGCGGGCGGATGCCGGTGACCCGGCTGCTCCCGGTAGCGTGGTACGAAACCCCCAATATCCACCACGTCACGGTCGACGATTTCCGTGCGCTGGTGGGCGAGATGGGCGCGACGGTCGAAGGCGCCTGGTTCCTCCGCGGCGACCGCCAGACCAGCGCGGCCGCGGCCAACTTCCGCGCCGAACACGCGGTGTTCCTGCTTTCGCGCTAACCCGGCGTCCGCTTCCCCAGGAAGTGGCTCAGCGGGTTTGCGCCCTTGTAAATCGCCTTGTTCGGATTGAGCGCCTCATAGGTCACCGCGTTTTCGAGCACGTGCTGGACGTAGCCGCGGGTCTCGGTCAGCGGGATCTTCTCGATCCATTCGATCCAGTCGACCGCGCCGTAGCGCGGGTCGCCGTTGGCGCGCAGCCACTTGTTCACATTGCCCGGACCGGCGTTGTAGGCGGCGACGGCGAGCGGGTAGCTGCCGCCGTAATAGTCCATCATCCGGGCGAAATAGGCGTCGCCGAGGCGGATGTTGTAACCTGCGTCGGCGATCAGTGCGCTCTGGTCGTAAGCCAGCCCGAGCTTGCCCGCCTGCTCGCGCGCGGTGCCCGGCATCAACTGCATCAGCCCGCGCGCCCCGGCGTGGCTCACCGCGTTCTGGGCGAACTGGCTTTCCTGCCGGGCAATCGCGTGGACCACGGTCCAGCTCGTTCCCGGCGGGGCCGGGATCAGTGGGTAGCTGAGGCTGGGGAAGGCGGCGAAACCGTCGGCGGCGGCGGATTCACCAAGGATCACGCCCAAGTCGCGGCGGCCGACCTGGCGGGCGAGATCGGCGACCAGCGCGTGCTCGGCCTCGCCGCTGGCCTGCGTGGAGATTTCGCGGAAGAAACGCACCGCGGTCGGCCAGTCGCCCTCGCGCGCGACTTCGCGCACCGCTGCGGTGATCGGCTTGGCGGCGAAAGCCGCGCGCTGCTCGGGGGTGGCGACGGCGGTCGAGACCTTGGCGAGCGCGGGCATCGGACGGGCCAGCCGCTCGAGCGCGAGCTGGCCGTAGAACTGGGTCGGATAGACTGCGGCCATCTCGAAATAGCGGTTGGCCTCAGCCGGGTTGCCCGCGCGCGCCATCGCCCGTCCGGCCCAGTAGAACCCCTTGGAGCGGGTCTGCGGGGTCTTGGCCGCCGCGCCGTAGCGCCAGAACAGCGGCGCAGCGCTGCCCGCATCGCCGAGCGCATTGAGCGCGCGGCTGCCGCCGAGCCACATCAGCGAGGTGTAGTCGTCGCGCAGGTCGAAGCCGAGCTTGCTGATGTCGGTGCCCGGCGCGAAGCCGTCGTCGATGCTTGCAGCGATCCGCACCGCGCTGCGCGAATCCGCCGAACGGGCGACCGCAAGCAGTTCCTCGACCCACTGCGCGGCGTCGTGCGGCAGCGCCGCGAGCCGCGGGCGGGCGGCGAGCAGGCTGGCGGCGGTGGCGCCCTGCCCCGTGCGGCGCAGCTGCTTTGCGCGGTTGTAGACGTAGCCCGGGTCGCTCAGCGCCGTTGGCCCGGGATCGAGCCCGATGGTCGCCGGGCTGGTCCCCTGGATCGTCGCCAGCCGCGCCATCAGCACCGGTCGCGCGGCGGGAGAAACGTAGACGATCTGCCGCTCGGCCTGCGCGCCCGCGCCGGCCCAGAGCAGCGCGTTCATCCGCGCGTCGTGGTCGGCCAGCGTGATCGAGGTGGCGTATTGCGAGAACAGCGCAGCTTCGGTCCCTTCGCCCAGCTGCCCGCCGCGCCACGCCTCGAGCGCGACGCGGCTCGCCTCGGGCCGGCGCAGCTGGCTTAGCGCCACCGCATAGGCCCCGCGCGCCGGGTTGGTCACCGGCGGGAAACGGTCGAAGAAGCCGGCGACGCGGCTCGCCTCGGGATAGTCGCGGGCCAGCGCCTTTTCGGCCCAGGTGCGCAGCTTGGTCTCTTCCGGGAAGCCGGGGTAGGCGAGCAGGAAGCTCGCGTAGTCGTTGAAGCCGAAGCGATCCGACTGGGTCAGCATCCGCCACCGCGCGATCGCCTGCTGCATGGCCGGATCGCGGTTGGCGTAGTTGGCGATCCGCGCCTGGTCCCACTCCGCCCCGTCCTGCGCGAGCGCCGGTGCGGCGGGCAGGGCGGCGGCGAGCAGGGCAATCAGCGGCAAACGGGACATGCTGGACATTCTGGGCAAAAGCTTCTTATCGAACGCTGAACGAAGCGGACCGCTGTGTTACCGCACCAAGGGGCAATGTCCATGTTCTCGGGCTCGATTCCGGCGCTCGTCACCCCGTTCCGGGGCGGCGCTTTCGACGAGGCGGCGTTCCGCAAGCTGGTCGACTGGCAGATCGCGAACGGGTCCTCCGCGCTGGTTCCGTGCGGCACCACAGGCGAGGCTTCGACGCTGAGCAACGCCGAGCATCACCGGGTGATCGAGGTCTGCATCGAGGAGGCCGCTGGGCGCGTGCCGGTGATCCCCGGCTGCGGAAGCAACGACACGATGAACGCGCGGCTGCATCTCAATTTCTCCAAGAAGAGCGGGGCTGCGGCGGGGCTGTGTGTCGCCCCCTATTACAACCGTCCGAGCCAGGAGGGCCTGCTCGCGCATTTCGGCTTCCTCGCCGAAAACAGCGACCTGCCGATCGTGCTCTACAACGTGCCGGGGCGCACCGTGACCGACCTTCTGCCCGAAACGGTGATCGAGCTGGTCAGGCG
>JBOHIC010000267.1:0-19020 GCA_050725835.1 Novosphingobium sp.
CGACGAACTTCAGGCCGCGATCGAGGCCGAGGAAACCGCGCCCGCACTGGCCAAGCCCGCGAAGAAGCCCGCCGCGAAGAAGGCCAAGGCCGAAGCGCCGGTCGCCGAAGCCAAGCCGGCGAAGAAGCCGGCGGCGAAGAAGGAAGCGGCTCCGGCCGAAGCCAAGCCGGCGAAGAAGGCCGCCGCGCCCAAGGCCGAGGCAGCGCCGAAGAAGGCGCCCGCCAAGAAGCCGGCTGCGAAGAAGTAAGCCTGCGCCGCCCGCGATGCGCCGGACCTCGCGCCGCGCGGTGATCGCCGGGGGCGGGGCGCTGGCGCTGGCCGGGATCGGCGCGCTCGCGCTGCGCCCGGCGAAAGGGGGCGGGATGCACGACGCCTATTTTTCCGCCCTCGCCGCGGCGCTCGCCCGCGCCGGGCTGGCGCGCCCGGTGCTGGTGATCGACCGCGCCCGGCTGAGCGCCAACATCGCCGCGATCCGCGGCAGCACCGATGCGGCCAAGCTGCCGCTGCGGGTGGTCGCCAAGTCGCTCCCCGCGCCGCGGCTGCTCGAGGCGGTGCTGGGCGGGATGGGCAGCGACCGACTGATGGCGTTCAGCGCCGAAATGCTGCTCCAGCTCGTCCCGCTTCATCCGGCGGTGAATATCTTGATGGGCAAGCCGCTGCCGGTGAGCGAATTCGCTCGCGCCGTCGCAGCCCTTGGACCCGAGGCCGCGGGGCGGATCGAATGGCTGATCGACACCCCCGAGCGGCTGCGCGAATACGCCGCCGCAGCCAGCGCGCAGGATGTTTCGCTCGCCGCCAGTTTCGAGATCGACGTCGGCTTTCACCGGGGCGGTTTCGCCGATCCTGGGGCGCTTTTCGCTGCGGTGCGCGAGGCACAGTCGGCCGGTCTGCGCGTCGCCGGGCTGATGGGTTACGATCCGCACGTCCCCAAGGTCCCGCGGCCCGACAGCGCCTTCGCCTCGTCGCAGGCGGCCTACCGCGCCGCGATCGCCGCGCTGCGCGAGGCGGGGATCGCCGATCCCAGCGCGCTGACGCTCAACGGCGCGGGCAGCCCGACCTTCCGCCGCCACTGCCGCGGCACGGCGGCGAACGAGGTCTCGGTCGGCTCGGCCTTCGTCAAGCCGGGCGATTTCGACCTGCCCGAGCTTTCCGACCTGGTCCCCGCCGCGTTCATAGCCGCCCCTGTGCTCAAGCGCAGCGATGCGCTCGCGCTGCCGGGGATCGAACCGCTGGCAGGGCCGATGCGGTGGTTCGACCGCAACACCCAGCGCGGCTTCTTCATCCACGGCGGGCACTGGCTTGCCCAGCCGCACTCGCCGCCGGGGCTGCAATACTCGAAGCTGTTCGGACGCTCGTCGAACCAGGAGCTGCTCACAGGCTCGGACCGGATCGACCTCAAACCCGGCGACAGCGTGTTCTTTCGCCCCGACCAGAGCGAGGCGCTGTTCCTCCAGTTCGGCGAGATCGCGGTCTACGATCGCGGGGAAATCGCCGAAATGTGGCCGACCCTGCCGATCAGCGCCTGACCGCGCCGGTCAATCCTCCAGGTCTTCCTCGTCCATATTGTCCTCGCCGGCGAAGGCGTCGCGGTCGATCCGGCCCGAGCGGACCATCTCGTTCATCTTCTCCACCAGGTCCGGGGTGTCGTCGGGGAGCAGCTGTGCGGGGTCGCCATGCCCGCCGCGCTCGCTCTCTTCGTATGCGTCGCCCGACGATTCCTGCGCGTCGCGGGCGACGTCCTGCGCCTGGGCGCCGGCCTCGGACTGTTCGCTGTTCTGGCCGTCGGGGTCGTTGAAGGCGATCGCCGGGGCGGCGCGGCGGGTGGAATCGGTGGCGCGGTCGGTCATGGGGGCGGCTCCTTCGGGGAGGGTCAACCGCGCGCGGCGGCTTGCGGTTCCCCGCCCGTGCTTGCGCGCAGCCCCGGCGCGACCTATTTCCTGCCAAGAAAGGCGCTCACCATGCAACTCGCTCCCAACGGCTCGATCCTCGAAGGGGTGGTCGAGCGCCTCACGCCCGAATCCGGCGGCTTCGGTTGCGAATTGGTTCTCGACGTCAAGTCGGTCAAGCCGGTCAAAGGCGCCGACGATTTCCTCCGCGCCGCGAAGGGCGACCTGGTTCGGCTGTTCCTGGCCGAACCGGGCAATGTCCAGGTCGGCGGGCGCTACCGCCTGCAGACCACGGTGCTCGGCGGGCCGAACGGCGAGCGGACAGTGGTCGAATCGATCGGCCCGGTCGCCGCAGCGCGCCCGCGCCGCACTAAACGCTGAGGTCGACGCTCACCGTCCCACCCGCATTGAGCACGATGTTGGCGAGCTTGATCCGGGTCGCGGTGCCGCCGTTGCTCACCGTGTTGGGGTGCCCGGCGGTGCTCGAACTGACCTTGGTCACTTTGCCCGTGCCGGGGAAAAGATCGCCGGGGTCGCCCGCGTTGCGGTTGAACTCGAGGTCGCGCTTGCCGTCGGCCTGGACCAGCCCGACGCGATAGGCGAGCGCGTTGGTGTTGCTCCCTTGCGACATGTCGATGTGCCACAGCGCGAGGCCGGCGCCGGGCAGCTCGGCATCGCGCCCGGTCTGCTGGCGGTTCTCGACCAGGAAGTACTCGTGCTTGGGTTCGCCCTTGAGGTCGAGCCGGTAGCATTGCTTGGGGTCGCCCTCGAGCGACTTGAGCGTGACCGTGGTCTTGGCCTTGATCTTGGTCGGCTTGATCCACCCGAGTTCTTCGAGGCACCAGGCAGAAAGCCGGGTTGGGCGATCCCCGCCGCCGCCCCACGAGCCACCGCTCATCAGACACCAGTTGCCCACCCCGCGGCTGCGGTAGGTCGTGTCGTAAAGGTCCGGCAGGCCGAGGAAATGGCCAAACTCGTGGCTGAAAACCCCCAATCGGCCGTCCTCGGGGGCGGTAAAATAGGCGTAGGCCTTGACCCCGTTGTTGGTGAAGCCGCTGGGCAGGACCCACTTGTGCGACCAGATCTTGTGCGGGCGCGCGGCCGGGACCGGATCGACCTCGGCCCCGCCGCCGGCGTGAACCAGGAACAGCCCGTCGACATAGCCGTCCTGGTTGGCGTCGAACGGGGCGAGCGACTGGGTCGCGGTGAAGATTTGCAGCGCATCGCGGAGCAGGCCCGGGGTGTTGTTGGGGAAGGTGTTGCCGGTCCCGCTCGCGCCGTTGGTGTAGTAGGAATAGGGGTGCGGCGCGCGCAGCCAGCCGGTGACTACCCCGTCGATGTCGAGCTTGCCGTACGACAGCTCGCGATAGAACGTCCGCATCGAATTGGGATCGTTCGCATCGAACAGCAGCTTGCGGAAGTGATCGGGATTGGTGTTGCCGGTATTGTCGGGAAAATCGACCAGCAGGACCAGGCACTGCAGCGTTCCCGCCGCCTTGGCCAGCGTCAGCCTGGCCGAGGGGGTGGCGCCGGTGAGCATCGGGGCGAGTTCGGCAATGGCGAGATCGGTCGGCTCGTAGATCACCCCGTCGTTCATCGCCAGGCGATCGATCGAGGTGATCGGGAGCAGCCCGGCGTCGCGCGCGAGCCGCGCGTCGGCTTCGGACAGCACCTTGTTCTCGCGGATAAGGTGTTTGATGTCCTTAACGACATCCGGCGCGGCCATGCAAGTGGTCGGGCGATCGATGCCGGCGTGCGACGAACAACCGCGATGATGCTGCGCATTCATGGTGCCCTCCTGGGTTCGATCCGAAATCCACGCGCCCGCTGTTATTGTCGGCGATTAAATAACTGCGCGCGAGTCGTTGCAAGCGGAATTATCGGATCAACCCGGATGATCTGGTATAGTTGGTTCAGGACGGCGATTGTCTATTGAACCGAGTCTTAGCGGTTACTCGCCCCAGCGCTTGAACGAGGGAGTCGCCAGAGACGCCGAGCGCGCGCGCTCATAGGCCGCCCCCGCCGCGAGCACGCGGGCGTCGTCCCATTGCGCGCCGATGAAGCTGATTCCGACCGGCAGTCCCTCGACCGCGCCCATCGGCACGGTCAGGTGCGGATAGCCCGCGATCGCGGCGAGGCTGCCGATCCCGACGCCGATCCCGCGGTCGCCGTTGAGCAGGTCGGTGACCCAGGCCGGACCGCGGGTGGGCGAGATCAGCAGCGTCACCTTGTGCTCGGCGAGCAGCTTGTCGATCCCTTCCGGCCCGGCGAGCCGCAGCGAATTGGCGCGCGCTTTGGCATAGGCTTCGGGGTCGGTGGTGGTCAGCGCGCGTTCGAAGCTTTCCTGCGCGAACCAGCGCAGTTCGGTGGCGGCATTGATCTTGTTGAAGGCGACCACGTCGGTGAGGCTGCGCACCGGCGGATTGCCAGGCAAGTCGCGCAAATAGGCGTCGAGGTCTTCGCGCAGCTCGTAGTGGAGCACCACGCCCTCGTCGCGGAACATCGCCTGATCGGGCTGGTAGTCGATCTCGACCAGCTCGGCCCCGGCGGCCTTGAGATCGGCGAGCGCGGCGTCGAACACCTTGCGCAGGCCCTCATGGCTGCTCAGCTGGCGGGTCATCACCCCGAGGCGGAGCCCCTTGAGCGAGACCCCGGCCAGCCCCGCGGTGAAATCGACCCGGCCTTTCTTGTCCTTGGGCGCTTGCGCCACCGGCTCGGCGATCGCGCTGAGCAGCAGCGCAGCATCGCTCACGCTGTTCGCCATCGGCCCGGCGGTGTCCTGACTGTGGCTGATCGGAACCACCCATTTGCCGCTGACCAGCCCGACCGTGGGCTTGAACCCGACCACGCCATTGACGCTGGCCGGGCAGGTGATCGAACCGTCGGTCTCGGTCCCGATCGCGGCCCAGGCCATCCCCGCCGCCACCGCCGCGCCGCTTCCCGCCGAGGAGCCGCAGGGGTTGCGGTCGATCGCGTGGGGGTTCCTGGTCTGCCCACCGACCGCACTCCATCCGCTCGAGCTGCGGGTCGAACGGATGTTGGCCCATTCGGAGAGGTTGGTCTTGCCCAGCACCACGCCGCCCGCGGCGCGCAGCCGCGAAATCAGCGGGGCATCGCGTTCGGTGCGGTTGAGCAGGAGCGCGAGGCTGCCCGCGGTGGTCGCGAACTCGCGGGTCTCGATGTTGTCCTTGACCAGCACCGTGCGCCCCTGGAGCGAGCCGGTATTCGCCAGCCGCGCGGCTTCGGCGGGGGCGGCGGGATTGACCGCGATCACCGCGTGGAGCTGCGGTCCGGCCGGATCGCTATCGAGCGCGAGAATGCGTTCCAGCTGCTTGCGCGCTTGGTCGGCCGCGTCGCCCTCCTTCGCGGCGGCAGGCGAGGCGGCGGCGAGCGCGGCTAGGCTCAGGATAGCGAAACGCATGGTGGCCCCCTCGATGTGCTAGCGGCCATGCTGCTGCGCCGCCGGGCGGGTGGCAACCGCAAAAGGGTTAAGCCCCTTGAACTGGGCGCGGGCAGGCGCGACATAGCGGCCCTAACCAGTGAGGACCTCCATGCTCGACCCGTTCGGCCACAACAGCGCCCCCCAATCCGCTCTGGGAAAGTTTACCCACGACCCCGCTACCGGCGCGCTGGTGCCGATGGTGGTCGAGCAGACCAGCCGCGGCGAGCGCAGCTTCGACATCTTTTCGCGGCTGCTGCGCGAGCGGATCGTCTTCGTCACCGGCGAAGTCGAAGATCACATGGCGGCGCTGATCACGGCGCAGCTGCTGTTCCTCGAAAGCGAGAACCCGTCGAAGGACATCTCGATGTACATCAACTCGCCCGGCGGGGTGGTGACGGCCGGAATGGCGATCCACGACACCATGCAATACATCCGCCCGCGGGTTTCGACCGTGTGCATCGGGCAGGCCTGTTCGATGGGCAGCTTCCTCCTCGCCGCGGGCGAGCCGGGGATGCGGATTGCTCTGCCGCAGGCGCGGATCATGATCCACCAGCCTTCGGGCGGCGCGCGCGGTATGGCCAGCGACATCGAAATCCAGGCCCGCGAGATCGTCCGGCTGCGCAAGCGGATGCACGAACTCTACTCGAAGTACACCGGCAAGTCGGAGAAAGTCATCGAGCAGGCGATGGACCGCGACACCTGGCTCGAGGCGGGCGAGGCCCAGGAATTCGGCCTAGTCGACAAGGTTTTCGAAACCCGACCGAGCACCGATGCGGTGGGCGAGGGCGAGAAGGGAACAGGCGGCGCGCCTTCGTAAGGATTTGTTCGCTGTGGCGCTTAAGCCACGCGCAATGTGCCTCTGCTATGGCGCAGGATTGAAATTTGACCTCGCCGGGCTAGAGTCGGCGAGTCCGCTCCCGATGGAGCGCATGGGATAAAGCATGACCAAGTTGACCGGTTCCGACGCGAAAAGCACGCTCTACTGCAGCTTCTGCGGCAAATCGCAGCACGAGGTGCGCAAGCTGATCGCGGGTCCGACCGTGTTCATCTGCGATGAATGCGTCGAGCTGTGCAACGACATCATCCGCGAGGAAACCAAGGCCGGGATCGCCGGCAAGAAGGACGGCGGGGTTCCCTCTCCGCGCGATATCTTCGCCACGCTCAACGATTACGTGATCGGCCAGGACCGCGCCAAGCGGGTGCTCTCGGTGGCGGTGCACAACCATTACAAGCGCCTCAAGCACAGCGGCAAAGGCGGCGAGGTCGAGCTGTCGAAGTCGAACATCCTGCTCGTCGGCCCGACCGGCTGCGGCAAGACCCTGCTCGCGCAGACCCTCGCCAAGACCTTCGACGTGCCCTTCACCATGGCCGACGCGACCACGCTGACCGAGGCCGGCTACGTCGGCGAGGATGTGGAGAACATCATCCTCAAGCTGCTCCAGTCGAGCGACTACAACGTCGAGAAGGCGCAGCACGGGATCGTCTATATCGACGAGATCGACAAGATCAGCCGCAAGGCGGAAAACCCCTCGATCACCCGCGACGTTTCGGGCGAGGGGGTGCAGCAGGCGCTGCTCAAGCTGATGGAGGGGACCACCGCTTCGGTTCCCCCGCAGGGCGGGCGCAAGCATCCGCAGCAGGAATTCCTCCAGGTCGACACCACCAACATCCTGTTCATCTGCGGCGGGGCCTTCGCCGGCCTCGAAAAGATTATCGCCGACCGCCTCCAGAAGCGCTCGATCGGCTTCGGCGCGCACGTCGCCGATCCCGACAAGCGCCGCGTCGGCGAGCTGCTCCAGAAGGCCGAGCCTGAGGACCTCTTGAAGTTCGGGCTGATCCCTGAATTCGTCGGCCGCCTGCCGGTTATCGCGACGCTCGAAGATCTCGACATCGCGGCGCTGGTCAAGATCCTGTCCGAACCCAAGAACGCGCTGGTCAAGCAATATGCCCGGCTGTTCGATCTCGAAGACGTCGGCCTGACCTTCACCGACGACGCGCTCGAGGCGATCGCCAAGAAGGCGATCGAGCGCAAGACCGGCGCGCGTGGGCTGCGCTCGATCGTCGAGGGCATCCTGCTCGACACGATGTTCGACATCCCGACCGAGGACGACATTGCCGAAGTGGTGATCGACAAGGACGTGATCGAAGGCCGCAAGGAACCGGTCCGCGTCCACAAGGGCAAGGAAGAGGCGGCTTAGGACCCCTCCGTCTCGCCCTTCGGACGATCCACCTCCCCATTCGACTTCATCGAACAGGGAGGATTTCAAGCTTCCTTCAATCCTCCCCGTTGCGCAGCAATGGGGAGGTGGCAGCCCGAAGGGCCGACGGAGGGGGGCAGCAGCGCTTGTCACACTCCAGCACCATCGCCTCGGCAACCCTCTCGACAGATTTCAGCACCTCGCTCGCCGGAATCCGGATGGTTTCGATCCCGTGACTGCGGATCACCGCATCGCGGATGGGGTCGCGTTCCGGCCGATCGCCCATGTCGTGGGCGATGCCGTCAATCTCGAAGCCCAGCTTCGCCGGCGGGCAGTAGAATTCGATCACATAGTGCTCGACCGGATGCTGGCGGCGGAATTTGATGCCGAGGGGGTGGCGCTTGAGGTGCTTCCACAGCAGGACTTCGGGTAGCGACATTGTCTTGCGGAGTTTGCGGGCCTTGGCCCAGTCGTGGCTCGGTTTTGTTTTGGTCATTACCCCTCCGTCTCGCCCTTCGGGCGATCCACCACCCCATTCGACTTCGTCGAACAGGGAGGATTCTCACCTTTAGTCCTCCCTGTCGCGTAGCGATGGGGAGGTGGCAGCCCGCAGGGCTGACGGAGGGGTTGTGCGTTCAACAACTCACCGCGCAATCCTCCCCGGTCTCCACCTGGATCGTCGCGTGGTGGATGCCGAAGCGCGCTTCGAGCGCCGCCGCCAGCTCGCCCAGGAAGCCGTCGCCGGGCCAACCGCCGCGCATCACCACGTGCGCGGTGAAGGCGTTTTCGGTGGTGCTCATCGCCCAGATGTGCATGTCGTGGACCGCGCTCACTCCCGGGCGGGCGAGGAGGAAATCGCGCACCGCGCCCTCGTCGATCCCCTGCGGCACCGCGAGCAGGCCGAGCTTGACCGATTCCTTCAAGAGGTCCCAGCTCGCCCATGCGATCCCCACCACCAGCACCAGGCTCACCGCCGGGTCGATCCATTCGAGCCCGGTGAGGAGGATGCCGAAGCCCGCGGCTACCACGCTGGCCGAAACCACCGCGTCGGCCATCAGGTGCTGAAACGCGGCCCGCAGGTTGAGGTCGCTCTTGCGCCCGCGCGCGAACAGCAACGCCGAGAGGAAGTTGACCGCTATTCCCGCGCCCGCGACCGCCATCATCACCCGCCCCGCGACCGGCTCGGGATAAAGGAAGCGCTGCACCGTCTCGAGCGCGATCGCGCCGAGCGCGACCCACAGCAGCGCCGCGTTGGCGATCGCGGCGAGGATCGAAGAGCTTTTGAAGCCATAGGTAAAGCGCGCGCTCGGCGGCTTGGCGGCGAGGACGCTCGCGCCCCAGGCGAGCGCCAGCGCCATCACGTCGGAGAGGTTGTGCCCGGCATCGGCGAGCAACGCCATCGACCCCGACCACAGGCCGAACCCCGCCTCGACCGCGACGAAAGCGGCGTTGAGCGCGATCCCGATAGCGAAAGCGCGGCCGTGCCCCGCGGGGGGCGGACCGTGATGGTGGTGGTGATGGCCGTGCACATGGGAATGGCCGTGGGCGTGCCCCTGCTCGTGCCCGTGCGCTTGGTGGTCGGCCATGCCCTTCCTTAGCAGCGGCCGAGCCCGCGCCAATCGAGATTAATGGCAGCGCAAGGGTCGGCAGCGTTGCACAAATGCCGCAGTGCAGCACCAATCGGCAGCGATTACCGGTCGCAACCGGGAGGTCGGCAGGGCAATTGCACCCCGGCTTCGCATTTTCATTGCTGTCAGTAACCCGATTTTGTAACGCTGTTTCCCTCGACGCGGGCGGGGGGCCGCGCTGTCAACAGACTGCAACAATACCCCTGTTTAGCGCGAGGCCGCTCGCCTGTAAGAGCATTTGCATCTGTCTTCGCGGGGCGATTCGCTCGCGCCGCACGACCAGTTCTGACCAACGGGGATCACCACCGCCATGCGCCTCAACACCGCCCTGACGACCGCCAGCTCGATTGCCATCGGCATTACCTGCCTGAGCGCTCCCGCCTTTGCTCAATCGACCGGCTCGATCGACTTCGACAAGGAAATCGTCGTCACCGGCGCGCGCGACACCACGCAGAACGTCGCCGGTATCGCCGCTCCCGACGCTGCCAAGTCGAAAGCGGTGATCACCGCCGAGAACATCGAGCGGCAGAACCCCGGCCAGACCATCCTCGATACGATCAACCAGGTTCCGGGCGTCAGCTTCCAGAACAACGACGCCTACGGCTCGTCGGGCGGCACGCTCAACATCCGGGGGTTCTCCTCGGACCGCGTCAGCCTGACTTTCGACGGCGTTCCGCTCAACGATTCGGGCAACTACGCGGTCTATCCCAACCAGCAGGTCGATCCCGAGCTGATCGAGCAGGTCAACGTCAACCTCGGCACCACCGACGTCGATAGCCCGACCGCCTCGGCCGCGGGTGGCACGGTCAATTACCGCACCAAGAAGCCAGATCACGATTTCGGCGCGATGATGTCGCTCTCGGCCGGGCAGTTCGACTTCATGCGCGGGTTCGGCAAGATCGAAACCGGCGATCTCACCTCGAGCGGGCTGCGCGCCTACGTCTCGGCCAGCACGGCCAGCAACACCAACCCGTTCAACAACTACGGCGTGGTCAACAAGCAGCAGTACAACGCCAAGATCTATCAGCCGCTGGCGGGCGACGACTTCATCTCGCTCTCGGGACACTACAACCAGAACCGCAACAATTTCTTCGGCTCGCTGCCGCTGCGGCTCGACACCACCCGCGTGGTCGGCGGCGTCACAGTGCCCCGGATCGTCGGATCGGGAACCAACAACCGCTATCCGGCCAACGCCAGCGAGCGCCGCTATCTGATCAACTATCCGTGTTCGATCGATACCCCGCAGCCGGGCGTCGGCGACGTTCGCGCGCCGTCGGTCAAGCCTGATGGCAGCGCCGATCCGAACGGCGATTACGGCAGCTGCGGCAGCGAATTCGATCGGCGTTACAACCCGTCGAACACCGGCAACATCCGCATGAGTTCGCGCTTTACGCTGACCGACCGGCTCACCTTCACTTTCGATCCGAGCTACCAGTACGTGAAGGCCAACGGCGGCGGCACGATTTTCGCCCAGGAAGGTCTGCGCGACATCAACCCGGCCGGCGGAACCGCCAGCGTCGCGACTTGCCGGACCACGCCGTCCAGCGCGACCAACACCTGCGTCGCGGGCTATCTGGGCGGCAACGCCTTCTTCGGCCGCGACATCAATGGTGACGGCGATGCGCTCGACGAGGTCATCGCGCTGGCCCCCAGCCAGACTCAGACTCACCGCATCGGCGTGATCACCGGGCTGCGCTTCGAGATCGACGACCACCACCAGGTCCGCATCAACTACACCTACGACCGCGCGCGCCACCGCCAGACCGGCGAGGTCGGACTGCTCAAGCCGAACGGCGAGCCGTTCGATGTGTTCCCGGTCAACAGCCCGCTGGCCGACGTAAACAGCGCCGCGCTGCAGAAGCGCGACCGCCTGTCCTACGCGATTCTTCACCAGATCTCGGCCGAATATCGCGGCGAATTCTTCGACGAGCGACTGACGCTCACCGCCGGGGTGCGCGCGCCGTTCTTCAAGCGCAACCTGACCAACAACTGCTTCACCAGCTCGGCGGGCGGGTTCGTCGAGTGCTTCGGCACCAACACCGCGCTCAACGGCAGCGCCGCCACGCTCAACCCCTATGCCGTCGCCACCGTCAACGGCGCGCCGGTCCCGAGCGGGTGGGCTCCGCCGCAGCAGCGCATCCTCAAGTACGACAAGATCCTGCCTAACATCGGTTTTGTCTATGACCTGACCGATAACATCAGCGCCTTCGGCAACTTCTCGCAGGGGCTGTCGGTCCCGGGGACCGACAATCTCTACCAGTCGTTCTTCTATCCGCTGGGGAGCGAGCCAGCCGCTCCCAAGCCCGAGACTACCGACAACTTCGATGTCGGCCTGCGTTATCGTTCGGGCATGGTCCAGGCGCAGCTGTCGGGCTTCTACAACCAGTTCCACAATCGCCTGGCTTCGGCCTACGATCCGGAACTCAACCAGACTGTCTATCGCAACCTCGGAAACGTGAAAAAGTACGGTGTGGACGGCTCGTTCGCTATCCAGCCGAATGAGAACCTCACGTTCTATCTGTTCGGCAGCCTGCTCAAGTCGGAAATCCGCGACAACATCGAGGTTGCCCGCAACGGCGATCTGAGCACGGTGTTCACCACTACCGCGGGCAAGCGCGAAGCGGGCGCTCCGAAGTATACCTTCGGCGGCTCGGTTCGCGCATCGGCGGGTCCATTCGAGCTGGGCATAGTCGCCAAACGTACCGGCGAGCGCTACATCTACGACAATAACGAGGCGGTCTACACTGGCACCTTCATCCCGTTAGGAGCCAAGGCCTGCACCGGCGCGCCGCTGGTCTGCGTCGCGCCTACGGCGGCCAACTCGCGCACCCAGATCTACAGCGCGACCGCCGCAGCTTACTGGTTGGTCAATCTCGACGCCCGCCTCAAGCTCGATTTCCTCGGAATGGGCGACAAGGCGCACCTCCAGTTCAACGTCTATAACCTGTTCAATCAGTTCTATGTCGGCGGGTTCGGGGGCAACTCGAACCAGACGCAGACCTTCGCGCAGGCCACAGGCCTTACCACTTACGGTTCGGTGCCCAACGTGCAGATCGGCGCGCCGCGCACAGTCAGCGGAACGGTGGTCTTCGCCTTCTGATCGGCGGAAGCCCTGCGAAAACATCGGGGAGGGGCGGGCAACCGCTCCTCCCCTTTTTCATGCGCGGTTCACCCGTGCTGGCGCTTTCTGGCAATCCCGGCATAATCGGGCCCGGCATAGTCGCCGCGAGGCAGAGGCCTGCCCAGTTCAACCGGGGGAATTGCCGATGGGTTCGATCGCCGTTCGCGCCGCGCTGGCGGCACTGGCCGCCGCCGCCTTTCCCGGCGCCGCGCTCGCCGCGCCGTGCGAGACCGGCGGAGCATCGCCGTAGGCGCTTGGCGCCGCGATGGGTGTCGCGCCGGGGGCAACCCGCACTTTCGCAATCGACCTTGCCAAGGGCGAGGGGGTGATCGTCGACCTGGTCGCGCTCGCCCCGCTGCCTGTAGTGGGCGATGACGATGCGGAGCCGGCTCCCAAGGCCGCGTCGGCCGGACTGCGGCTGTGCGATGCGCGCGGCGCGGTGGTCGCGCCGCAGCCGTGGGACGTGTTCGAAAACGGCGGTGCTGTCAGCGAGATCGCCGACGGGCAACGGCTGAGCTTTGTCGCTCCGGCCACCGGGCGCTACCTGGTCGAGCTGGGGGCCGCGACCGGCGAGCGCGAGGTGCTGGCCCGCCGCCGCGCGCTGAACGCCGCCGCCGGGGCGACGCAGGCCGCGCTCGGCGCCGAGATCGAGGGCAAGATCGCCAAGGACAGCCCGTCGGTTTACAGCTTTACCGCGAAGGCCGGGCAGTGGGTCGAGCTCAAGGCCACCTCGGAAAGCGACACCCTGCTGCGGCTGGTCGGACCCGACCGGACCGGGGCCTACGGCGAGATCGCGGTCAACGACGACAGCGACGGGCTCAACCCGCTGATCCGCCGCCGCCTGCCCTACGCCGGCCCCTATTACCTGCGGCTCGAGACGCTCGGGGGCGAGACCGACGACTACACGCTTTCGCTGAGGGCGATCGACGCCCCGCCGCCGCCGCCCGCGCCGGGGCTGCTGCGGCTCGGCGCGGCGACCGCCGGCAAGCTCACCGGCGAGGACGATGTGACGCTCTACGCCCTGCCGGTCCAGGCCGGGCACTCCTACCGCCTCGAGGTCGCCGCGCCTTATGACGCCTACCTCGCGATCGGCGTCGCCAATCCGATAGAGTCCGAAGACGGCGACGCTTCACCCGCGGCGGGCTTCGCCGAAGTGCGCGCGAAAGACGGCGGCACCGAAGGGACCGAGCGGCTCGATTTCACCGCGCGCGCCGGGGGGATCCTGCTGGTCGAGGTCAAGAGCTTCGGGATCGGCGAAAGCGACGGCGGCTACACCCTCACCGCGACCGACCTCGGCAGCTGACCCTCGCCCGCCCTGCGGGCGAGGGCAGGCGGATCACCAGATTTTGGCGCGCTGTTCGGGCGCGATGTACATCGCGTCGCCGGGCTTGACACCGAAGGCGGCGTACCAGGCATCGATGTTGGGCAGCGGGCCGAGCACGCGGAAGCGCGCCGGGCTGTGCGGATCGGTCGCCACCTGGTTGCGCAGCGCGTCCTCGCGCTGCTTGCCGCGCCAGGCCTGGGCGAAGGCGAGGAAGAAGCGCTGGTCGCCGGTGAGGCCGTCGATCACCGGCGCGTCCTTGCCGCCCAGCGACTTGTGATAGGCGTCGAGCGCGACCTCGAGCCCGGCGAAGTCGGCGATGTTCTCGCCCATCGTCAGCTCGGGGTCGATGAACGAACCAGGGACGACCTCGAACCTGGCGTACTGCGCGCCGAAGATCTTGGCCTGCGCCTCGAACCGCTCGCCGTCTTCCTTGGTCCACCAGTCGCGCACCGCGCCGGTGGCGTCGATCTTGCGGCCCTCGTCGTCGAAGCCGTGGGTGATTTCGTGTCCGATCACCGCGCCGATCGCGCCGTAGTTGACCGCATCGTCGGCGGCGAGATCGAACATCGGCGCCTGGAGGATGCCCGCGGGGAAGACGATCTTGTTCTCGAGCCCGCCGTTGTAGGCGTTGACCGTCTGCGGGTTCATTCCCCACTTCTTGCGGTCGACCTTCTTGCCGAGGTCGCTCATCGCGTAGTCGGCGTTGAACCGGCCGGCGCGCTGGACGTTGCCGTAGAGATCGCCGGGAACCACGGCGAGCTTCGAATAGTCGCGGAACTTGTCGGGATAGCCGACCATCACGTCCATCCGGCTCAGCTTGTCCTTTGCCGCCGCCTTGGTCGCCGCGCTCATCCACGAATTGCTCTCGATCCGGTCGGCCATCGCCAGCTTGAGGTTGCCGACCAGCGTTTCCATCTCGGACTTGGCCGCGGGCGGGAAGTGCTTTGTCACGTAGTCCTGCCCGATCAGCTCGCCGAGCGAATTGTCGACCAGGCTCACCGCGCGCTTCCACCGCGGCAGGATCGCCTTCACCCCGCTGAGGCTGCTGACGTACTGGAACCTGCTCTCGATCATCGCCTTGGTCAGGTAGGGCGAAGCCTGGTGCGCGACGTGGAACGCCTGCCACTGCTTGAGCGTGGCGAGCGGGGTCGCCGCATAGACCGCGGCGAGATCGCGGATCGCGGTGTTCTCGCCCGCAATCAGCCGCTTCTGCGCCGGAATCTTCGCGGCGGCGAAGAACGGCGTCCATTCGAACCCGGGGGCATATTTGGCAAGCCCGGCGCTGCTCATCGGGTTGTTGAGCTTGGTGATGTCGCGGCGGTCGGCGACCTTCCAGCTCTTCTCGGCGATCGCGCTTTCGAAGGCGAAGACCGCCGCGGCCGCGGCCGCCGGATCGGCTTCGCCCAGCGCGGCGAAGGTGCGGGCGAGGTAGGCCTTGTAGGCGTCGCTCTGGGGGGCGAACTTGGCGTCGAAATAGTACTCGCGGTCGGGCAGGCCGAGACCGCCCTGGCCGAGGTAGAGCACGTTCATCGTCGGGTCGGCGGTGTCGGCATAGGGCTGGAAATCGAACAGCGAGATGCCGAACTTGCCGTTGGTCCCGCCCATGTAGCGGGCGAAGGCGGGCTTGGACTTGATCGCGCGCACCGCGGCGATGTCGGCCATCAGCGGCGCGAGCCCGACCGCCTCGACCTTCGCCTCGTCCATGAAGCTGGTGTAGAGCGCGCCGTACTTGGTGGTCGGCCCGGCGGTGACCATCGCCTGGAGGTTGGCCTGGGTACGCTCGTAGACCTCGAGCCCGGAGGAGATCGAGGGGCGATCGGCCGGGATTTCGGTCTTCGCCTGCCACGCGCCCGAGGCGTATTTGTCGAAATCGTCGCCCGGCTTGACCGCGGTGTCGCGGTTTTCGAGCGCGACGCCCCAGGCGCCGTAGCCGGGCGCGGCGGCGGTTTCGGCAAGCGCGGGGGCAGCCGGCAGCACGGCGAGCGCCGCGGCGGAAAGCAGGAAGCGAAGTTTCATGTCAGGATCCCCGAACAAGTCGCGGCCGGGCGGTCTGCCCGGCGCGAAGCCGGCCCTGCCTCGCGCGCGCGCGCATGCAAGTCAACGCCGTTCGCCGAGCCGCATCGGCGGTTGGTCGGGGCGGGGCGTCAGCCCGGCGGAGAGGGCGCGGGCTTGGCCGCGGCGTCGCCTTCTTTAGGCGCCTCCTCGTCGCCGTCGTCGCCATCCGCCCCCGCGTCGGCATCGGACGGCGCAGCCGCCTCGGGACGGTTGCCGCATTGACCGTCGCTGATGCTCGAGGCGAGCCAGGCGAGCGCGAAGCCAGCGAGGAACAGTGAAAACCAGACAGGGAGCTTGGCCAGCGTTTCGAGCAGTTTGGCCAGCGGTTCGAGCACTGCCGCACTAATCGCCGCCGGACCTTCTTCGGGTTTGAGCGGGGGCGGTTTGACGGTGGCAAGGCGATAGAGTGCAATCGCTCCGGTGGCTGCCGCGAAGAACAGCGAGGCCCACAGCATCCACCACGCGACCGCGTCGAGCAGATGGGTGCGGGCGAGGCAAGCCTCGAGGAAGGAGTCCAGCGCTGCGGGGGTGGATTCGGCGGCAGTCGCGGCAGCAGTCACGGGAGCGGAGGGGGAAGCAGAGGCGGTCATGTTCGGCCCTTCTTCGTTGGTTAGCCGTAGATTGCGCGAATCCTGGAGCTATCGGCGGCGAACAGCGTGCGCACGATGCCGGCATAGTTCGCGAACATCACCGAGCGCGTGTTGTTGACGTGCTCGAGGCCGATGGCATGCCCGATTTCGTGAAGGAACACGCTTTCCAGGTCCTTGGAGCCGCCCGGCGCGTTGTCGGAAACCGACCAGATTTCGTCGGTGTCGACATGGATGTCGCCGTTGAGCGGATATTTCCAGTTCGGGTAGAAGGCGTGCGCAAGGGTGCGCTCGCGTCCATCGAAGGGCCAGGGATCGCCATGGTTTCGCGCCCCGAAATGAATCCGCATGTCGCCCCCGGCCGCGACTTCCCTAAAGCGCAGCGCACAGGCCTGCTCCCAGGTGGTGCAGGCGTTGCGAAACGCCTGACGCACGCCTGCGACGGCGAGGCCCGGCGGCCATGACATGAACTGATAGGTGAGTTCCAGTTTGAGCCACCGGCCCGCCCCCGTAGCTTCGATCAGGTCGAGCCCGGCCAATTCGGGATCGATCGCCGAGGCGGGATCGGGGACACCGCAATGCGGCGCGAGAAGGAACGCCTCGAGCGCGACATCGACCTCGCCGGTCTCGGGGAGCCGGTAGCGCCGCTGCAGGGCCAGCACCGCTTCGCGCAACGTTCCTTCGCTCGGCGCTTCCGCCGCCGGAGCTGGAACCACCCCCTCGGCATGGTCGGCTTCGCCGTGCGACGGGTGGCCGGTCGCCAGGTAGCCGCGCGTCGCCAGCGAGGCCCAGACAGCGCGGTCCCGGTCGGTCGGCTCGGCCAAGGCGGGTCTCCCTACAGCTTAGCGCGAACCACGCAGCGTTGGATTTTGGGCTGCAGCACACCCAGCTCGAGCCGGTAGCTTCCGGTCCCGGCGGGTTCGTCCACGGCGGAGTTGGTTCCTCCGCCGTTGTCGGCGCCAGCACCCATCCCGGGAGGAGCACCGCTAGGCGTTGGCGAAGGCGAAGGCGACGGGCTGGGATCGGCGGCGGGCGCTTCGCCCTCCTTCTTGGCCGCTTCGGCTTCTTCGATCTTCTTGTTGAGCGCTTCGATTTCTGCGACCAGCCCGGCGGGGTCGAATTTACCCGAAGCGCGCAGGCGCGTCGCGGCGATGCGGTCGACCTGGCGCAAGGCTGCGCTGATCAACCCGAAGTAACGCCATTGCGGCTTTAGTTCGACCGCGTCCCCTGAAACGACTTCCGCGGGTGCGTCCCGCGTCTCGATGAAATCGATTCCCACCGCCTCGGTGCGGATGCACAGGATCGCGTCGTAGGCGCTGTCGATGATCACCGCCTTGTCTTGCGGCGCCCAATAGGCGTTGCCGCTGTTGAAGGTGCTCGCCGCGATCCCCGAGGCCAGCGCGAGGTCGCGCCCTCCCCCGAAGGCCCCGCCGATCACCCCCGTCAGCGCCGCCAAGTGCGAGGGGATCTGGAATAGCTGTCGCCCGTTCGACGCCTCGGCCAGCGCGCAGCCATAGGCGAGTATGTAATTGTCGATGAGAAACAGAGGGCTTTCGACCGAATCGTGATTGTCGGCGCGGTCCTCCGTGACCTCGGCGCGGGAGCAGCTCCCCTGGGCGGTCATTTGTACCCGCTTCGCCGTGTTCACCGAGGGCGGCGCAAAGCTGAAGGACGCGCAGCCCGAGAGCAGCGCGGATCCGGCAAGCAAGGCGGCGGAAGTCATAAATCGCTGCACGTCTTTTCCCCTGTCGTTGCGGCCGGTTCGCATTTGCCGATTCACGCCTGCCCTACTCCCCATGCCCCATCCCGGGCACGTGATCGGCCGGGGCGTGCGCGGTCATGCGGGCGGCCACGTCGGCGATGAATTCCTTTTTCTTGACGTTTTTGCCCGGGCAATCGTGGTCGGTCGCCGGGTCTTCCTTGTGCAGCCTGATCCCCTGCGGATCGAGCCCGAGCCGGCGGCAGATCGTGGCGGTCGCGGCGACGGCGTTCTTGCGCACCGCCAGCCCGCGGCCCGAGGCGAACTTGTCGCTGGCGTAGTCGCCAAGCATCTCGAAGCCGAGCGCGATGTTGTTCCAGCTCGGCGAATGGCGCCCGGTGGTGGTCAGCGGGGTGAACACCCAGATCTGCTTGTCGTCGATGAACAGGTGCGGTCCGGCTTTCCAACCGAGCCCCTGGTAGTAACCTTCGAGATTGCGGATGTGTTGCTTGGTGAAACCGTTGGGCCGCCCCGCCAGGTTGGGGATCGCGGTGTTGTGGATCGCGACGAAACTGGGCCGCCAGTTCGACCAGGTCAGGCTCTTGCAATAAGTATCGAACCCCTCGGCGTCGAAAGACAAACCGATGATCGGCTTCCACTGCGCCATTGCGCGAGCCCCCTGCTCCGATCCGAAATCCCGAATCGAGCAAGTAATAGGCCACCGAAGCTGTCCAATGGCAACAACGAAGTTTCATCGACGATAATTCGACGATGCAGCGACAACGCGTCACATCTCGATGACTACGTAAGGAACCGCCACATACGGCGCGGTCTTCAATGGTGGATGCAGTATTCGCGAGCTGAGCGGCGCAGAGCGGGAGCAGGCGAGTTTCGTGTCGCCGGTGGAGGGCGAGGCCCCTCTGTGCCGGGCCACACAAAGCAAAGCTGCGCCGCCGCGCATAAACGCGGCGGCGCAGCAATCGCGGTCAGCGCCGCCCGACCGGGATGGTGAACACGGCGGCCGAGGCGCGGACGACTTCGACATAGGGCTGACGCCCGCGGGCGCGATCGATCGCGGTC
>JBOHIC010000268.1:0-2093 GCA_050725835.1 Novosphingobium sp.
CATCGGCAAGGACGGCAACCCCTACCAGTCGCTGGTCGAACGCCTCGGCGGCGACGAGGAAGCCGCCCCCGCCGCCGATTTCGCCGCGCTCACCGCGCGGCGTCAGCAGGCCGCGGTGGGCCAGGCGGTCGACCGGCTCCAGCGGCTGTTGGGGACGGGCGGGATGCAGGCCTACTGCCTCGATTGCCCCCCCGCGGCGAGCGGCAAGGTTAGCGCCGAGCCGGTGGGATGGCTGCAAATCTTGGCCAAGGCGCTGGGCTAACCGTACCAATCTCCCCTCCCCATCGGGGAGGGGCTTACTGGGACTTGCCAGCGGACTCCGGCATCACACCTCGTCCGGCCCGCGGCCCGGCTCGGCGGTGTCGGGTTGCAACGGTTCAAGTTCTTCCGGGTTCTGTTCGGGTGCTTCGGCGGGCGCCGAATCCGGGTTCGTCTCGGGGGGCGATTGCGGCTCGATCGTGTCGGGCTGGGGCGGGGGCTGGGTGGCCATCGAAGAGTTCCTTTCAGGCCAGCGGAACCAGCGGGCGCGCCGCTCGGTTCCACCGCCGCGCGGATGCTTGCCCTTTGCCCGCCCTGCCACTAAGGGCCACGCCTTGTTTTGAAGGCTTCGTCGGGCCGCGGGCGTGGCGGAATTGGTAGACGCGCTGGTTTTAGGTACCAGTATCGCAAGATGTGGGGGTTCGAGTCCCTTCGCCCGCACCAGTTCCACACCCAGGCGCCGGCGCATCACCGCTTAGGAAGGCAGTTCGAGTCATGCAGATTGTCGAGACCAGCAGCGAAGGTCTGAAGCGCGCTTACACCGTCACGATCAAGGCGAAGGACATCGCCGCGCGGATCGACGGCGAGGTCAGCAAGATGGCCCCGCAGGTGCGCATGCCGGGGTTCCGCCCGGGCAAGGTTCCGGCAAACCTCCTCAAGAAGATGCACGGCCCCGCGCTCCACCAGGAAGCGCTCAACACCTCGATCCGCGAGGCGATGGACAAGCTCGTCGCCAAGGAAAAGCTGCGCCCGGCGATGCAGCCGCAGGTCTCGCTTGGCGAGGGCTACGAAGAGGGCAAGGACGCCAAGCTCGAAGTCGCGCTGGAAGTGCTCCCCAGCATCGCCGCGCCGAAGCTCGACGGGCTCGCGCTCGAAAAGCTGGTGGTCCCGGTGAGCGACGCCGAGGTCGACGAATCGCTGGCCAAGCTCGCCGGCCAGCAGAAGAGCTTTACCGACGCCAAGAAGGGCAAGAAGGCCGAAAATGGCGACCAGCTGACCATCGACTTCACCGGCAAGCTCAACGGGGTCGAGTTCGACGGCGGCAAGGCCGAGGACGCGGCGCTCGAACTCGGCGCGGGGCGCTTCATCCCGGGCTTCGAGGAGCAGCTGGTCGGGGCCAAGGCGGGCGACGAGAAGGCCATCACCGTGACCTTCCCGGCCGACTATCCGGCCGAAGAGCTCAAGGGCAAGGCCGCGACCTTCGACATCGTGGTCAAGGCGGTCAAAGTTCCGGGCGAGACCAAGGCCGACGAGGATTTCGCCAAGGGCCTCGGGCTCGAAGGGCTCGACCAGCTCAAGGGGCTGCTGCGCGGCCAGCTCGAGCAGGAAACCGCGGGTCTCACCCGCACCCAGATGAAGCGCGCGCTGCTCGATACCCTCGCCGCGGGCCACGATTTCGAGGTTCCGCCCTCGATGGTCGAAGCCGAGTTCGCCCAGATCTGGCAGCAGCTCGAAGCCGAAGCGCAGAGCGAGGACGATCCCAAGGCCGCGCTCGCCGAGATCGAGGCCGAGAAGGACGAATACAAGTCGATCGCGGTGCGCCGGGTGCGGCTCGGGCTGCTCCTTTCGGAGATCGGCCAGGCCAACGGGATCGAGGTGACCGGGCAGGAAATGCAGATGCTGCTCCAGCAGGCGGCGCAGCAGTACCGCCCCGAGGACCGCGACCGCTTCGTCGAATACATCCGCTCCGAGCCGCTCGCCGCCGCGCAGCTGCGCGCGCCGCTCTACGAGGACAAGGTCGTCGACTTCATCTTCGAGCTGGCCAAAGTGAGCGAGCGCAAGGTATCACCCGAAGAGCTGACCCAACTGCTGGCCGAGCCCATCGTGGCTGCACC
>JBOHIC010000269.1:0-5779 GCA_050725835.1 Novosphingobium sp.
CGAGACGGGGCAGGCGCCTTGCGGGGCGTTGAAGCTGAACAGCCGGGGCTCGATCTCGGCGATGGTGAAGCCCGACACCGGGCAGGCGAATTTCTCGGAGAAGGTGATGCGGCCCGTGGGGGCGTAGTCGAGCTTCATGCCTGATGGTGCGCTGTCCGCCTCGGCCGGAGCGTCGGCCGGGTCGAGATAGGCCAGCCCCTCGGCGAGCTTGAGCGCCTGCTCGAACGAATCCGCCAGCCGGGTCTCGATCCCCTCACGCACCGCGATCCGGTCGACCACCACCTCGATGTCGTGCTTGAACTTCTTGTCGAGCGCGGGGGCGTCCTCGATCGCCAGCATCTTGCCGTCGATCCGTACCCGGGTGTAGCCGGCCTTCTGCCACTCGGCGAGCTCGCGGCGGTATTCGCCCTTGCGCTGGCGCACCACCGGGGCGAGCAGGTAGGCGCGGGTCCCCTCGGGCAGCGTCATCGCCCGGTCGACCATCTGGCTGACCGTCTGCGCCGCGATCGGCAGCCCGGTCGCGGGGCTGTAGGGCACGCCGACACGGGCCCACAGCAGCCGCATGTAATCGTAGATCTCGGTCACCGTCGCCACGGTCGAGCGCGGGTTGCGGCTGGTGGTCTTCTGCTCGATCGAGATCGCAGGGGATAGCCCGTCGATGTGCTCGACATCGGGCTTCTGCATCATCTCGAGGAATTGGCGGGCATAGGCGCTCAGGCTCTCGACATAGCGGCGCTGGCCCTCGGCGTAGATCGTGTCGAACGCCAGGCTGGACTTGCCGCTGCCCGACAGCCCGGTGACCACGATCAGGCTATCGCGCGGCAGCTCGACGTCGAAGCCCTTGAGGTTATGCTCGCGCGCGCCGCGGACGATGATTTTGGAGAGCGACATGGCGGGGCTGCTGTTCCATATTTGTTCTTGATATGCAAGCCGAGCTGCGGCATTCTCGACGCACGAGCATGTAGGCATCGGGGGAAGACTCGCAAGCCGGGCTTTCCGCAGCGAGTCGGTGGAGGCAGAAAGTCGGGGATGGCGCGCTTTACCTTCTACGAGTTCTTCGCCGGCGGCGGGATGGCGCGCGCCGGTCTCGGACCCGACTGGCAGTGCCTGTTCGCCAACGATTTCGATCCGAAGAAAGCCGCAGCCTACCGCGCCAACTGGGGCGAGCGGGAGATGTGGTGCGGCGACGTGGCTTCGGTCGATCCGCGGCAGCTACCCGGCACGGCGGATTTGGTCTGGGCCTCTTTCCCCTGCCAGGACTTGTCGCTGGCGGGCAATGGCGCGGGCCTCAACGGCGCGCGCTCGGGCGCTTTCTGGCCGTTCTGGCGCGTGGTCGAAGGGCTGATTGACGACGACCGCAAGCCGCGCGCGATCATTCTTGAAAACGTTTGCGGGTTGCTCACTTCGCACGGTGGCGCAGACTTTGCTGCGCTGTGCGAGAAGGTCGGCGAGGCGGGATATTGGATCGGGGCGATCGTCGCCGACGCCAAGGACTTCCTTCCGCAATCGCGGCCCAGGCTGTTTCTGATCGCGCTGAGTACGAACGAGTCCCTGCCCGCGCGCATCCAGTCGGCCTACGCCGCCGATCGTTGGCATCCCAAGAGGCTGCGCGAAGCACAAGCCAACCTGCCGGAAAGTTCGCGGGCGCGCTGGATGTGGTTCAATCCGCTCGTCCCGGCAAAGCGCAACCTGGCGCTTCGCGATATCATCGAGGACGAGCCATCGGATGTCCGGTGGCATACTGCGGCCGAGACCGAGCGCCTTCTGGCGATGATGTCGCCAGTCAATCGCGCCAAGGTCGATCTCGTGGTCAATAACAAGTCGCCGGCAGTGGGTGCGATCTACAAGCGCACCCGCTGGGACAACGGCCGCAAGGTCCAACGCGCCGAAGTGCGGTTCGACCTTGCCGGTTGCCTGCGCACGCCGGGCGGAGGGTCGAGCCGGCAGAGCATTCTGGTGTCGGTCGACGGCAAAATACGGACACGGCTGGTTTCGGCGCGCGAGACCGCGCGGCTGATGGGGCTGGGCGACGAATACAAGCTGCCGCAGCGCTACAATGAGGCTTACCACCTGACGGGCGACGGGGTCGCGGTTCCGGTGGTGCGGTGGCTCGCCCAACACGTGATCGAGCCCACAGTCTGCGGAAGCATCTCCAAAGCGGCGGTGAATGGCTAGAGCAAGGCCCGCTCGCCCAGCGGCGATTGCGTTTCGGCATACGGCAATCGCACTGCTGTCAATGCAGATCGGCGTCTATGCGCTGTGCGACCTCGATGGGATTCCGATCTATGTTGGCCAGTCGGTCCAAGGAATCCGGGCACGCGTCCGGCGTCACCTGACCTCGGCACGCTCCGACGTGATCGCCAACCGACAGGTCGACGTTTGGGAAGTGGCTTGGGTCAAGGCGTGGCCGGTTACCGACGCAGCAATCATTCCTGCGCTCGAAGCGGCGCTGTTTCACGCCTTTGACGCGCAATCGCCGCTGATGAACGGCAGCGTTCCGGTTCGTTCGAGTCTCCAGCCCTACGACGCGGGTCAGACCATCCAGGTTATGAGCTCCGATGAGATCGCGCGGCGCCTTGCTCCCGCCGTGCGCCTGCCGCGGCAGATCGAGCACTATGGGCGGTTGGTGGATCACTACCTCAACGTAAAGGACTCAGCCGAGTTGCGCGTTTCGATGGAAGCGCATTTCGAGCGACTGAAGCGCTATCATCATCGTTTTCTGGAGCAGATCGGGCCGGCCCCGCGAGGATCGGACGATTTGCTGGATCTATGAACCGCTCTGAAGTGATGGCGAGGGTTCGTTCTCGCGACACTACCCCCGAACTCCTCGTCCGCAGCATCCTCACCAGCCTCGGCTATCGTTACCGGCTCCATCGTGCCGACCTCCCCGGCAAACCCGACATTGCCTTCATCGGCCGGCGCAAAGCCATCTTCGTCCACGGCTGCTTCTGGCACGGCCACCACTGCAAGCGCGGGGCGCGGGTGCCCAGGACCAACACCGCCTATTGGACCACGAAGATCGCGCGCAATCGGGCGCGCGACGCGGCGGCGCTCACAGCGCTTGCCGAAATGAGCTGGCGCGCGCTGACGCTGTTCGAATGCGAGCTGCGCGACGCCGCCGCGCTCGCCGCCCGGCTGCGCGGGTTTATCGACGCTTAGACCAGTGGCGCGGTGCGCTGGTCCGGGTTAGTGGCCGCCGCCTTCGGGGCGATCGCCGACCGATGTCGTGCGCATCTTCGAGACCCTGCAGAGCAGGAAGCCCAGCGCCGCCCCGACGACAAACGCAATCCCGGTGTCCATGGTCAGTTCCATCGTTTCCCTCCTTCGATGCGGCCCCTGCCGCTCATAGCACGGTTTATCCCGGAAGCCCGAGTCGCGCGACCAGCCGCGCGAACCGCGCATCGCCGCGCAGCGGATCGAGCAGCGGATCGTTGCGCAGCGAGGCCAGCCCTGCGTCGCGAATTCGCACGGCGGTTTCGAATTCGGCGAAGGCCCGGTCGGGATCGCCCCATTGGGCGTAGATCTGGGCGCGCTGATAGGCGACGGCGTCGCCCGAATTCGCGTTGAGCCGGGCCAGCGCATCGCGCGCCGCCGCCGGGCGTCCGAGCTTGTGCTCGGTTATCGCAAGGCCGCTGAGCTGCATGTAAACCGCCGGTTCGCGCAAATACTCCTCGCGCGCTTCGGCCACCCGTCCCAGCATCAGCAAGGCCACGCCGGTCGTCCCGTGGGTGGTGGACATCGCCGGGCTGAGCGCAAGCGCATCGCGCAGGTGCGGCAGCGCCGCCTCGTATCGCCGCAGCCCGACCAGGATATAGCCCAGCACGTAATGACTGCGCGGATTGAGCGGATCGAGAGCGAGCGCCCGCTGGAGCGCGGTCAGCGCCGCCGCGCCGCGGCCGGTCCGCACTGCGAAGCTGCCGTAGGGAATGAGGATGTCGGCGTTGTTCGCGCCGTAGGCATAGGCGCGCTCGTACGATTTGGCTGCGCCGGCGAAATCGAGCGTCGCGTTGGCTTGCACATAAGCCAGCGCGGCGTGGGTATCGGCCATCCTGGGGCCCAGCGCGACCGCGCGGCGGGCCGAACGCAAGGCGTCGTCATGGGTGATGTGCAACTGTTCGACGCGGGCGAACTGCAGGCCGAGCACGGCCACCACCCGCGCCCGCTGCGCCCAGGCCTGGGCATAGGCGGGATCGAGCGCTATCGCCCGGTCGAATGCGGCGAGCGCGGCGCGATAGGTCGGCTCGTCGGCGCTGAGGTCGAACAGCGCGCGCCCTTGGGCGTAAGCGTCGAACGCGGCGGGCACAATCGTTCCCGCGCGCGCCAGCAGTGCGGTTTCGCCCTGGTCGAGACGACCGATGACTTCGCGCGCGACCGACTGGGCGATCTCGTCCTGGATCGCGAAGATGTCGCCGGCCTGGCGGTCGTAGGTCTGGGTCCAGCTTTCGAAACCGGTGCGGGTATCGACCAGCGTCGCGGAAACGCGCACCGCCTGCCCCAGCCGCCGCACACTGCCGTCGATGACGTAGCGAACCCGCAGCTTCTTGCCGAGCGCCGGCGCGTCGAGCCCGAGCTTCTGGGCGGCGGCCGATGACGCGCGGGCCGCGATCTGCAGCCGCGCCAGCCGCGCCAGCCGCCCGCGCAATTCCTCGGTCACCCCGTCCGCGAAATAGTCCTGGGTCCGATCGTCGCCGATATTGGCGAAGGGCATGATGGCGATGCTCTCGCCTTCGCCCGCCACGCCGGGCCGCGTCATCGGCGCGAAGCGCCAGGCGGCCGCACCCGCCCCGGCCAGCGCGCCACCGGCGAGCGTCAGCTGCAGCCAGCGGCGCCGCGTGAACGGCGGTGCGCCCGCTGCGGGAGCGACGAAGCGCGGCGCATCGACCGGACGATCGCGGGTGAGCAGGCGGTAGCCGACCTTGGTGATCGTCTCGATGGCGAAGGCGTCGCCGGCGAAGTCCGCCGCCAGCTTGCGCAGCTTGCCGATCACCCGCGCGATCGCGTCGTCGCCGACGATGCGCTGGCTCCAGCATTGCTCGACGAGCTCGTCTCGGGTCAGGATCGCGCCATCGGCCCGCGCCAGCGCAACCAGCACCCGCATCACCAGCGGTTCGATGAAGCACTCCGCGCCGTCCCGGGTGAGCCGCAGGAGCCCCGGCTCGACGGTAAGCTCGGCCAATGCCAGCGGCGGCGCGTGCGCGAGCACCACCGCCTCCGGCTCGGCGAGGGGATCGAACGCAGAACTGTCGTACGGTCGGTTCATGCGCTTGCGAAGCTCCCGTCCGGGCAGGCGCGGCCGTCGCTTTGTTTTTGGTCCGGACTGACTAGGGCAATTTTCGCCAAGCGCCTACCCATTTGGCGGAAACATACAACAAGTCGGCCAAATATCGGCATTTGATCGGCAGCTTGTCGGTTCCACGACATAGCCGGACCATCGCGAACGGCGGCATCATCGCCTCGGGTTCGCCCCTTTCGCCGCGGAACCGCGCGGCCTGGCAACAACGATGATCCGGAGGTTACCATGTTCAAAACGATTTCAGCAGCCGCGCTCGGCCTCGGCCTGGTTCTGGCGGTTCCCGCGCAAGCCCAGCCAAGCAGCGTCCAGGTTCGCTACGGCGATCTCGACCTGCGCCACGACGCCGGGGTCGCGACGCTCGACCGGCGGATCGACGCCGCGGTGCGGTCGGTTTGCGGCAACCCGCGCGAACAAACTGCGCTGCCGATGGTGGCGCTGGTGAAGCGCTGCGGCGCCGACGCGCGCGTCGCCGTCCAGGACCAGCGC
>JBOHIC010000270.1:0-3863 GCA_050725835.1 Novosphingobium sp.
GAGCGCCACCATTTCGCGATTTCCGCGCCGGGCGAGGCCCCTGCACTGGCGCGGCACATGTCGCACACCGGGGGATGAGCGCGCGGCTGGTGTTCCTCGGCCGGCTCGAAGACCGCGCCGGGACCGCCGAGCTGGTGGTCGCCCCCGGTCCGCTCGAAGCGATCCTCGCGGCGCTCGACCCGGCGCTGGCGGTCGAGCTGCTCGGCGAACGGGTGCGGCTGGCGCTGAATGGGGCGCTGCTCGGCGGCAACGAAGCGGTGGTGCTGGCCGATGGCGACGAGCTGGCGTTTCTACCCCCGGTGAGCGGTGGCTGACGTCCGCCTGCTGGCGGCGCCGTTCGATCCGGCGGCTGAGCTTGCGGCGTTAATCGCGGCGTATCCCGCGGCGGGCGGGGTGGTTAGCTTCCTCGGCCAGGTCCGCGCCGGCGACGGGGTCGAGGCGCTCGAGCTGCGGCACTTCGCGCCGCTCACCCTGCCGGGGATGCAGGCGCTCGCCGCAACCGCCGAGGCGCGCTGGCCGCTCGACGGCTTGCTGGTTCTCCATCGCCACGGCAGGTTCGCTCCGGGCGAGCCGATCGTGCTGGTCGCCGCCGCCGCCCGGCACCGCCGCGACGCCTTCGCCGCGGCCGACTATGCAATGGATCATTTGAAGAGCGACGCGTGGTTCTGGAAGCGCGAGATGCGCGGCGGCGAATGGCGCTGGATCGAGCCGCGCGCCGAGGATCACGCCGACCTCGCCCGCTGGGGCTAGCCCGCGATCCGCCCCCGCAGCTCGGCGAGAACTTCATCCTCACGCCCGATTACCGCGAGCACGCGGGTGCGGGTTTCGCCGATCACGCCGGCTTCCTCCCCTGCGATTCGCGCCGCAGCGTAAAGTGCGTCCAGATCGGCGAGCGCGATCATTGCCTCGCTCCGCGCCGATTCGAGTTCGGCGAGCGCGACCGTCGCCACCGCCCAGCGCTCGCTCGCTATCGCCGCGCCGCCGGCCGCGCCGACGAGGCTGCGCGCGCGCGCTTCCCTGGCGGTAAACTTGCCGTGCGCCGCAACCACGCGGTTCCCGAGCTGGGTCAGCCGTGCGGCGAGTTCGGGGCTGAGCGGGGCAGGCGGGGCAGGGGCCGGATCGGGCGCGGCGACCGGGGCGGTCCCGCTGATTCGCTCGACCGGACGCCGCGCCAGCGATGGGTAATCGCCCGCGCTCCCGGCGCAGCCCGCGAGCATGGCGGCGATCGTCAGCACGAGGATTTGCCGGGTCATCGTGCAGGCCATAGCATGGCGGCGCGGGCGCGCCAGACCCGGCGAAAACCGTGGGCGCGATGCGTTGACACTCGGCGGTGCTTCGACTAGGGGCGGCGCTTCTTTCGGGCCACCTGCCGTTGGGCGGGGTGTCCGGCGCTCGGCCTCTCGCAGGCGAGCGAACGACGAAGCCCTCGGGCAAGCAACGGAATTGAGACGATGTTCGCAGTAGTGCGCACGGGCGGCAAGCAGTATCGGGTCGCCGCCGGAGACAAGATCGCGGTCGAGAAGCTGGCGGGCGACGCCGGCGACACGATCACGCTGGGTGAGGTCCTGCTGGCCGGCGACGGCGGCGAGATCCAGGACGCCGTCAAGGTGGTGGTCTCGGCCGAGATCATCGCCCAGGCGAAGTCCGAGAAGGTGATCGTTTTCAAGAAGCGCCGCCGCCACAATTATCGCCGCAAAAACGGCCACCGCCAGCAGCTGACCCTGCTGCGCATCCTCGCCGTCGGCGAAGAGAAGAAGGCCAAGAAGGAAGCCGCTCCCAAGGCCGAGGCCGCCCCCACGGTCGAAGCTGCGCCCAAGGTCGAAGCCGCTGCCGAAAAGCCGGCCAAGAAGGCCCCCGCGAAGAAGGCGGCTGCCCCCAAGGCAGCCAAGCCCGCGGCGAAGTCGGAGTAATCTGAGATGGCACACAAGAAAGCTGGCGGTTCGTCGCGCAACGGTCGCGATTCGGCCGGTCGCCGCCTCGGCGTCAAGAAGTTCGGCGGCCAGGAAGTGGTCGGCGGCAACATCATCGTGCGCCAGCGCGGGACCCGCGTCTATCCCGGCGCCAACGTCGGGCTGGGCAAGGATCACACCCTGTTCGCGCTGACCGGTGGCCGCGTCCGATTCCACGATGGCAAGCTCGGCCGCAAATACGTCTCGGTGGATATGGCCGTCGCGGCCGAATAACCGGGTGACCGCCAACGGGTCACCCTGACGGGTGGCCCCGCCGGACCTTGGTCCGGCAGAACGAGGGAGAGGGCCCCGCCCGTCTCCCTCTTTTCGTCTCTCCCTCAGCACGGTTTCGATCGGGTGCCGCGCAATCCGCGCGCCCGGGCGCAAGCCGTAATGGCAATGTCACGCGGGCCGCCTAGGTCGGTGCGCGGGGCGGATGAGGTGGAGAGCAACGATGTTCATTCGCAGCGAAAGACTGTTCCTGCGGCCCGGCTGGCCCGAGGACTGGCAGGAACTCCTCGCCGGGATCGGCGACGAGGCGGTGGTGCGCAACCTCGCCAAGGCGCCGTGGCCCTATACCGCCGATCACGCCCGCGATTTCGCGGGCAAGGCGCAGGACGCGCGGCTGCCGCACTTTTTCGTGACGCTGCCGGGCGGGGCGCAGCCGGGGCGGATCGTCGGCTCGGTCGGGCTCGGCCGCGACGAAATCGGGGCGGTCCAGCTCGGCTACTGGATCGCGCGCGACTTCTGGGGACGCGGCTTCGCGACCGAGGCGGCGCGCGCGGTGTTGCGGCTCGCCAAAGTCCTCGGCCACCGCCGCCTCGTCGCCAACCACTTCGCCGACAACCCCGCCTCGGGCCGGGTGCTGCGCAAGGCCGGGTTCGTGCCAACCGGGCGGACCGAGCCGCGCTTCAGCCTTGCGCGGGGCGAACGGGCGCCCTCGGTGCTCCACGCGATCGAGCTCGGCGAAGCGAGCGACTGCGACGGCTGCACCACCGACGAAGCTGGAGCGATGCGCGCCGCCTGACTTGCCTGAGCTGCATCGCTCCGCCACAGCGAGGGCATGCACTATCGCGGCCCGGCCATCGTCTGCGCGGCGCGCGCGCACGGGGAGACCGGGGTGGTCGCGCGGCTGTTCACGCCCGCCCAGGGCCTGGTTGCGGGCTATGTCGCGGGCGGGCGCGGGCGGCAGCTGCGCCCGGTGCTGGTCCCGGGCAACCTGGTCGAGGCCGAGCTGCGCAGCCGCTCGGACAACCAGCTCCCCTTCGCGCGGCTCGAACTGACCGAAAGCCGCGGGCCGTGGCTGGGCGAGCCGCTGGCGGCCGTCTCGATCGGTTGGGTCACCGCGCTCACCGCGACGGCGCTGCCCGAGCGCCATCCCTACCCCGCGTTGTATGACGCGCTCGCCGCGCTGCTGAGCGCGGTGTGCCACGCCCCCTCGGCGCGCGGCTGGGTGCCCGGGCTGATCGGCTACGAGGCGCTGCTGCTGCGCGAACTGGGCTACGGCGGCGGAGGGCCGCCCGCGCCTGCGCCCGATTGGACGGGAACACTTGCCCAGCTCGACCGGCTCGGCGGCCAGCTCGAACGCTACCTCCTTGCCGACCGCCGCAGCGATGTTATGGGGGCGCGCGCGCTGCTCCGCGAGCGGCTGGCCAAAATCGGGGACTGAGCGCCTTCCATGAAGATTGCGGTTTTCCCTGGCGACGGGATCGGTCCCGAGGTCACGCGCGAGGCGGTACGCGTGCTCGAGGCGCTGGGGCTGCCGGGGCTGGTGCTGTTCGAGGGCGATGTCGGCGGGATCGCCTACCACCGCCACGGCCACCCGCTGCCAGCCGAAACGCTCGAAATGGCCCGCGCCGCCGATGCCGTGCTGTTCGGCGCGGTCGGCGATCCCGCCTGCGACGGGCTCGAGCG
>JBOHIC010000271.1:0-7057 GCA_050725835.1 Novosphingobium sp.
GTTCCTGCCGACCGAGTTCTCGGCCAACTGGGTCGGCGACCGCTTCGCCGACCGGCTCAGCCTCGCGTGGAAGATCGCCCGGCCCGACGTTCGCCATGTGCGGGTCTCGGTCCACCCCGGACGCCGCCAGCTGCCCGAGCTGCGCCTCGCCAAGGACGACGCGCGGCGGCCCGCCAACGACGGCACCTGCGGCGAACTCGGCGGGTTCGGCGTCGGCGGCGAGTTCGCTTCGCTCGGCGGCAGCACGCTGGGCATGGGCTCGATCGGGCTCGATCCCTCGCTGACCTTCGCCAGTTTCGTTTCGGGCGCTTCGAACGTGCTCGCCGCCAATGCCGCGCAGCGCATGGCGGCGACCGAAACCCCGCAGTTCGCGCCGCTCTACCTCAAGGCCGCGACCGGCCAGGGCAAGACCCATCTGCTCCACGCGATCGGCCACGCCTATCTTCTGGCGCACCCGCGGGCCCGGATCTTCTACTGCTCGGCCGAGCGGTTCATGGTCGAATTCGTCCAGGCGCTGCGCCAGAACCAGATGATCGAGTTCAAGTCGCGGCTGCGCGGCTTCGATCTGCTGCTGGTCGACGACATCCAGTTCATCATCGGCAAGGCTTCGGCCCAGGAAGAGCTGCTCTACACGATCGACGCGCTGCTCGCCGAGGGTAAGCGGCTGGTCTTCGCCGCCGACCGCGCCCCGCAGGCGCTCGACGGGGTCGAGCAGCGGCTGCTGTCGCGCCTCTCCATGGGCCTCGTCGCGGACATCACCCCCGCCGACATCGACCTGCGCCGCTCGATCCTCGAGCACCGGCTGGCGCGCTTCTCGCCGCACCACGTGCCCGCGGACGTGATCGAGTTCCTCGCGCGCACGATCAACCGCAACATCCGCGAGCTGGTCGGCGGGCTAAACAAGCTGATCGCTTATGCCCAGCTCACCGGCCAGGCGGTCTCGCTCCAGCTCGCCGAAGAGCAGCTCACCGACATCCTCTCGGCCAACCGCCGCCGGATCACCATCGACGAAATCCAGCGCACGGTGTGCCAGTTCTACCGCGTCGACCGAACCGAGATGTCGAGCAAGCGCCGGGCAAGGGCCGTCGTCCGCCCGCGCCAGGTGGCGATGTACCTCGCCAAGGTGCTCACGCCTCGCTCCTACCCCGAGATCGGCCGCAAGTTCGGCGGGCGCGATCATTCGACCGTGATCCACGCGGTGCGCCTGATCGAAGATCTGCGCACCCGCGACGCCGACATGGACGGCGACGTGCGCAGCCTGCTGCGCCAGCTGGAAAGCTGAGCTTCCACAAGTTATCGGCAGGGAAATTCGCCGCCGCTCCCCAGCTTTTGCCGGGGTTGCCCTCTGGCTTGTTCGCGGCCGCAGAAATGCGGCAGGCGGCCGCCCGGGAGGGCCGCCGCCTGCCTATGAACCTGAAATGGGTCGCTTATTTCAGGATCAGTTCCTGGTATTCGGTCGAGCCGAGCTGTTCGCGCATCTTGCCGCGCTCGCCCGAGGCGGTGGTCGCCTTGCGGTTGTCGCCGTAGGCCATCAGCGCGTTGACCTTTTTCGCCATCGCTTCCTGCTGCGCGGTGGTCTGGTAGTCCTTGTACTCGACGATCAGGATCAGGTCCGGCTCGCCGGCGCGCGGGTTGTTGGTGGCGAGCACGTGGTATTCGACCACCACGCCTTCGGCCTTGCCCAGCTCCTGGATCTTCTTCCAGCTGGTGGCGAGCCAGTCCATGTAGTTTTCGAACTGGCCGGGGAGCACGTCGATCCGCCCGGCTTCCCAGACGGTGCCGGGCCGATAGCTCGATTCCTGCGCGCTGGCCGCGGTCGGTGCGATCATCGTGACGGAGGCAAGCAGGCCTGCGCCGGCGACCATAGTCTTGAACATGTTCATGATTCTATCCCCTATTGCGTCGGCCTCGGGATGAGGCCGCCGTCGCGAGGGTCGATGCCGTCGATCCGGAGCGGAACGCGGCAAACTGCGGCAGGCGCGACCCTCAGCGCTGACGCCCGGTCGATGACCGGTGTTGCGGCAATAGCGGGTCGTCGCCCCGCGATCCTGAGGGCAGGCTGGAGAAATCCTGAAAAGATTCTGGCTCGGCCGCGCGTTGCGGCTAAGGATGGGTGCGTCGGCCGGTGACGGGAGCATCGCCTGACGGCGCGGGTGTTGGGGGGCAGTTGCAGGAAGGGTCGATCAGGTTTCACGAGTTCGCCCTCGACCGGGCCGATGAACGCGTCATCGGGCCGGGCGGTCCGCTGCACCTCGGCCACAAGGCCTGGCGGGTGCTCACCGCGCTGATCGACGCCGACGGGCGGCTGCTGACCAAGGACGCGCTGTTCGAGGCGGCGTGGGACGGGATGATCGTCTCCGAATCCGCGCTGACGTCGGTGATCAAGGAACTGCGCCGCGCGCTCGGCGACGACACCCGGCAGCCGCGTTTCATCGAAAGCGTCTATGGCCGCGGCTACCGTTTCATCGGGATGGCTCCGAACGGGGTCGCCGGGAATGGCACGGCGCCGGTCCAGCCGGTCGAAGTCGTCATGCGACGCGACGGCACGTCGCGCGTCGCGGTGCTGCCGTTCGCAGCGATCGGCCACGACCAGCCGACCGACTATTTCGCCGACGGGATGGTCGACCAGCTGATCACGACGCTCGGCCGGGTGCCGCAGCTGCTGGTCGCGGGGCGCACCTCGTCGTTCCACTTCCGCGGCAGCAAGCTCCCAGCGGCGGAAATCGCCGCGGCGCTCAGGGTCGGCCACCTGGTCGAGGGATCGGTCCAGCGCCAGGCCCGGCAAGTGCGGATCAACGTCCGGCTGATCGACGGCGAGACCGGGTTCGAGGAATGGGCGCAGCACTATGCAGGCTCGCTCGACGATGTCTTCGCGCTCCAGGCCTCGGTCGCCGAGGCGGTGACGGTTGCGCTGAGCGCGGCGCTGGGCGTTGCCCTGCAGGTGCCGCAGGCGCGCGGCGGCACCGCGAACAAATACGCCTACGACCTCTATCTCCAGGGCAAGTCTCTGATGTCGAAAGTGTTCGGCGAGAATGTCCTGACCACGGCGATCACCCTGCTCGAACAGGCGGTCGCGCTCGACCCCGAGTTCGCCGAGGCTTGGGCGACGTTGGGCGAGGCGCACCAGCTGGTCGCGGTCTACACCCCGTGCATGGACCGCGCGGCGGCATCGTCATGCATGGCCGAATGCGCGCGGCAGGCGATCGCAATCGTGCCCGATCTCGCCCACCCGCATTCGCTGCTTGGGATCCATGCGTGGACGCAGAACGACGTGGTCGGCGCGCTCGACCTCGCGTTCAAGGCCTTCGCACTCGAACCCGACAACCCCGCGGTGGCGATGCGGCTCGGCTCGTTCCTGCTCTATTGCGGGCGCACCCGCGATGCGATGCGCTATGTCGAATCGGCGATCGACCTCGATCCGGTCGATGGGCGCAAGTACAACTTGCTGTCGGTCGGGCGCTTCAACCTCGGGGATATCGCCGGGGCGATCGAGGCGGGCGAGCGGATGGTCGATCTCGGCTTCCCGTCGATGTGGCTGGCGGTGGCGGTCGCGGCGAACGGCGACCACGCCCGCGCGGTCGAACTCTACCAGCAGACCAAGCTGCTGATGAACAGCGTGATCACCCCGCCGGCCGGAACCGAGCCGATGCCGGCGGAGATGATGGACGCCTACTGGCTGGTCGCTGCGAGAGGGGTGTGCAGCGGCGATCCCGATGCCCGCGAGCACTATTGCCGCACCCTCGACATGCTCCACGCAACCCTGCACGATCCGGCCGACCCGACGGTGATCCTGCCGGCTATCTTCATGGGCTATGCCGCGCTGCTGTTTCGCTCGCTGCGCGCCGGAGTGTCGCCCGCGAACACCCTTTGCCTGCTGTCGATCTGGTCGGACTCCGATCCGATCCGCCGGATCTGGAACGACCCCGAATTCATCCCCTTCGCCCAGCGCATCGGGCTCGCCGACGCCTGGGACAAATATGGCTGGCCGGACCTGGTCTCGCCGCCGGACAACCGCATCCCGGCCGAGGCTTCGCCCGCTTGAGTCGCCCCCCCCTTGCGTCCTAAGGCGGCGCGGTGAGCCTTTCTCCCGACCGCCTCGACCGCTTCGCGCGCCATATCGTCCTGCCCGAGGTCGGCGGGGCGGGGCAGGTGGCGCTGAGCCGGGCGCACGTGGTGCTGATCGGCTGCGGCGGAATCGGCTCGCCGGCGTTGCAGTACCTCGCCGGCGCAGGCGTTGGGCGGCTGACGCTGGTCGACAGCGACGTGGTCGAGGCGAGCAATTTCCAGCGCCAGACGATCTACGCCGAGGTGGATTTGCGTAGGCCCAAAGCCGAGGCCGCGGCCGAGTGGGTCCGCCGCTTCGATGCTGCCCTCGAGGTGCGCGGGCACGTCGGGAGGGTGGGGGGCGAGACGCTGCCGCCGCTCCTCGAGGACGCCACCCTCGTGCTCGACGGATGCGACAATTTCGCGACTCGGCTCGCGGTGTCGGACGCCTGCGTGAAGGCGGGAGTGCCGCTGACCAGCGCCGCGCTCGGACGCTTCCAGGGCCAGGTCGCCAATTTCGCCGGGCACCTCCCGGGCGAGAGCTGCTACCGCTGCTTCGTCGGCGACGCCTTCGACAACGATGACTGCGACAGCTGCGCCGAAGACGGAGTGCTCGGCGCGATGGCCGGTATGGTCGGTGCATTTGCCGCGATGCAGGCTATCCGGATCATTCTCCAAGGCGCGGCGGCTCTCGGCGACCCGCAGTGGGGCAAGCTCCATCTGTTCGAAGGGCTGGTCCCGAGCCTGAGAACGATGCGGATCGCCAAGGACCCGGAGTGTCGCGGCTGTTCAGCTTCGGACTAGCATTTCCGCGACCCACGCCGGAACCAGCTCGCCTGCCGACCCCAGTCTGCTTTCGTGAAACCACGCCGACCCCTGCGAGCGTTCGAGGTTGAGCTCGAGCGTCCGCGCGCCGAGTTCGCGGGCGTCGCGCACGAACCCCGCGGCGGGGTGAACCGCGCCAGAGGTGCCGATGCTCACGAACAGGTCTGCCCCGCGCAGCGCGGCGTAGATTTCGTCCATCCGGTAAGGCATCTCGCCGAACCACACGACATCGGGGCGCAGGCTGCGCGACCGGCACACCGGGCAGGGCGGGCGCTCGATCAGCGGCGCTGTCCAGCGCGTGCGCACGTCGCAGGCGGTGCACCAGGCGTTGAGGTGCTCGCCGTGCATGTGGAGCACGCGGCGCGCGCCGGCGCGTTCGTGGAGATCGTCGACGTTCTGGGTGACGATCAGCAGCTCGCCCGCCCATTCGGCGTCGAGCCGGGCCAGCGCCTCGTGCGCGGCGTTGGGCTGCTTCTCCTGGATCGCGGCCCTGCGCATGTCGTAGAAGCGCAGCACCAATTCGGGATCGCGTTCGAAAGCCTCGGGGGTGGCGACGTCCTCGACCCGGTGCTGCTCCCACAGCCCGCCCGTGCTGCGAAAGGTGTCGATCCCGCTCTCGGCGCTGACCCCCGCGCCGGTCAGGATCACGATGTTGCGGATTGGCTTCATGTCCCCCATGAAGCACGCCAGCTACGGGGACGGCAATGGCGCGGATCGGGATCATCGGCAGCGCGGGGCGCATGGGGGCGGCGCTGGCCGAGGCGATTGCCGCGGCTGGCGCGAGCCTGAGCGACGGCATCGATCAGGGCGGCGATTTGGCCGCGCTGGCTGCGCAAAGCGACGTCCTGGTCGATTTCTCCGCGCCCGCCGCACTCGAAGCCAATCTCGACGCGGCCGTGGCTGCGGGGGTGCCGATCCTGGTCGGCACCACCGGGTTGGAAGAACGCCACCACTGGCTGTGCGATACCGCTGCGGAGACCGTCGCCGTGCTCCAGACCGGCAACACTTCGCTCGGGGTTACCCTGCTCGCGCATCTGGTGCGCGAGGCGGCGGCGCGGCTCGGCGAGGACTGGGACATCGAGATCGCCGAGACCCACCACCGGATGAAAGTCGATGCGCCCTCGGGCACCGCGCTGCTGCTGGGCGAGGCCGCGGCGGCGGGGCGCGGGATCGACCTGCCGGCCCCCAGCGCGCGCGGCCGCGACGGGATCACCTGCGCGCGCGGTTCGGGCGACATCGGCTTCGCGAGCCTGCGCGGCGGCAGCGTCGCGGGCGATCACGCGGTCCACTTCCTCGGCGAGGGCGAGCGGCTGATCTTCACCCACCTCGCCGAAAACCGCGCAATTTTCGCCCGCGGCGCGGTTCGCGCGGCGCAGTGGCTGATCGGCAAGCCGGCGGGGCGCTACACCATGCCCGAGGTGCTCGGCCTTTGAATCGCGCGCAAGTTTTCGAGTTCTTCCGCCGCCTCGCCGAGGACAACCCGTCGCCCGAGACCGAGCTCGCCTTCGGCAACACCTATCAGCTGCTGGTGGCGGTGGTGCTGTCGGCGCAGGCGACCGATGTCGGGGTCAACAAGGCAACCAAGGCGCTGTTCCAGGAGTTCGAAACGCCTGATCAAATGGTTCAACTCGGCGAAGAGGGCCTCAAGGCGCACATCAAGACGATCGGGCTGTTCAATTCGAAGGCGAAGAACGTGATTGCGCTGTCCGAAATCCTCGTCCGCCATTTCGGCGGTGAGGTGCCCGCCGACCGCGATGTGCTGACCACGCTCCCCGGGGTTGGGCGCAAGACCGCCAACGTGGTGATGAACTGCGCCTTCGGGGCCGAGACCTTCGCGGTCGACACCCACATCTTCCGCGTCGGCAACCGCACCGGCCTCGCCAAGGGCAAGACCCCGCTCGCGGTCGAACTCCAGCTCGAGAAGAAGGTCCCCGCGCCGTTTCGCATGGGCGCGCACCACTGGCTGATCCTCCACGGCCGCTACGTGTGCAAAGCGCGCACCCCGGAGTGCTGGCGCTGCCCGGTGGCGGACTTGTGCGCGTACAAGCCGAAGACGCCGGCGCCGAAGCGCTAGTCGAAGTTCTCCGGCGATAGCTCGAGCCCGCGCTTGCCCCCCGCAGCGGTGTGCGCCGGGGCGTGGGGGTGCTCGACGAACTCGGGCTCGGGGTCTTCGAGCATGCCTTCCCAC